>PKXB01000088.1:6875-22418 GCA_003133345.1 Hyphomicrobiales bacterium | reverse complement strand
TATTCGGGGCCGTTGGTATAAGACATAGCTCGATTCGATTCCTGGATGCGTGTGCCGCGCAATCGTTACTCCCGGATCTATTTCCACTTCCATGTTTATCGTCACATAGCCCGGCATCGGACCGTCCATCTGCGAGAGAATTTTTCGCTTGACGCCTGGCGTCGCTGCGGGCGGCGCACCCTCCGCCGCCGAAGCGTCGGTCGCAATGAACCCCGTGGCCGCGCAGGACGCAAAGCCCGCAAAGCCTCTTCGTGTCAGCATGACGACCTCCCTACCGTGTCCGGATCGCTAGCGTACGGACTTCTGTGATCGAAACGATAAGCCGTACATAATGTGGCGGCAAGATGAAAGCTTAAGACGGTTGTCCCATTTCGGTCGTGCGGTTACCCGATAACGGACATTCGTCGGCGCACCACGCCGGCAATTGGCCGTCCGTTTATGAGTTCACGCTCTAGGCTTGCGCTGCGTCTTCGTCCTATTTCTTCTTCCTTGCGGCTTTCGCGGGCTTTTTTTCGTCGCCCGCCGGCGCCGCTTCGGCCGCGGCTTCGGCTTCCGGCTCCCCTGCCTCGCGCAACACCTTGGCCGCTTCCGGCTCGAAGAAGGCTTCCGCGGCTTCCAAGGCGGCCGCCGCGTCTTCCTCGGCCTGCTCGCGCCGCACCGTGACGTCCTCGCCGCGCGCGACCCGTTCGGCTTCGCCCGCGCTGCGCGCGACGATGACGGTGACGATGGTCTCGACTTCCGGATGCAGCGCCAGCGGCACCTTGTACTGGCCGATGGTCTTGATCGGCGCGTTGAGCACGACCTGCGAGCGGTTCACCTCGGCGCCGTCGGTATTGAGCATGCCGGCGATGTCGCGGGGCGACACCGAGCCGAACAACTGGCCGGACTCGCTGGCCTGGCGGAGCACCACGATGGTCTTGCCGTCGAGCTTGGCGGCCACCGTGTCGGCGAGGCCCTTGAGTTCCAGATTGCGCACCTGCAGCTCGCCCTTCATCGACTCGAACTTCGACTTGTTATCGGCTGTCGCGCGCAACGCCTTGCCGCGCGGCAGCAGGAAATTGCGGGCGAAACCGTCCTTCACGCGCACGACGTCGCCCATTTGTCCGAGCTTGCCGATGCGCTCGAGCAGGATCACTTCCATGGTCGTCACTCCTTGATCTGAACTTGGTTGATCTGAATTTAAGTTGTTGGCTGATGTCTCGTCGTCAGGTGTGGGCCGGGGGTCCGCGCGTGGGAGCGATGCGCGCGCGCAAATCGATGGCCGCATCGATCAGGCCGAGCAGGCAGAGCGCCAGCACCGGCCAGCCCAACACGAGCACCGCGGCGTAAACGCCGCCGAGTAAGAAGATGCGGCTCGCCATGCCGCGGGTGATGGCGTGCAGCACCGCGAAGCCGAGCACGCCATAGGCCATCAGCAGGCTGGCCGACACGACGCCGGCGACGATGCCGATCAGGCTGCCGACAAAGCTCAAGGCGACGGCGATCGCGAGCGCCGCCGCGAGCGTGCGCGGAAACGTCATGGCCGCGAGCGGCGGCCACGGCCGCTTCAGCAGGCCGGAAAACGTCACGATGCGCGCGGCGAGCCACAGATTGAGCACGTTGGTGATGGTGGCGAGCACCGCCGCCGCCGGCGGAATGGCGGCCACCAGGAAGTCGACCAGCCGGCTGGTATTGGACACACCGGGCGTGGTGAGCGGGGCATTCGTCGGCACCTCGGTGTCCACGCGCAGGATATGCGTCAGCGCTTGACGCAGGCCGGCGCGGAAGCTCTCGGCATCGAAGCCAAAATTGGGGATGGCAACCACCACGACCAGTCCGCCGAGAACGGCCGCCCATACCACCAGCCGGCCGGGCGGATACCATTCGAGCGCTGCGGCGCCGCCGTTGCCGAGCGGACGCGCCAGCATCGCGAGATAGCCGAGCCACCAGGCCGGCAGCCCGGCGCCGGCCAGGAAACTGAAGAAGAACGCCGGGCCGAACGCAACCGCGAGCGCCAGCGCGCCGGTCAACGCGGCGATCAATGCCGCCCAATGGCTCCAGCCGAGCCCGGCGAGCATGATCGGCAGCGGCGCCAGATAGAACAGCGGAATCGACAGCCACGCGCCCGAGGTCACCGAGGCGAACAGCAAAGCCGCCGCGGCGCCGGCACCGATACCGATCAATCCGAATTGCATCATCACGAGCTGTCCCGCTCTTCGAGCGGTTAGAGACGGATATCCGCCCCAACCATCGGCTCGCGGGGTGACCCCGCCAGCCTCGTTTTCATTTGCTCATGATCTTATCCGAAAACCGGTTCCCACTTTTCGGGATCATGCGCCGAAGTTTACCTAATCACGCAACTGATCCGCGCAGCGGATCAGCGAATGACATAAGGCAGCAAGCCGAGGAAGCGCGAGCGTTTGATCGCCTGCGCCAATTCGCGCTGCTTCTTGGCCGACACCGCGGTGATGCGGCTCGGTACGATCTTGCCGCGCTCCGACACGTAGCGCTGCAACAGCTTGACGTCCTTGTAGTCGATCTTCGGCGCATTGGCGCCGGAAAACGGACAGGTCTTGCGCCGGCGGAAGAACGGACGGCGGGCGCCGCTGCCACCACCGCCACCTTGGGATGATCCGAATGCCATGGCCTATTCCTCCACCGCTGCGACCGCCGCGGGCCCGGCGTCGTCTTCGGCCTCGTCGCGCCGCGGGCGGCGTTCACCGCGTCCACGATCGCCGCGGTCGCCACGCTCGCCGCGATCGTCACGATCGGACTTGCGCATCATCGCGGAGGGGCCGTCCTCGTGCGCCTCGACCCTGATGGTGAGGTAGCGCAGCACGTCTTCGTTGAGCCGCTCCTGGCGCTCGATCTCGTTGAGCGCCGCCGGCGGCGCGTCGACATTGAGCAGCGTCATGTGCGCCTTGCGGTTCTTGCGGATGCGGTAGTTGAGGGACTTCATCCCCCAATATTCGGTCTTGGTGATCTTGCCGCCGCCCTCGGCGATGACGCCGGACAGCTTGGCGGTCAATTCCTCGACCTGCTGCGTGCTCAGGTCCTGGCGCGCGAGATAGACGTGTTCGTATAGCGGCATGAAATGCCTTTCCCTTGTTTACCCATGTCCTCGATCCTGGCGCCTAGCCCCTCGAGCCCTTCGGGAAAGGCTCGAATGCTCTGAAGGCGGGAACACGGGACGACGGGCCCACTGGCCCTACCGTTTTTCCTCTTTTCTCGAAGAAAACCGGCCGTCCGTTCAGCTCCCAACCAGGATCGACGGAACGCGCGGGTTATAGGCGGATTGGGCCGAAAAAGGCAAGCAAAAGCGCGTGATCCCGAAAGGCTTGTCCTCGACTTGATCGGGGATGGGCACCGGTTTTCGGACAAGATCACGCGCCACCAAAAACGCCCCATCTCGACGCGAGCGGTCAGACCGCCGCGGGGTCACCGGCTCTGGGCGGTCGGCCAGCTTTACCGCGAGATCGACGCCTTCGCGCAGCTGGCGGGCCGATTCCGGGCTGGGGTCGTCCACCTTGCGCATCTGCTTGAGCGCTTCCAGCAGCCGTTCGAGATTGCCGGCCATTAATTGCATACGGAAGGCCGCATCGCTGCGGGCGCGCGCAAGGTCCTGTTCGCTCACCAATTCGCTCATGAAACGAGCCTTATCGGCAATAAAAACCCAGCATAGCGGTTGAGTCTTTTCGCTTCGTTACCGGAGCGTGCATAACTTGACAGGACCGGTCCTGCGGTGTCTTTCGGCCTGATTCCGGCAAAAAACAAGGTTGTGAGGGGGCATGGCGGTCGCTTTCGTGTTTCCGGGCCAGGGCAGCCAGACGGTCGGCATGGGCAAGGCGCTGGCGGCAAGCTTCCCGCCCGCCCGGCAGGTGTTCGACGAGGTGGACGCGGCGCTCGGCGCCAAGCTGAGCGCCATCGTGTTCGAGGGCCCGGCCGAGACGCTCACGCTCACCGAGAATGCCCAGCCGGCGCTGATGGCGGTCTCGCTCGCCACCCTGCGTGTGCTGGAGGCCGAAGCCGGTCTCGATCTCAAACGCGACGCGCAATTCGTCGCCGGCCATTCGCTCGGCGAATATTCCGCGCTCGCCGCCGCTGGCGCGTTCACCATCGCCGATACCGCGCGGCTGCTGCGCCTGCGCGGGCAGGCGATGCAGAAGGCGGTGCCGGTCGGCATCGGCGCCATGGCGGCGCTGATCGGGCTCGAATTCGACACGGCGGCTGCGGTCGCGCGCGAAGCCGCGCAGGGACAGGTCTGCCAGGCCGCCAACGACAATGGCGCCGGCCAGGTGGTGGTATCGGGCGACAAGGCGGCGGTCGAGCGCGCTGTGGAAATCGCCAAGACCAAGGGCGCCAAGCGTGCCATGCTGCTGCCGGTGTCCGCGCCCTTCCATTGCGCCTTGATGCAACCGGCCGCCGATGTGATGGCGCAGGCGCTGGCGAAAGTGAGCATCAAGCCGCCGCTGGTGCCGGTGGTGGCGAACGTGCTGGCCAAGCCGATCAGCGAGCCGGCCGAGATCGTGGCAGCGCTCATCGCGCAGGTCACCGGCACGGTGCGCTGGCGCGAGTCGGTCGCCGTCATGGCGGCCGCCGGCGTTGCGACGTTCTACGAAGTGGGGGCCGGCAAGGTGCTGAGCGGTCTCATCAGGCGCATTGCCGCTGGCGCCAGCGCGAGTGCGATCGGCAGCCCGGAGGACATCGCCGCGTTCAAGGCGGGAAGGAGCTTTTGATGTTCGACCTCAACGGCAAGACTGCGCTGGTGACCGGCGCCACCGGCGCCATCGGCGGCGCCATCGCCCGCGCGCTGCATGGCCAGGGCGCCACCGTCGCGCTCTCCGGCACGCGCCGCGACGTACTCGATGCGCTCGCCGGCGAACTGAAGGATCGTGTGCACGTGCTGCCCTGCGATCTCGCCGACAAGGACGCGGTCGAGGCCTTGGTGCCGAGCGCGGAAGAGAAAATGGCCAAGCTCGACATCCTGGTCGCCAATGCCGGCGTCAACCAAGACAATTTGTTCGTGAGTTTGACAGACGAGGCCTGGGACAAAGTGATCGCGGTCAATCTAACCGCCACATTCCGTCTCACCCGCGCGGCGGTGATGCGCATGATGCGCCGGCGCTGGGGCCGCGTGATCGGCATCTCGTCGATCGTCGGCTATACCGGCAATCCGGGGCAGGGCAATTACACGGCCTCGAAAGCCGGCATGGTGGGCATGATGAAGTCGGTCGCCGCCGAATACGCCAAGCGCAACGTCACCGCCAACTGCATTGCCCCCGGCATCATCGTCAGCGCCATGATCGACAAGCTCAACGACAAGCAGCGCGAGACGATCCTTTCCCGCGTGCCGGCCGGCCGGCTTGGCACGCCGGCCGACGTGGCGGCGGCGGCGGTGTTTCTGGCCTCCGAGGAGGCCGGCTACGTCACCGGGCAGACGCTGCACGTGAACGGTGGCATGGCGATGTTTTAGCGCATGATCCCGAAAAGTTTATCCTCGACTTGATCGGGGATGGCTACCGGTTATCGGGAAAGATCATGCGCAAATAAGAGGCGGAAATGCTTGGCTCTGCGGGGGTTAGCCGGGTACTGTGGCACGCGCTAGTCAACCGATTTGAAGTATGGTAACCGAACCTTGGCCCGGCTGGGGCGGCCGAGGGCGGAAGTCGCAACAAGTTGTGCTCCGCGTTTGAAATGCCGTCTCGCCAGCGTCAGCCACGACGAGGCCGTACCGCGATGGTTGCGATCACGATCCCGGTCGCAGCCCAAAATCTAAAACGCACGAGGTTGGAACGATGAGTGACATTGGCGAGCGGGTGAAAAAGATCGTCGTGGAGCACCTGGGGGTAGAACCCGACAAGGTGACCGAGCAAGCGAGTTTCATCGACGATCTTGGCGCCGACAGTCTCGACACCGTCGAGCTCGTGATGGCTTTCGAAGAGGAATTCGGCTGCGAGATTCCCGACGATGCCGCCGAAACGATCCTGACCGTCGGCGATGCCGTCAAATTTCTCGAAAAGAACGCTAAAAGCTGAGCAAAAGCCTGCGCGGCTGCGCGATCGCTTCATTAGCCGCTGAATTGTGGGCTATGCCCCGGTGGAGCGTAGGAGCGTGTAGTTTGGCTCGGAGCCGGCCATGAGACGTGTCGTCGTCACCGGGATGGGGATGCTAACGCCGCTCGGATGCGGCGTGGAGACGACATGGCAACGCTTGCTCAAGGGTGAGAGCGGCGCCAAAAGAATCGACCGGTTCGACGTCTCCGATATCGCCTGTCAGATAGCCTGCAGCATCCCGCGCGGCGACGGCAGCGATGGCACCTTCAATCCCGATCAATGGATGGAGCCGAAGGAGCAGCGCAGGGTCGACGAGTTCATCGTCTACGCCATGTGTGCGGCACGCCAGGCGCTCGACGACGCCGGCTGGCGGCCGCAGAGCTACGAAGATCAGACCAATACCGGCGTGATGATCGGCTCCGGCATCGGCGGCATCGAGGGCATCGCCGATGTGGCCGTCACATTGCGGGAAAAGGGGCCGCGCCGGGTGTCGCCGTTCTTCATTCCCGGCCGCATCATCAATCTCGCATCCGGCTTCGTCTCCATCGAATTCGGCCTGAAAGGCCCCAATCACGCGGTGGTCACCGCCTGCTCGACCGGCGCCCATGCCATTGGCGACGCCGCGCGCATGGTGGCGCTCGGCGATGCCGAAGTGATGGTGGCGGGCGGCACGGAATCCCCGGTCAATCGCATTGCGCTGGCCGGCTTTGCGGCGTTGCGCGCGCTGTCGACCAGTTTCAATGATGATCCTAAGCGCGCCTCGCGCCCCTACGACAAGGACCGCGACGGCTTCGTGATGGGCGAGGGCGCCGGCGCGGTGGTGCTGGAAGCGCTCGACCATGCCAAGGCGCGCGGCGCTCGGATCTATGCCGAGCTGACCGGCTACGGGCTGTCGGGCGATGCCTACCATATTACCGCGCCGTCGCCGGACGGCGACGGCGCGTTCCGCTGCATGAGCATGGCGATCAAACGCGCCGGAATTTCGGTAGGTGACATCGACTATATCAACGCGCACGGCACCTCGACGCCGCTCGGCGACGAGATCGAGCTCGGCGCGGTGCAGCGCGTGGTCGGCAATGCCGCCGGCCGCATCTCGATGTCCTCGACCAAATCCTGCATCGGCCATCTGCTCGGCGCCGCCGGCGCGGTGGAGGCGATCTTCTCGATCCTGGCGATCCGCGACCGGGTTGCCCCGCCCACCATCAATCTCGATAATCCGTCGGTCGAAACGCCGATTGATCTGGTGCCGCATGTAGCGCGCAAGCGCGACATCGACACCGCTTTGTCGAACTCGTTCGGCTTCGGCGGAACGAATGCCTCGCTGATCTTCCGCCGCTATACCGACTAGCAATCCGTGTCGCTCCCCAAGCTTTCGCCATAATTCTTCCTAACGTGCGAAAGCTGCTAATGATTTCCTAATCCGCCGCGGCCGGACTTAAGCGTGCGCCCGACCATCGGGACTGGGCGCGCGATCGATCGCCGAACTGGAGTGTGCCGAAGGTGAGCTTGCAGGTCGCTATAGCGGGAGCGGGCGCGTGAATTCCAAGCCACCGCATGAATCGGCCGGCCGCGGAGCCGCGAGCAAATCGGGCCCCGTGCCAGTCCCGCCGCCGCCCAGTAGCAAGCCGCCGCGCAGTCCGCGCGCCGCGCTCGAGCCGGAACGCGTGCCGGCCCCCGCGCGCCGCTCCCGACGGGTGCGGCATCCGCTGGTGATCGCCGGCAATGCGATCTTCACGGTGCTGATCGTGCTCTCAGTTGCCGTCGGCGGCGCGCTTTACGTCGGCAAGCAGCGCTTCGAAGCGCCCGGACCGCTGAGCGACGACAAGGTGGTCAATATTCCACGCGGTCTCGGCATCCGCGATATCGCCGACCTGCTGGCGCGCGAAGGCGTGATCGATCAGCCCTGGGTGTTCATCGGCGGGGTGCTGGTGCTCAAAGCCCGCGGCGACCTCAAGTCCGGCGAATACCAGTTCAGCAAGGCTGCCAGCCTCGCCGACGTGGTCAACACCATCATCGAAAACAAGGTGGTGCAGCACGCGCTGACGATCCCTGAAGGGCTGACCTCCGAGCAGATCGTCGCCAAGCTTCTGGAGAACGACGCGCTCTCCGGCCAGATCAAGGAAATCCCGCACGAGGGCACGCTGCTGCCGGAAACCTACAAATTCACCCGCGGCATGGCGCGCGCGCAAATCATCCAGCGCATGCAACAGGCGCATCTCCATTTGGTGCAGGAAATCTGGGAACACCGCATGGCGGATCTTCCGGTCAAGACGCCGGAACAGCTGGTCACGCTGGCCTCGATCGTGGAGAAGGAAACCGGCAAGCCCGATGAGCGCTCGCGCGTGGCTTCGGTATTCGTCAATCGCCTCAAGAGCAAGATGCGCTTGCAGTCCGATCCGACCATCATTTACGGGTTGACCGGCGGCAAGGGCTCGCTCGGCCGCCCGATCCTGAAAAGCGAGATCGAGCAGCCCACGCCCTACAATACCTATGTGATCGACGGACTACCGCCGGGCCCGATCGCCAATCCGGGCCGCGCCTCGCTCGATGCCGCCGCCAATCCGGCGCGCACCAAGGACCTCTATTTCGTCGCCGACGGCAGCGGCGGCCACGTATTCTCGGAAACCTACGATGCGCACCAGAAGAACGTGGCGCGCTTGCGCGTGATCGAACACGGCACTACGCCGCCGGCGCCGCCTGCCACCAAGCCGTAGCCGGCCTTGTGACTGTTAAGGCCCGCCGCTAAGGTTCGGCCGCTCATTCCCGCAACGCGAGATTCAAACCCGATGGCCTTGTCGAGCATGACCGGCTTCGCTCGCGGCCAAGGTGTCGCCGGCTCCTATGCCTGGAGCTGGGAACTCAAATCGGTCAACGCCAAGGGCCTCGATCTGCGGCTGCGCCTGCCGCCGGGCTGGGATGCGATCGAGGTGCCGGCGCGTGCGCGTGCGGCCGAGAAGCTCGCGCGCGGCACGGCTCACGCCAATCTCACGGTCGAGCGCAAAGGCGTGGCGCCCACCGTCAAGGTCAACGAGCCGGTGCTCAACGCCGTGCTGGCGACGCTCAAGACGCTTAGCGGCAAGGTGGAT
The DNA here is from genome assembly GCA_003133345.1 of Hyphomicrobiales bacterium. GTDB lineage: Bacteria > Pseudomonadota > Alphaproteobacteria > Rhizobiales > Xanthobacteraceae > Pseudolabrys. The sequence continues at coordinate 13,300 of PKXB01000088.1, read as the reverse complement.
GCGGCCAAGCCTACGCTCGACGGTATTCTCTCGCTCAAGGGCGTGATCGAGGTCACCGAGGAGGACGAGCGCGAGGAGGATCGCCGCGCCGCCGAAGCCGCGATCCTGGCCGGCTTCGACAAGGCGCTGGCCGATCTGCTCGCCATGCGGCGCGAGGAGGGCGCCACGCTCGGCCGCCTGCTGTCGGCGCGGCTTGCGGAAATCGCCGCGCTCGCCGCGCGCGCGGAAGCGGCCCCCGGCCGCAAGCCGGAAGCGATCAAGACGCGGCTGGCCGAACAGGTGGCGACGCTGCTTTCCGCCTCGCAACGATTCGATTCCGACCGCCTGCACCAGGAAGCGATCATGCTCGCCAGCAAGGCCGATATCCGCGAGGAGCTCGACCGCCTTGCCTCCCATGTCGAGCAAGCGCAGAAGCTGCTCGCCGGCGGCGGGGCGGTCGGCCGCCGGCTCGATTTTCTGGCGCAGGAACTCAACCGCGAATCGAATACGCTGACCGCCAAGGCCAACGACGTCGACCTCACCAATATCGGCCTGGAATTGAAAAGCGTGGTCGAGCAGTTCCGCGAGCAGGTGCAGAATCTGGAGTGACGATGGCGAAGACGCTACCGGAGACAGCGGCGATCGCCCGGCGCGGGCTGATGCTGGTGCTGTCGTCGCCCTCGGGCGCCGGCAAGACCACGCTATCGCGCCGCCTGCTCGAGCAGGACAAGGGTGTGAAGCTGTCGGTGTCGGTGACCACGCGCAAAATCCGGCCGGGCGAGGTGGACGGCCGCGACTACACGTTCATCGACCGCCGGCGCTTCGACGCGCTGGTCGAAAAAGATGAACTGCTGGAATGGGCCGAGGTGTTCGATAATTACTACGGCACGCCGGCCAAGCCCGTGATGGACGCGCTCGCCCAAGGCCGCGACGTGCTGTTCGACATCGACTGGCAAGGCACCCAGCAATTGCGCGAGAAAGCGCGCGGCGATCTGGTCGCCGTGTTCGTGCTGCCGCCCTCGATCCCCGAGCTGGAGCGCCGCCTGAAGTCGCGCGCGCAGGACGATTACGAGACCATCCACCGCCGCATGGCGAAGGCTGCCGACGAGATGAGCCACTGGGCCGAGTACGATTATGTGGTGATCAATCGCGATCTCGATCAGGCCTTCGCCGACGTGAAGGCGGTCCTCGCCGCCGAGCGGCTCAAGCGCGAGCGCCAGCCCGGCCTGTCCGATTTCGTGCGCGGATTGCAGGCTAAACTCTAGGGCGTGGACTCATAAACACAGTTAAAATTGGCCTGGAAGAGCCGCCGAGCAATGTCTGCTTTCGGAGGAAGAACGGACATGACATATCCGTGCCGCCATGTTGCGAGCGTTCGCCATGCCGGTGATCCCTAACGCGGTAATTTTCGTCCCGCCAGAGTATATTTGAACGCAACCGCGATCAGCCAAAAAAACACGCCAACAACACCAAGAATCACTGGTATCAGCGGATTGCCAGTTGTGACGGACAGAATGATCGCTTGCGCGAGCACAAAGACCGCAAGAACCCAACCAATCCAGTAGAGGACGGTTCCCAGGACGTTTCCCAGGAATTTTCTCAGTCTGGCGAACATCGGACTGCCCTTTCTCAGCAGAGTGTACGCATACTACGATTCTCCCGCGGCGCTGTCCCGGCCTATTAGCAGACCCTAACTTTTACGCCGTCAGCACCACCCGCCCGACAATTTTCCCGGCGCGCAGGTCGTCGAGCGTGGCCTGCGCTTGCGCCAAGGGTCGCTCGGCGATCGGCGGCGCGGCGATGTTTTTCGCGCGCACCAGGTCGATCAGCTCGCGCGCTTCCTTGAGCGTGCCGGTGGTAGTGCCCTCGATGGTCATGGCCTTGAGCGGGAACATGGCGACCGCGGTCGAATAGGCGCCGCCGATCAGGCCGGTGACCACCACCTTGCCGCCCTTGGCCAGCACCCCGGTCGCGAAATTCAACGATGTGTCAGAGCCGGCGAAATCGCAAGCGGCGTAGATGCCGCCGCTCGCTTTCAGCAGCGCCTTGCGCGCGCCCGCATCGGCCGGATCGAATGCGGCCTGCGCGCCGGCGGCGAGCGCGGCCTCGCGTTTGCGCGGGTCGATGTCGGCGACGTAAGGCGCCGTGCCATATAGGGCGCGGGCGAGAGCGAGCCCCATCAGTCCGACGCCGCCGAGGCCGACCAGCAAGAGTGGCGCCCGCGCGGCGCGATCCGCCAGACGCTTGAGCGCGGCATAGGCGGTCAGCCCCGAGCACATCAGCGCGCCCGCATAGGACGGCGACAGCGGCGCGTAGTCGATCAGATAGCGCGGATGCGGGATCAGCACATAGGTGGCGAAACCGCCGTCCACCGTGATGCCGAGATGGCGCGGCGCCGCGCAGATGTTCTCGTCGCCCGCCTTGCAGGCCGCGCACGCACCGCAGCCGATCCAGGGATAGATCGCGACCTTAGCGCCGGTCGCCACATTTGCCTCCGGCCCGGCGCTCTCGACCTGGCCGGCGATCTCGTGGCCGAGCGTGAACGGCAGCGTGCGGCCGCCGCGCACGTCGAGCTGCTTGCCGTCGCCGAGCAGGAAATAGCCGTCCTGCATGTGCAGGTCGGAATGGCAGACGCCGCAGCGCGCGATGCGCACCAGCACCTCGCTGCCTTTCGGCTGTGGGGCGTCGACCACCGTTTCGCACAACGGCGCGCCATAAGCGGTCAGGGATTGGCGGTGCATCTGCATGGGCAGTGAACTTTACACGCGGCCTTTCGCCTGCCCAGCGAAAATTCGCGTCAGCGCGACGAAGCCTTCCACCGGAATTTCCTCGGCTCGCGCGGTCGGCTCGATAGCGGCCGCGGCGAGCAGCGCGCCCACATCCACGCCGAGCGACTTGAGGCTCTGGCGCAGCATCTTGCGGCGCTGCCCGAACGCCGCCTCGGTCAGTTTTTGCAAGGCGTCGGCGTCGCAGGAAAGTGGCTGGGCGCGCGGGACCAGCCGCACGATCGAAGACGTCACCTTGGGTGGCGGCACGAAGGCGGACGGCGCCACGTCGAACATAATCTTGGTCTCGCAGCGCCAGTTCGCCAGCACCGACAGCCGGCCATAGGTCTTGCTGCCCGGCTTGGCGACGATGCGCTCAGCCACCTCGCGCTGGAACATCAGCACCAGGGCGTCGTACCAGGGCGGCCACGGCTCGGTCAGCCAGCCGATTAGCAGGGCGGTCGCGATATTGTAGGGCAGGTTGGCGACCACGCGCGCTCTTTCTTGACCGAGATGGGCGCGCGCGTCGAATTCCAGCGCATCGCCGGCCACGATCTCCAGCCGGCCCGGATAGTGCGCCGCGATCTCCTCCAGTGCGGCGATCGCGCGCTCATCGCGCTCGATGGCGATGACGCGCCGCGCCCCCTCAGCCAGCAACGCGCGCGTCAAGCCGCCCGGCCCGGGGCCGACCTCGACGACGGTCGCGCCCTCAAGTGGGCCGCCCGCGCGAGCGATGCGCGCGGTCAGATTGAGATCGAGCAGGAAATTCTGGCCGAGGGATTTTTTGGCGGACAAGCCATGCCGGCGGATCACCTCGCGCAGCGGCGGCAGGTCGTCGATCTGCGGCATCTACTTCGCGGGCACGAGCGCCGGCGCATGGGCGGCGAGCCGCGCGGCCAGCGCCAGCGCCGCCACCAGGCTGGACGGATCGGCCTTGCCGGTGCCGGCGATGTCGAAGGCGGTGCCGTGGTCGGGCGAGGTGCGCACGAACGGCAGGCCGAGCGTCACGTTGACCGCGCGCTCGAAGGCCAGCGTCTTGATCGGGATCAGCGCCTGGTCGTGATACATGCATAGGGCGACGTCGTAGTTCGCGCGCGCCTTCTCGTGGAACAGCGTGTCGGCCGGCCGCGGCCCGATGGCGTCGATGCCCTCCGCCCGCAATTGCTTGACCGCCGGCGCCACGATGGTGCGGTCCTCCTCGCCGAGCGCGCCCTCCTCGCCGGCATGCGGATTGAGCCCGGCGACCGCGATGCGCGGGCGGGCGATACCGAAGCGCGACGCCAGATCGCGCGCGACGATGCGCCCGGTATCCACAATGAGTTGCGTGGTGAGGCGCGACACCACGTCGCGCAGCGGCAGATGGATGGTCACCGGCACCACGGCGAGCTCCGCCGACCACAGCATCATCACCGGCTGCACCGGCTTGCCGGTCGCTTCCGCGGCCAGCTTGGCCAGGAATTCGGTATGGCCGGGCTCGGCAAAGCCGGAACGATAGAGCACGTTCTTGGCGACCGGATTGGTCACCACCGCCGCGGCGTGGCCGGCCAGCACGTCGGCGACCGCGCGGCGGATCGAGGCGATGGCCGCCGGCGCGCTGCTGGCGTCCGGCTTGCCGGGCGCGGCGGTCACAGGAAGATTGAGCGGCACGACCGGTAAGGCGCGCTCGAAGGCGAGGCCGGCCTCCTCGGGCGCAACGATGGCGCACGGCACGTCGAGGCCAAGGGCGCGCGCGCGGTGGCGCAGAAAATCCGGCTCGCCGATGAGATAGAAGGCCGGCACGTCGAGTTCGACCCGGCGCCGCCAAACGGCGAGCGTCAAGTCGGGGCCGATGCCGGCCGGTTCGCCGATCGTCAACGCCAGAGGAAGGCCGGCGGCTGCGCTCATTTGTATTCGATCATCGCCGATTTGCGGATTTCGTCGAGGTACTTCTTGGCCTCTACGTCAAACTTCTTGGCGTATAGCGCCTGGCGCACTTCGCGCTTGAGCGGAGAGTCGGTCTTGCTCTCCTTCTTGTCGCACAACGCGAACATCTGCAGACCCTGCGCCGTCGCCTCCGGCGTGGTCAGGTGGCCGACCTGGATACTGCCGAGCAGCTCGCGCAATTGCGGCGCGAGATCGGCCGTGCTCCGCGAGATCGGCTCGCGCACCGCGACGTCGCGCAGCGCGCGTGAAAAAGCCAGGCCCTCGTTGCAGGAGATGAAGCGGCCGCGCAAGTTTTCCGCCTCGCGGCGCTTGGCCTCCATGACGGCCGCGCTCGACCCTGGCGGGACCAGGACCATGACCGGATAGAGCGTGTAGATGTAGCCGGCTACGTCGCCTTGGCTGTCGTTGCGCTCGCTCAGCGCTTTGGAGATTTCGGATTCACCGATCTCCAGAGACGCGCTGTACCTGCCGCGCACCAATTGGGTCCAGGTCAGCTCGGCGCGGACGCGCGCCTTGATCGTGGTCGGAGAAATGCCGGCGCGCTCGAGGACCTGGGTGAACTGTTGCGGCGACAAGTGCTGGTTCTTGGCCATATTGGCGAACGCTTGGTCGACCTCCGTATCGGGCACTTCGAAGCCGTAGCTCTTGGCCTTCGTGATCTTGATGCGGTCGTCGATCAGGTCCTGGATGACTTCCTGGCGTGTGGGAGCCTTGTGGGTCGATGTCGCGATCAGTTTGGTGCGCTGCTCGATGTCGTAAGCCGTGATCGGCGAGCCGTTGGCGATCACCACCACCTGCGCGAAGGCCGCGGCCGGAACGGCAACGGCCGCGGCGAGCGCGGCGCTTGCCACCCATCGGCGGAATGAACGAAGTCTCACGCTAGTCCTCGGCATCGCGATATCCATTGCAGCGGGCGCCGCCGGCGGTCGGATGCATCATCGGCGGTTCGTATCAATGCGTGGTCGAGTTTACGCCGACATTCTGGCTGACCGATGTGCCGCCGAGCGTACGCAGGCTCAATTGCAGCATGATCGTATGGTTGAGCTGCGGCGTTCCGGTCCCGTAGCTGTAATTGGTAACGTAATTTAGGCCCAAAATTAGGCAATCGTTGACGTAGCCGATTCCGAGCGAGTTCTGGGCGAATTTATTGGAATTGAGGTCGTAGAGAGCCGCGCCGCGCAGCACCCAGTTGGCGTCGATCTTGACCGATCCGGAGCCGAGCAGGCCCTGGCGGCGGTTGAGGAAGCCGATCTCGGGCTGGGCGGCATAATCGCCATAGAGCAGGCTGACACCCCAGCGATCGAAATTGGCGCTTGTTTCGAGCTCCGTCCGCTTGACGGCAAAAGTGTCGTTGTCGAAGCGGAAGCGCGAGGTGAATTTATAGGTGCTGTTGGGCTGGTAGGACGCCCGCGCCACATAGTCGGAGCGGGTGGTATCGAGCCCGCTGTCGAGGCCGGCATTGGCGATGCCGCCCTGTGCGAATGAATTNNGATTGAATTGCGCGGTGTAGGTCACCCCGTAATTGGCGCGTCCGCCGCCCTCGACCCGGTCCCAGCCGGAGAACTTGTCGACGCGGAACAGATTGCTGTCGTCGAAGATCAGGCTTTGCGCGTCCTCGTTCGGCCACTTGCCGACCTGCGGTTCATTCGGCCGCGCGATCACCTGGGCGATCGGCTCGATGGTCTGCGTGCCCCAGGATTGGACATTGATGAACGGATAGCGATATTCCAGGCCGACGGTCGGCATGGCGCGCACCAG
>PKXB01000088.1:0-6868 GCA_003133345.1 Hyphomicrobiales bacterium | reverse complement strand
CTGCGCCGCCAGTGGGCTTCCGCCGAGAAGCGGCTGTAAGTGCCGGGAATGCCGCGTAGCAAACAGTTGCTGGACGTGGCGAACATAGGGTCGGCGGTGTTCGAACAGGTGTTTGCGTTGAACGCCGTTTGGTTGATCGCGTCGAAATTGGCCTGGTTGCGCGTCAGACTGGTGAAGTTGAGGTTGTAGCCGAACTCGCCGCCCATAATCGGATGATCGAAGGTGTAGTCGTAATCGATCACCGGATGGATGACTGGGATCTGTGCCTGCACGTCGGCCGTCGAGAAGCCGTAGTAATAAATCGAGCGGATGTCGAAATAGCTGCGATTGCCCTTGCCGGAGAGATAGAGCTGCGAGAGGCCCGAGTTGGCGGCGGACCCGTACGCATCGGTGAAGTGATAGCTCGACAGACGCGGGTTGTAGTCTTGCAGGAAGGTCTTGTCGGTCAGTGCCACCCCGTCCCAGCCCCAGACCCATTTGTCGGTGATGGCGAACTGGCCTGAGCTTTCCACGCTGCCGCGGAAATCGCGGTCGCCGGGCGCAGCCACGCCGGGGGTGGCAAAGTAGCCACGGTCGAGCTGGTAGATGCCGGCGGCGCGGATCGAGTAGGCGCCGTTGATCAGGCGCTGGCGATACTCGCCTTGCAGCAGCAGTCCCTGCTTGGTGGTGATCATCGGCGAGAGTGTGGCGTCATAGTCGGGCGCCAGCGCCCAGTAATAGGGGACATCAAGCGCCTGTCCGTAAATGGAGCTCGACATGATCGACGGCACCAGCACGCCGGACTTGCGCTTGACGGTCGGATCGGGCGTCGAGAAGTAGGGCAGCCAGGCGAGCGGCTGGCCGAAGAATTCGAGGCGCGCGTCCTCGAAATAGATCATCTTCTCGCCCTGGTCGTGGATGATGCGGGCGGCTTTCACCTGCCACAGCGGCGGCTTCTTCGGATCGTCCTTGCAAGGCAGGCAGGCGGTGTAGACGCCGCTATGGAAGACGGTGGTGTTTCCGCTGGTGCGCTCGGCGCGGGCGGCCGCCATGCGGGTCTGATCGGGGGCGTCCAGACGCAGCGAATCGACGAACCCGTCGCGATAGTCGTCCGACAGGTCCATGATGCTGCCATAGGTGACCTTGCCGTCCTCTTCGGTGAGCCGGACATTGCCTTCGGCGTGCAGGCGCTTGGCGGTCTGGTCGTAGATCACCCGGTCGGCTTCGAGCGTCGAGTTGCGATAATACATCTGCACGTTACCGACGGCGGAGACGCGGTGATTGGCATAGTCGTAGTCGATCTCATTCGCCTTCACGAGCATCTGCTGCTGCTTGCCGGCTTTATCCCGCTCGATGGCAATCTTGGATTTCGGTCGCGGCGCTGGGCTTTGCGGGAAATTGAATATCTGTTGGGCGATAGCCGGCGCGCACGTAATCATGTCGCCGCAAGCCAGCACGGCGAGGACGCTAAATACCGCTGCGACGCCACGGCGATGAGGCCGGGGCGCTGGTGGACGAGCGCAAACTGGCCCCGTCATCACCCGTCCTCCTGGTACAACAACGCAATAAACCCCGTTAGGCCCGCGGCAAGCACAGGCAGCCAAGCCGCTGCCGCAGGGTGCATCAGCTCGGCCTTAGTCAAATCCTCAGTCACTTTCGACAAAACATAAAGCAGAAAGCCCGATGCCACGCCACTTAAAATCATCTTTTGCACCCCGCCGAAGCGGAAGAAACGTAAACTAACGGCGGCGGCAAGGAAAACCATGGCTGCCAGCAAAAATGGCCGCGCCAGAAGCTTCTGGAACTGCAATCTATAGCCTGAGGCAACAAGACCGGCGTGGTCCGCGATCGTGATATACGTTGGAAGTGCCCAAAATGGCACAGATTCAGGAGTGGCAAAGCTTTCGCGAGCTTGTTCCGGCGTCAGGTTGGTCTTGAGCCGGTAGACTGCATGGTCGGCCGGCAAGGTTCCCAGCTCGTTGACGCGGGCATCCATAAGCAGCCAGACTCCGGGCTCCAGGGTCGCCGCACGTGCTTCGATGCGCCGCTTGAAATGGCCGTCATTGTCGAAGGCGAAGACCGTCACGCCGTTGAGGTTGACGCCCTGGTCGCGGCTGGACTTGGCGTTGATGACGGCTTGGCCTTCGCTGCTGCGCTGGCTGGTCCAGAACGGGCCGCCGCGCAGCGCGCTCGATTTTTCTCCGAACAGCATGGCCTCATAGCGCTTCGATTGCTCCTGCATGACCGCCGAGATCGGATTGCAGACGGCGGTGGCGACGACGCCGAGCAGGAAGGCCACGATCACCGCCGGCGAAATAAATTGCCAAGCCGACATGCCGGCCGCCCGTGCGACCACCAGTTCCATCCGCCGCGATAAATCGAGATAGCAGGACATGGTGCCGATCAGCACACAGAACGCCAGGAACTGTTCGGTCACTTGCGGCACCCGGTAGAACGAGGTCTTGGCCACCAGGATCGCCGATAGATTGGGCAGGTCGGAAGAGCGGCGCATCAGCTCGATGTAGTCGATCAACGCGACCAGCGCGAAAATGCCGGCGAATACCAGCAGCACCGCGCGCAGAAAGCGCAGGCCGAAATATCGCGCGAGTGTTCCACCGATCATCGGCATGACCAACTCATTGTGTGGCGACGCGCCGGGTCACGCGCTCGGTGAGCGCGGCCAGCCAATTGGCGATGAAAGCGGGCGGTTCCAGGACCAGGCCGCGGCGGATCACGAACAGGCCGCCGCCGAACGCGAGCGCGAACGCCACGTATTGCAGCGACAGCATCCACGGCATGGCGGCACCGAACACGGTGGAGGCAAATCCGATCAGGCGCAGCAGCGCCACGCCGCTAATCGCGCCGAGCATCGACAGCGTGCGGCTTTGCCGGTTGGTGCGCGGCGCGCCCAGACAGGCGAAGGCGATCACCGCGAAGGCGAGCGGATAGACCGGCGCGACCAGCCGGTCGTGCAGCTCGGCGCGGAACTGATTCGGCTGCTCGATGTAAAGCTGGTCCTTCGGATCGGGGAACATCAGCTGCCAGAGATAGCGTTCGCGAATCGAATATTTCACTGCCCGCGCGCCACCGGCGAACTGCGAAAGATCGAAGGCGTAGCGGTCGAACACCACCATCTTGGGATCGTGCTCCTTGGCCTCGAAGCGCTGCACCATGCCATTCTGTAGGATCAGAAATGTGCCATTGGCGTCGTCGAGCAATTCGCCGACATCCGCGATCATGGTGACGCGCTGCGCCGGATCGCGTTGGTCGTCGAGGAAGATGCCGGCCAACTGGCCATTGCTGCGCCGTTCGCGGATGCGCAGGGTGACGCCGTTTTCGATGTTGGCGAAGCGACCCGGCTGCACCAGATTGCTCACCACGTCGGCGCGCACCTCGGTGAGCCAGTCGCGCAGCATGCGCAGGCCCTTGGGCGCGAAATAGGCGCTGGTCGCCGTCACCAGGATCGACACCACGACCGCCACCGACAGGAAGGCGCGGAACAGGAGCCATGGCGACATGCCGGCGGCGTTCATCACGATGATTTCGGAATCGGTGGACAGCTTATTGAGCACATGCGCGACCGCGATCAGCAGCGCGATCGGCGCGATCACCAGGATGAGCAGCGGAATGATCAGGCCGGTAATACCGACGAACACCAGGATGGTTTGACCCTGGTTGGTCATTAAGTCGAAGTCGCGCAACGCCTGCGTAACCCAGATCAAGGCGGTCAAGCTGACCAGTACGATCAGGAACGCACCGAACGTCGTGCGGAAGATATATCGGCTGATGGACCCCATTTCGCGCCGTCGTCCCCCCAGTTCCGGCATGCATCAGCCCGCGCCCGGTTACCCCACCGGACGCAACGCACAACCAGCCTAATCCCAACCCCCGTCAGGTTTACCTTGATCCATCCACAAAGTGGCCGCGCAAAGGCAAAGCCGTTGAACATGCACAACAAAAAGTTAAACGCGGCTCGGCCCTTAGGCCCAAAGCAAGCCCCTGAGGCCAGGTTCCTGTAAGCGAATCCCGGGCCGGATGCAGCCGGGCCGCCGAATCGGCGTCCGCCCCCAAGAAAAGCCTAAAAACGAGGCGATTTGGCCTTTGCGGAGGGGTAGCGCGCCTTTGGCGCTGTCCATCCGCTGTTACGTCGGCCAGCCCGGCTTGGAACCATGCCGTGATGTGGTTGAGACCTTAGCTGGGCGTTGCCAGGGCGTGAGCGACCCGGGTGGCGCGCTTAGGGGCAGCTAATAGGAAAAGAAGCATATGTTTTGGCAGGCGACGTCACGACGCCGAGTAGCGGTTCAGCGGCTTGGCATAAAAATGCGCCGCTGAATCTGACGTTACGTGCCGCCGCATCGGTCAGCATAAACCCGCGAGCAAAATCCTCGCGCGCGCCCTCAGTTTGGCCTTGGAAGATGGTCTTATTGCCAGCCAGAACCAAGATCACCAGCGGACTTCCGTCGCCCGGCATATCGGCGGCCAAACCTACGATTTCGACTTGACCATTCGCGAGCCGGGTCAACCTCTCGAGTCCGTATCGGAGGTAGTCCGCCGGCTGAAAGCCGGCTGCCCTTGCAGCGGTTGCCACGCTGGCGCCGTGCGAAACCGCGGTCTTGAATTCGTCCACCGCAGCGTGAAAAGTTTCGTCGTCGCGCGACATCTTGTGCTCGATCAACTTTTGCATCGCGATAAAGCTGGCGAGGCAGGCCACGCCGCCCTAAATTGCGACCAGCCAGTCGCGTCGCATCACGGAATGGTCGACGGCGGGCCGCGCGGTGACATCGATCTCAAGCTGTGGCGACGTGGCCACGGCGGCGATGAGATCGAGGTTCTCGATTTCAAATGTCTTTCTCAGCCAGCGCCGCAGGCTCCAAAATAGGATGGTCAGGAGAATAAACAGCAGCCACGCCGCCGGTCCCGTGCGCGGATCGAAGGAATTGCTGATGTCCCAACCTGAGGGCGCCACCTGGATGATCTGGGTCTTTTTGGCCAGCGCAATCCAAATGAGCCCAGAATGCGCGCCGATCGAGCATGCCAGTGAATTGGTCACGTAATAGACCAGCGCAAGCAGACAACCCAGCAGGAAAAGTCCGATCAACAGGCCGACAAACCTGAGCTCAAGCCACGAGAGCGGGTCGTCAAAGCGATGGGCCAAGGCGAAGATGATCGAGGATAGAACCATTGCCCGAACGACCGCCCAGGTGGTGGTGGAGGTGAGCAAATATTTGAATGCCAAGGCGCGAAAGAGGATCTCTTCCGTGGTCGCGAGGATGATCGCGACGAGGCCGGTGAAAAACAATTTCAACAGCGCATGGGTGTCGGTCTGCGCCCAGGCCGCCGAAGACCAGCGCGCGCCCCCCGCAGCGAACACGAACATGTACCAGAGCAAGCCGACGCTGACCGCCAATCCGGCACAAACCCAAAAACCGCTGCGCGCCTTTCGCCAATTTTGAAAATAAAGAACAATGAAGCCGGTGACGGACTGGCGCCAGACCAGCGTCACGAACAGATAGGCGCAAATCAACACGATGGCATAGTTGATGATCTGGCCGNNGCCGCCATGAGGTCAATCGAAATGCCGACGGCGTTGAAAATCGATTGCGCACCAAACGACGCGAGGAAAATGCCCGCGATCAATCCGAGCAGGTAAATGATCCGCATGACTTCACCAATGGTCGGCACGCAGGGAGGCGGCCTGTTGTGACGGATTTATTTGTTGCAAGGAAGCTGGCGGCCTCGGCTCGACGGCCGTTATCTGCATGTCCCCAGATAATTCTCGAATTGACAGGCATTCCGCAGATGGACATTGGAATGGCATGTACGATAGCAGACGGTAGCGGCGGGCCCTATGGGCTCGCAAGCACCGGCTAGCCTGCCGGGTTTTTCCGCATAAGGACCACGCGCAATGACCGACGCCCTGAAGCTCGGGTTTGCACCCTTCGCCGCCCCGGCCAAAATGGGCCCATCGGGCGTTCTCATCGTGTTCTGCGACGACGGGCTCAAATTCGGCCCCGCCACGGCCAAGGCACTGGGGACCGCCGCCGGTCTGGTGGCGCGCGCGGCCAAGGCCGAGCGCTTCACCGGCAAGAGCGGCTCCGCGCTCGAACTGAGCGTGCCGGAGGGGCTGAAAGTCGCCCGCCTGGTGGTGATCGGCGCCGGCAAAACTGCGGCTGGCAAGACCGCGGGCCTCGAGCAGAAGGATCTGCTCAAGCTCGGCGGGCTCGCCATGGGCAAGCTGCCGCTCGCCGCCAGCGAGGCCACCGTGTTCGCCGAATTGCCGGGCGGTGCGCTGAAAGCCGAGCAGGCCGCCGATCTGGCGCAGGGCGTGCGGCTGCGCAGCTATGCCTTCGACCGCTACAAGACCAAGCGCAAAGACGACGAGAAGCCGCCCGCCAAACGCAGCGTGACGGTCGCGGTCGGCGAAGTCGCCGCCGTGCGCGGCGCCTATGCGCGGCGCGAGGCGATCAGCGACGGCGTGCTGCTGGCGCGCGACCTCGTCAACGAGCCGGCCAACGTGCTCTATCCGGAAGAATTNNGCACTGCTCGGCGTCGGGCAAGGTTCGGCGCGCGAGAGCCGCGTGGTCGTCATGCGCTGGAACGGCGGCAAGGCCGGCGAGGCGCCGGTCGCCTTCATCGGCAAGGGCGTGTGCTTCGACACCGGCGGCATCTCGATCAAGCCGGCCGCCAGCATGGAGGATATGAAGGGCGACATGGCGGGCGCCGCTTGCGTCACCGGCCTCATGCAGGTGCTGGCCGCGCGCAAGGCGCGCGTCAACGCCGTCGGCGTCATCGGCCTGGTCGAGAACATGCCGGACGGCAACGCGCAGCGGCCGGGCGACATCGTGACCTCGATGTCCGGTCAGACCATCGAGATCATCAACACCGACGC
>PKXB01000229.1 GCA_003133345.1 Hyphomicrobiales bacterium | reverse complement strand
GGCGCCGGCAAGACGACGCTGCTCAACACACTGACCGCCTTCATCGACCCGACCGAGCGCGTCATCACCTGCGAAGACGCCGCCGAACTGCAGCTGCAACAGCCGCACGTGGTGCGGCTGGAGACTCGCCCGGCGAACCTCGAAGGCTCGGGCCAGATCACCATGCGCGACCTGGTCAAGAACTGCCTGCGGATGCGCCCGGAGCGGATCATCGTCGGCGAAGTGCGCGGACCCGAGGCCTTCGACCTGCTGCAGGCCATGAACACCGGCCACGACGGCTCGATGGGCACGCTGCACGCCAACAATCCGCGCGAGGCGCTCTCGCGCCTGGAATCGATGATCACCATGGGCGGCTTCTCGCTGCCCTCGCGCACCATTCGCGAGATGATTACCGCCTCGGTCGACGTGGTGATCCAGGTCGCCCGCCTGCGCGACGGCACGCGCAAGATCACCCACATCACCGAGGTGATGGGGATGGAAGGCGACGTCATCATCACCCAGGACCTGTTCGTGTTCGACATGACCGGCGAGGACGCGCAAGGCAATATCCTCGGCCGCCATCGCTCGACCGGCATCGGCCGGCCGCGCTTCTGGGATCGCGCCCGCTACTACGGCGAAGAAAAGCGCTTGGCAAGCGCGCTCGACGCCGCGGAAGCCGCCAACGAAGCCATGCGGGCCTGAGCCGGGGATACCATGCAAACGATCGCCATGTTCTTTCTGGCGTCCGTCGCAGTCGGCGGCGTGGCTTGGGTTTTCCTCTATCCGATCCTGTCCGGCGAGCGCAAAGCCGAACAGCGTATGGCCAACGTCGCCAAGGCGGAGCCGGCGGCGCGCGTCACGCGCGGGCACCAGAAATCCCGCCGCGATATCATCGAAACCACGCTCAAGGAGTTCGATGAGCGCCACAAGAAGAGCAAACGCGTCCCGCTCTCGGTCCGCATCGCGCAGGCCGGTTTGTTCTGGTCGAAGCGGCAATTCTTCCTTCTTTCGGCCGGCATCGGTGTGGTGATGTTCTTGCTCGGCCTTTTCACCGGCGGCGGCATCCCTGTCGGTGCCGCGCTCGGCTTTGCCGGCGCCCTCGGTTTGCCGCGCTGGCTGTTGTCCTATTTGAAGAAGCGGCGCGAGAATAAATTTCTCGATGCGTTCCCGGACGCGGTCGACATCATCGTGCGCGGCGTCAAGGCCGGCCTGCCGCTGCTCGACTGCCTGAAGATGATCACGATCGATGCGCCGGAGCCGGTGAAGTCCGAATTCCGCGCCATCGTCGAAACCCAAGCCATCGGCATGCTGCTGGGCGACGCCTGCGGCAAGCTTTACGAACAGATGCCAGTGCCGGAAGCAAATTTCTTCGGCATCGTCATCGCGATCCAGCAGAGGTCCGGCGGCAATCTTGCGGAAGCACTTGGCAATCTTTCGCGCGTGCTGCGCGACCGCAAGAAGATGAAGGCCAAGATTCAGGCGATGTCGATGGAGGCGAAAGCCTCGGCCTCCATCATCGGCTCGCTGCCGCTCGCGGTGATGACGCTGGTCTGGATCACCAGCCCGCAATACATCTCGCTACTGTGGACCGAGCCGCTCGGCCGCATGATGCTCGCCGCTTCCGTCCTGTGGATGTCGATGGGCGTGATGGTGATGAAGAAAATGATCAATTTCGATTTCTAGCGCATGATCCTGAAATGTGGATACCGGTTTTCGGAAAAAACCATGCGCCTCGTAAGGATGTAGGATACGATGCTCGATTTTCTGATCGACTCGATCAATGTCAAGACACTGACGATGGTGAGCGCCGCCATCGCTGCGATCGCTACTGTCTTGACCTTTACGATGCCCATGCTGCTCGCCGATTCGCTCGGCAAGCGCATGAAGGCGGTCGCAGTCGAGCGCGAGAAGATTCGTGCGCGCGAACGCGAGCGCATGGCGCAGGTGCAACAGAAGGTCAATCTGCGCCCCTCGACGAAGCAATCCATTCAAGCGATCGTCAACCGTTTCAATCTGAAAAAATGGGTCGGGCAGGAAGAGGCGCGGCTCAAGCTGGTGCAGGCCGGCTATCGCGGCCACGCGCCTTACATCACCTATCTGTTCTTCCGCATGGTGACGCCGGCGGCGAGCGCGTTGTTCGCCGCGGTCTACCTGTTCGTCGTGCTCGATTTCCAGCAGCCGGCGATGGTCAAGCTCGGCATGTGTATTGCCGCCGCCTATATCGGCATGCATGCGCCGCTGATGTTCCTCAAGAACCGGATCGCGCGCCGCCAATTGTCGATCAGGCGCGCCTTTCCCGACACGCTCGATCTGCTGCTGATCTGCGTGGAATCCGGCATGTCGATCGAGACTGCATTCAAAAAGGTGAGCGACGAAGTCGGCGCGCAATCAGTGGCGCTGGCCGAGGAACTCACGCTCACCACCGCCGAACTGTCCTATCTGCCGGACCGCCGCCAGGCCTATGAGAACCTCGCCAAGCGCACCGATCTGGATGGCGTGAAATCGGTTTGCATGGCGTTGCAGCAAGCGGAGCGTTACGGCACGCCGCTGGCGAACATGCTGCGCGTGATGGCGCAGGAAAACCGCGACATGCGCATGGCGGAAGCCGAGAAGAAGGCCGCCGGCCTGCCGCCGAAGCTGACGGTGCCGATGATCCTGTTCTTCCTGCCGGTGCTGTTCATCGTCATTCTCGGTCCGGCCGCGATCAAGGTCATGGCCTTGCGCTGACGCCGGCGGCGTAGCGATCAAATCGTCAAGATTGTAGGCTTTTGAAGTTCGCGGTCAGGTCCCGGCGTCGGGCGAGGGCAGGTAGTGCTGCCCGCCCTTTTTCGACCAATCGCTGCGCTGCGCAAGCATCTGTCGCAGATAGGTGACATTGGCGGCGGCCTCGTCTGGCGGCAGATCGGCGCGGGCGATCTTCTCGGCTTCCGCGAAGCTGCCTTGCAGGCCGACCACCAGCGCGAGATTCTGCCGCACCTTCGGTGCCGCATCGGACCGCGTCACGGCTAGCCGCAGCGTGGCCTCGGCGCGTCTCAGGTCCTTCGTCAGCGCGTAGGACAGGCCGAGATTGGACAAGACCGATGGGTCGTTCGGCACGATCTTGAGGGCGGCCGAATAGTGCCGCTGTGCCTCGGCGTGGCGGCCCAGTTGATCGAGCACCGCGCCCTGCGCGTTGAGGATACGCCAGTCCGGATTGTCCGGCGTGTGCGCCCGGCTCAGGACGTCGAGCGCCTGGTTGTAGTCGCCGGCCTCGGCCAGCGCGCGGCCATAGGCACCGAGCAGCGGCATGTTGTGCGGATTGCGGATCGTGGCCTGCTCCAGGACGGCGACCGCCTGGGCGCGCTGGTCGGTGGCGCGCAGGGCCNNCGATCGAGCCGGTGATGTCGTCGCCGGTGGTCTTGCAGCCGGCTGCCGACAGGGCCAGCACGGCCACGACAGCGGCCGAGGCAAGCAGGCGGGCGGCGCGGGCCGTTCTAGGACGCATGGGATTCCGGGGCTGGCGTTCCAGCGGCATTTCCCGAGCAATAAAACGTTAACCCTAACGAGTGGTTAACTTGTAAACTGGCGGTCCCTGCAGGTTTAAGATGATCCCCATGGATATCGGCCTCTCCCAAGACGAAATCGCGCTCCAGCAGCGCGCCCGCGCCTTCTCGCAAGGCGTGGTGCGCCCGCGCGCGGCGCAAATCGACCGCGACGAACAATACCCGTGGGACATCGTGAAGGGGCTGGCCGAGGCCGGGTTCCTCGGCATGACCATGCCGAAAGCGCTCGGCGGCCAGGACCGCTCGTTCCTCGACGCCGTGCTGGTGATCGAGGAAATGGCGAAATCCTGCACGGTCACCGCGCGCATCGTGGTCGAGACCAATATGGGCGCGATCTCGACGGTGATGGCCTACGGCAGCGAAGCGCAGAAAAAGCTCGCGGCGCGGCTGGTGCTGGAGGGCGACAAGCCCGCCATCTGCATCACCGAGCCGGATGCCGGCAGCGACGCGCTCGCCATGACCACGCGCGCCGACAAGCGCGGCGACATTTATGTCATCAACGGCAAGAAGCACTGGATCACCGGCGCCGGAGTGTCGCGCCTGCATCTGATCTTCGCGCGCGTGTTCGACGAGCGCGGGCAAGCACTCGGCATCGGCGGCTTCCTCGCGGTGCGCGACGAGGCCAAAGAAGGCAACAAGGGCCTGCGCGTGGCGCGGCGCGAGCAGACCATGGGCCTGCGTGGCATGCCGGAAGGCGAGCTGGTGTTCGAGAATCTCGAAGTGCCGGCCAGTATGGCGGTGCTGCCGCCATCCGGCCTGCGGCGCGGCTTCGCCGACCTGATGAACGCCTATAACAGCCAGCGCGTCGGCGCCGGCACCGTGGCGATGGGCATCGTCGCCGGCGCACTCGAGCATGCGCTGGAATGGGCAAAGACGCGCGAGCAGTTCGGCCGCAAAATCGGCGAATTCCAGGGCCTGCAATGGATGCTGGCCGACATGCAAACCCAGCTCACCGCGGCGCGGCTTATGCTCTACGCGGCGGCGCGCTCGCGCGGGCCGGACGGCAGCGCCTTCCCCGATCCGATGCTGGCGGCGCAGGCGAAAATCTTCGCCTCCGAGAGCGCGATCAAAATCGTCAACGACGCGCTGCAATTTTTCGGCGCGCGCGGCTATTCGCGCGAGCTGCCGCTGGAGCGCATGGCGCGCGACGTGCGCATGTTCACCATCGGCGGCGGCACCGCGCAGGTGCTGCGCACGCTGGTTGCCGGAAAGATGCTGGGCTGGAAACTGCCGCAGACGCGCGAAGGCTATGCGCCGAAACCGCCCATACGCGACGCCGCGGAGTAGCCATGCATCCGATCTTCGCAAGTGCCGACGAGCTTTCGGTACCGATCCTGTTCGTCACCGCCGCCGCTTTCGACAAAGCAACCGAGAGCATCGACGACCGCGAGCGCATGTTCTTGCACGCCGCCGGATATGAGCCCAAGCCCGGGCGCTATCTCGCGATGCCGGCGGCGGACGGCAAATTGGCCGGCGTGCTGTTCGGCCTGGAAAACGCCGACGAGCCGGTGAAAGACCTGTTCCGGCCCGGGCAACTGTCCACCCTGCTGCCGCCGGGCACTTACCGTTTCGCCAACGCGCCGCATGACGCGCGGTTGGCGGCGCTGGCCTTCGCGCTCGGCACCTATCGATTCACCCGCTACCGCAAGGCGGAGGTGCGCAACGTACGGCTGGTGGTCCCTGAGGGTGTGGACGGAGAGGATCTCAGCCGCATCCTGGAAGGCGTGACGCTGGCGCGCGATCTCATCAACACGCCGTCCAACGACATGGGCCCGGCCGAGCTGGAGGACGCCGCCCGCGCGCTCGCCAAGCAGCATGGCGCAACCGTGGAAGTCACCTCTGGCGACGCGCTCGCCAAGCAATTCCCGCTGGTCGCCGCGGTCGGCGCCGGCTCGGCGCGCAGCGCCCGGCTGATCGACATCGCCTGGGGCAAGGACGGCGACCCGAAGATCACGCTGGTCGGCAAGGGCGTGTGCTTCGACACCGGCGGGCTCGACATCAAGAACGACGCCGGCATGCTCAACATGAAGAAGGACATGGCCGGCGGCGCCACCGCCTTGGCGCTGGCGCACATGATCATGGCGCGCAAGCTCAAGGTGCGGCTGCGCGTGATCATTCCGGCTGTGGAGAATTCCATCTCGGGCACCAGCTTCCGCCCGCGCGACATCTACACATCGCGCAAAGGCATCAGCGTCGAGATCGGCAATACCGACGCCGAGGGCCGATTGGTGCTGGCCGACGCGCTCGCGCTCGCCGACGAGGACAAGCCGGTGCTGGTCGTCGACTTCGCCACGCTCACAGGTGCTGCAAGAGTGGCGCTCGGGCCCGAGGTGCCGCCGTTTTTCACCGACGACGATGCGCTTGCCGATGAAGTCGCGCGCTGCGCGGTATCCGAGAACGATCCGCTCTGGCGCATGCCGCTGTGGCGGCCCTATGAGCCGATGCTCGATTCCAAGATAGCCGATACCAACAATGTTAGCAGCGGCGGCCAGGGCGGCGCCATCACCGCGGCGCTGTTCCTGCGCAAGTTCGTCGCGGCCAAATCCTGGCTGCATCTCGACATCTTCGCCTGGACGCCGGCGGCCAAGCCGGGCCGCCCGGAAGGCGCCGAACTGCAATCGGCGCGCGCGCTTTATGCGCTGCTAGCCGCCCGATACAGCGCATGATCCCAAAAAGTGAGAACCGGTTTTCGGATAAGATCATGCGCCACGAAAGAATCTAAATGGTCGCGCTTGACCCCCGCATCAATCCGTTCCGCCCCGAAATCGCGGCGAAATATCTGCAGGGCCAGGTCGAGGCCGCGCGCTTCGTCGAAGGCGCGCGCCACGAGGTGGTCGAGCCGATCGCCGGCCTGTGGCGCACGGCGTCGCACGAGGCACGGCTCGACACCCAGGCGCTGCTGGGCGAGTGTGTGATCGTCTACGAGACGACCGACGAGGGTTGGACCTGGGGCCAGATCGAGACCGACGGCTATGTCGGCTGGTTGTCGGCCAATGCGCTCGGTAAAACCGGCCGGGCGCCAACCCACAAGGTCGCAACTCCGCGCACGCTCGGCTTTCCCGGGCCGGACATCAAGCTGCCGCCGGCGGTGGCGCTGCCGATGGGGGCGCGGCTCGCCATCGTACGGCAGGACGAGCGTTTCGCCGTGACGGCGAACGGCTGGCATCTGCCGGCCGTGCACCTGGCGCCGATCAAGGCGCGGCTGCCGGATTTCGTCGCCGTCGCCGAAGAATTTCTCCACGCGCCTTATCTCTGGGGTGGCAAGACATCGCTCGGCATCGACTGCTCGGGGCTGGTGCAGGTCGCGCTGCAAGCCGCCGGCCACGCCTGCCCGCGCGATAGCGACATGCAGGAAATGGCGCTCGGAAAATTGTCATCGCTCGGCGAGCTGCGGCGCGGCGATCTGGTGTTCTGGAANNCCATCGCGCGCATCAAGGCGGCGGGCTGCGATGTCACCAGCGTGAAGCGGATTTAGCGCGCGCCCAGCAATTCGCCAATGCGGTTGCGATTGAGCGCCAGCCATTGCAAGGCGATGGAGAGCGGGCCGTTGCGCATTTTGCCTGCGCTGAGCCCCGCAAGCGCGGCGTCGATGGAGACGCGGAAAGTTTTTATCTGCTCGCCTTCCGCCGCCGCCCCCGCGCGTTCCGGGACCCGCGACGCATCGACGGCAGCGAGAAAAACCGTGACCTCCTCGTCGGTCAGCCCCGGCGTCGTCAGGTAACTGAACAGCTCGACCAGCACGGTCGGCGCGACCGCGATCTCCTCCGTGCATTCGCGGCGCGCCGCTTCAAGCAGCGACTCGCCCGCCTCGACCCGTCCGGCGACCGCCTCGATCATATCGCCGCGGCCATTGGCGAGATAGGCCGTCAGGCGAAATTGCCGTATCAGCACGATTTCATCGCGCACAAGATCGATCGGTAGCACAGCCACCACTTTGCCGGCGAGCAAGATGTCGCGCGTCTGCGTGTGGGTGGCGCCGTCTGTGCCTGTCAGCGTCAGGCGATAGCGTTGGTAATCGCAGTAGCCTTTGGCGAGCAACTCGGGTTGCGAGACCGCGACATCGGCGGGAAGATCGGCGAGTTCGCGGTCGCGCATGTCCGCCGCCTACTGCTCCACGACGTCCCCGGGCGCGATTTCCAGCTTGAAGGCGGCGGCGAGCAGCGCACGGGTGTAATCGCTCTTCGGCGCCTTGAACAAATCGGCCGCCGCGCCCTCTTCCACCATCTTGCCGTGACGTAGCACCAGCAGCCTGCTTGCCAGCGCGGCGACCACGCGCAGATCGTGCGAGATGAACATGTAGGTCAAGTCGCGCTTCCTTTGCAGATTGCGCAACAGATCGACCATCTGCGCCTGAATGATCATGTCGAGCGCGCTGGTCGGCTCATCCAGCAAGATAAAGGTCGGCTCCAGCACCAGGGCGCGGGCGAGCGCGATACGCTGGCGCTGCCCGCCGGAGAATTCATGCGGATAGCGGAAGCGCGTTTGCGTATCGAGCCCGACCTCGGTAAGCGCCGCCATCACGCGGCGCTCGCGTTCACCCCTCGCAAGATGCGAGTGATGCACCTTCAGACCTTCCTCGATGATGTCGGACACCGACATGCGCGGCGATAGCGAGCCGTAGGGGTCCTGGAACACGATCTGCATGTTGCGGCGGTATGGCCGCATCTGCTTGAACTTGAGGCCCTGGATGGTGTCGCCCATGAATACCACCGGGCCGTCGGACGAGATCAGCCGCAGGATGGCGAGCCCGAGCGTGGTCTTTCCCGAGCCGGATTCGCCGACCACGCCGAGCGTCTCGCCTTTACGCACCTCGACGCTGATGCCGTCCACCGCCTTGATGTGGCCTACCACCTTGCGCAGCACGCCGCGCTTGATCGGGAACCAAACCTTGAGATCCGTGGTCGAGACCACCACCGGCGCGGTGGGCCGCGGCGGCGCCGGATCGGGCTTCGGCTCGGCGGCGAGGAGCGCGCGCGTGTAAGGATGCTCCGGCGCGGTGAACACGCGCTCGACCGGGCCACGCTCGACGATCTTTCCGGTGTTCATCACGCAGACCCGATCGGCGAGCTTGCGCACGATGCCGAGATCGTGGGTGATGAACAGCATCGACATGCCGAGCCGCTTCTGGATGTCCTTGAGCAGCTTCAGGATTTGCGCCTGCACCGTGACGTCGAGCGCGGTGGTCGGCTCATCGGCGATCAACAGATCGGGCTCGTTCGCGAGCGCCATGGCGATCATCACGCGCTGGCGCTGGCCGCCCGAGAGCTGATGCGGATAGCTCGCCAGCCGCCCCTTCGGATCGGGGATGCCGACCTGATCGAGCAATTCGAGGATGCGGGTACGCGCCTTCTCGCCCGCAAGCCCCTGGTGGATCAGAAGAATCTCTCTAATCTGCTTCTCGATGGTGTGCAGCGGATTGAGCGAGGTCATCGGCTCCTGGAAGATGATGGTGATGTCGTTGCCGCGCACGTGGCGGATCTCGTTCTCCGGCATGGTCAGCAGCTCGCGCCCCTTGAAGCTAATCGAGCCCGAGGGGTGATGCGCGGCCGGATAGGGCAGCAGCTTCATCACTGACAGCGCGGTGACCGATTTGCCGGAGCCCGACTCGCCGACCAGCGCCAGCGTCTCGCCTTTGGCGATGTCGAACGACACCCGATCGACCGCCAACACCTCGCGCGCGCCGGTGCCGAACGCGACCGAAAGATCGCGGATGGAGAGAAGTTTTTCAGCCGAAGCGTTCATCGGAACGTCTTTCTCGGATCGAAGGCGTCGCGCACCGCCTCGCCGATGAAGATCAAGAGCGAGAGCATGACGGCGATCGAGAAGAACCCGGTGAGGCCGAGCCATGGCGCCTGCACGTTGGCTTTGCCTTGGCTTAACAATTCGCCGAGCGAGGGCGAGCCGGGCGGCAGGCCGAAGCCGAGGAAGTCGAGCGCGGTCAGCGTCATCACCGACGACGACANNNNTCGGCGCGCACCAGGCCAACCAGCGAGACCCAGGAGAACAGCAGCAGGATGCCGAGCAAAACGAAGAAACCCGGCGCCAGCACCGAGGAAATGATCAGCAGCAGATAGAGCGAGGGGATCGAGGTCCAGATTTCGATGAAGCGCTGGAACAGGAGATCGATCCAGCCGCCGAAATAACCCTGCACCGCGCCGGCGGCGACGCCGATGATCGACGACACGATGGTCAGCGCCAGTCCGAACAGCACCGAAATGCGGAAACCGTAGATCAGCCGCGCCACTACGTCGCGGCCGCCATCGTCGGTGCCGAGCCAGTTCGCTTCGAGATCGTCGCAGTTGGCGAAGCCGTGGGTAGCGGCGAATTCGCAATCCTTTTGACTCAACAGCCAGGTCGGCTTGGATGGGAACGGCGACGGTGGCTTGCTCACCTGTGTGTTGTAGGAAAAACGGACCAGCGGCCAGACCACGATGCCGCCTTCCTTATTGATCAGGCCCATCAGATAGTCGTCACGATAATCGGCGGCTGTGTCGAACAGATTCGGGTCGGGTTGCTTGGCGAAGGCCGTGTCCGGATAGGTCACAACCGCCGGGAAATATGAATGGCCGTTGACGTGGATGTAGACCGGCTTGTCGTTGGCGATGAATTCCGCGAACAGCGAGATCAGAAACAGCGCCAGGAAAACCCACAACGACCAATAGCCGCGCCGGTTGACCTTGAAGTTGTCCCAGCGCCGCCGGTTGAGCGGCGACAGCGCGAAACGGCGGAAAATCACCGGCTGGAGACTGCCAACGGGCGTGTCGACAGCGACTTCCGAAAAATCCTCGCGGTTCGGCGCGTCCACCTCAGACCTCTCGCGTCTCGAAGTCGATGCGCGGATCGATCCAAGTGTAGGTCAGATCGGAGACCAGGTTCACCACCACGCCGATGAGCGCGAAGATGTAGAGCGTGGCGAACACCACCGGATAGTCGCGGTTGAGCACGCTNNTCGATCAGCAGCGAGCCGGTGAAGAACGCGTGCACGAAGGCGCTGGGAAATCCGGCGATCACGATCAGCATGGCGTTGCGGAAGATGTGCCCGTACAGCACCTGGTTTTGGGTGCACCCTTTGGCGCGCGCGGTGAGCACGTACTGCTTGCGGATCTCCTCCAGGAACGAGTTCTTGGTCAGCAGCGTCATGGTAGCGAAGGCCGACAACGCCATCGAGATGATTGGTAGCGTGAGGTGCCAGAAATAATCGCCGATCTTGGCGTACCACGGCAGTTGCCAGAAATTCTCCGACACCAGTCCGCGTAGCGGAAAAATGTCGAAGAACGAGCCGCCGGCGAACAGGATGATCAGCAATATCGCGAACAGGAAGCCGGGTATGGCGTAGCCGACGATGACCACGCTCGAGGTCCACACGTCGAAGTGCGAGCCGGCGTCGACCGCCTTGCGGATACCGAGCGGAATCGAAATCAGATAGGTGAGCAGCGTCATCCAGATGCCGAGCGAGATCGAGACCGGCAGCTTCTCCTTGATCAGCTGCAACACGCGGATGTCGCGGAAATAGCTGTTGCCGAAATCGAAGCGGATGTAGTTCCACAGCATCAGGCCGAAGCGCTCATAGGCCGGCTTGTCGAAGCCGAACTGCTTTTCAAGCTTTTTGATGAATTCGGGATCGAGCCCCTGCGCGCCGCGGTATTTCGACGTCACGGCGTCGACGCCCGATCCGCCCTGCGCCAGACCGCGGCTGCCGAAGTCGCCGCCGGGCGA
>PKXB01000226.1 GCA_003133345.1 Hyphomicrobiales bacterium | reverse complement strand
GTGACCCTCCTCGAATCAGGCCACCACCCTTGAATCACAACTGATTCATATGATTCAAGAACTCTCCGGACAGACACTTAGATTTTGTCTTGCAACCTTCGTAGGAAAAAAATGCAAGAACTGAACGGAATGATACAGCAAAAATTCTGGGTGCGCGGACTGATATTTCTGGCGGTTGCATCAGTAATAATTTTGCTGGCGATTGCAATCATGCTGCCGGACATCCGTTTTAGAGCCGCGCGGTTTGTTGGCTGGCTCCCAATGCAATTATCTCTTTGGCTTCTACCCCCAGATTCACCCCATTCGGGTGCGGCAATGTTGGCGGTGTGGTTTGCACCCGCCATTGTCGTGGGAGCCGTTATAGGATGGCTCACCTATAATATGCGCTGGTGGCTAGGCGCAACTGGCGTTCTGGTCGTTTTGAGTTTCGCGTCGATGTTCCTGTCGATCTAGCATATCGGCCCGAGAAGCGAGCGCTAGGAATACGACATTCGATGAGATCGGCCTGCGCTTGCGTCACTCCAACGTGTACTGCACCTCTTCCACGGTTTCGCTTGCGTCGGACCCCGCCTTCTGAATCCCGCTGAGCTTTGCGGTCCCTAATCCTTCAACGTGCCATGAACCAGATCCAATGCAATTGCGGTGCTGTCTATGAGGCGGTCAATCCCAAGGATCGCACTCAGGGCCAAGACCTTTTCAACGTGGAATATTCGCTCAGTCCCAACTGGAGCGCCAAGGTGGAGTATCTCCACCTCGACCTCGGCACCGCCAGTCTGTTCAGCGCGGCGTCGGCTGCATCCTCGCTATCCGTGCCCATCTCCGACGATTTGGTGCGGGCCGGCGTCAACTATCATTGGTGAGCCGTTTCAGCTCAGGTGGGGCCCCGGTCCGCCGGCCGCCTCCAGCACGGCCGCGCGCCATTCGCGCTTGACCGGCAGGATCGGCGGCATCGGCGCCACGTCGGGCTCCGCCGTCGGCGCCGCGATCGAATCAATCTTCTCGGTCTGCGACCCTCGGCGCATGAACATATTGTAGATCAGCCATTGCGCGCGATGCCGCTTGCGGAGCAGCGGGAAGCGGCCGGCGATGGACGACGTTGAATAAAAACTCTCATAGGCGTGGCTTTGCCCGCGGCGGAGTTCGTCGCCTGACATTTGCGCCGGGCGATAGACGACGTGGCCCTGGTCGTACATCGTCCAGTCGAACGACACGATGCGGTTCGCCTTCTTCATCTCGTACCAGGTGAGCGTGCCCGGGTAGGGCGTCAGCGTCGAATAGGCGCAGGCGTCGTAGTCGGCGCCGATGTTGAATTTGACGGTTTTGTCGAACACCGAGGTGTCGTCGCCGTCGAAGCCGAACATGAACAAGCCGAACACCATGATGCCGTAGGAGTGCACCTTCTCCACCAGGGCGGCGAAGGTCTCCGGCCGGTTGACGTGCTTGTGCACGCTCTTGAGCGTGTCGCGCGAGATCGATTCAAAGCCGATGCTCAACAAGGTGCAGCCGCTGGCCGCCGCGAGTTCGAGCATGCGGTCGTCCTGCGCCAGCTTGGAGGTGACGCCGGCCTGCCACCGGATGCCGCGTCCCTTCAAGGCGCGCATCACTTCTTTCGGGCGCTCCGGCGTGCCAAAAAAGTCGGCGTCGTTGATCGAAATGGTGCGCGCGCCGCAGTTCTCCATCTCGTTGATCACCTCGTCGACCGGCCGGTAACGGAACTTGAGGCCGTTCATCAGCGGCTCGGCGCAGAACGTGCAGCCTTGATGGCAGCCGCGCGAAGTCTGCACGAAGGTCTTGTTCACGTAGCGGTGCTTTTTGAGCAGGTCATAGCGCGGCATCGGCACGCCGACCATCGGATGCAAGACGTCCGACTTATAGGTTCCGCGCATCGAACCCTGATCGAGATCGTCGAGCAATTTCTCTATCACCAGTTCAACCTCGCCGATGACGACGGCGTCGGCATGCTTGAGGGCTTCCTGCGGCATGAAGCTTGGATGCACGCCGCCCATGACGACAGGCACGCCCTTGGCGCGGAATTGATCGGCGATTTCGTAGCCGCGGTTGACGTAGCTCGTCATCGCGGAAATCCCGACCATGTCCGCCTTCAAATCGAAATCGATCGGTTCGATATTCTCGTCGGTGAGCACGACCTCGTATTGGTCGCGCGGGATGACCGCGGCAACCGCAAGCAGTCCTGCGAGCGGAGAGTAAAGCGCCCGGTTCATGTAGAGCGGGCGTGTTGTGAGGGAATCCGTCTTCGGATTGATGAGGTGGATGACGCGCGTGCGCATCAAATGTCCTCCGACATGGCCCCAGCAATGCAGGCAATGATATCACCGGATATGCACCGGAAACAAGCAGGGCACGAATTAAGCCGACAGCCGGGCTTCACTGCCCACGGTGGGGATCTCACTAGAGGCAAACCACTGATCGTGCTGATCAACGGCGNNAGGGTTCGGTGCAGACCATCATCCCGCTCGGCTCCGACAACGGAGCGCTGCGGCTGACCACGGCGCGCTACTTCACGCCGTCCGGCCGCTCGATCCAGGCCAAGGGTATCGTGCCCGACATCGAGGTCCTGCAAGACCTGCCGGATGACATCAAAGCGAAGACCGATACCAGCACCAAGGGCGAGGCCTCGCTGCGCGGCCACTCCAGGGCGACGCAGGCAAGGAACAGACCGGCTCGCAGTCCTACATTCCGCCGGACCAGAAGAACGACAAGGCGCTGAATATGGCAGAAGATCTGCTGCGCGGCATAAAGGTCAATCCAGCCTTTCCGCCGAGCGTAAAGAACGCTGCAAATCAGAATTGAACGTTTCTTGCCCGTCCGAATTGCGACAAATCGTAGGCGCAATTGTTTCTTCAACAGTTTCAAAGGGAAGCGTTTTACAAGCACACCCCGAATTTGCGTAAACGGGACCGGAACAGCCCGTCAAATTGTAAAACAGATTTTTTCGTTCGCTTGGCGCTCCGGGGGGGGGCATAGAAGGCCATGCAACTCGCGGCGCTGGCGCAGGCCGATGCGCAGCCTGATCTGTCCGACATCAGCGCTTGTGAGACAGATTTAACGGCTTGAGGAACGGAGGATTTCTGGCTCATCGTAACCATCAAGGAGTGGAGATGAGACAGAAATTCGCTCTCTATTGCCCCGCTTCACTATACCCAGCCAGAAATATTTTTTCATCTTCGTAGCTTAACCTTAGCTCACCTTTGAACGACGAAGGCAAACTTGCGCGATTAAACAGATAACTGCAATCGGCGGTCCAGAGGCTCGATCAATGCGCGGAGTCCACAGAGGCGGTAAGGCGAACGCGCGCTGGACCAATAACGACGTTCCCGTCGACGGACAGCCCGACGCGCCCGATCCTGCTCCGCGTACGCGCGACCCCGCAGCTCAGCCGAATAGAGCACCAGCCTTCTAAGCTGGGGGTCGCTGGTTCGAATCCAGCCGGGGTCGCCACGTGTTTTCAATGACTTAGTGGTCGTTCGAAAAACGGCATTTTTCGCCAAATCGGCCCCGGGATAACAGCCGGGGTAACATGAAACCAAAATTTTGCGAGCGCGATCGGCCGGCAAATCCGTCTTGCCCGCGCCCGATCGCGTGCAATTACCAGCTCGATGAGCGCCACGCTTGTAACAAGAGACCTTCCAGCCCTAGCACCCATTCGGTCGGACCAGTGTGCGCGGCCATGTTCAATACCGCGATCAGCTGCAGCCTGTCGAGCTCGAATGAAGTGTCGGCCGCCATGGAACAGATGGCCTAGTTTGGCGGTTATGTCGTCCATGGCTACTCGACAAAAGACGCTCACACTCAATGTTTTCGGGTTGAATTGCAGCCTCAAGAGTAGCAAATCGCGCGAACGTTCATCGACCGATGCGTTGATGCAACAGTTGTTCGGTGAACTCGCCAAGCAAGGTGCCACTGGCAAAATCGTTCGCGCTGCGGATTACAATATTAAGCCGGGCGTCAAATCTGACGAGGGCAAAGGCGACGACTGGCCGGACCTGCGCCGACAATTACTTGCTGCCGACATTCTCGTCATCGGCGCGCCGATCTGGCTCGGCCAGCCCTCGAGCATCGCCAAGCGGGTGATGGAGCGGATGGACGCCTTTCTCGACGAGAAAGACGAAAGGGGCCGTATGCCGTCCTACGGCAAGGTCGTGATCGCCGCAATTGTCGGTAACGAAGACGGCGCCCATCACACCGCCGCCGAAATACTGTCTGGGCTAATCGAGGTCGGCTTCACCGTGCCATCGGGCGGATCGACCTATTGGGTCGGTGAAGCCATGGGCTCGA
>PKXB01000039.1 GCA_003133345.1 Hyphomicrobiales bacterium | reverse complement strand
GAGGGCAACGACCTCTATCACGAAATGATCGAATCGGGCGTCAACAAGGATCCGCACAAGGGCTCGGTCGAGGGCTCGAAATGCGCGCTGGTGTACGGGCAGATGAATGAGCCGCCGGGCGCGCGCGCCCGCGTCGGCCTCTCGGGTCTCACCGTCGCCGAATATTTCCGCGACCAGGGCCAGGACGTGCTGTTCTTCGTCGACAACATTTTCCGCTTCACCCAGGCTGGCTCGGAAGTGTCGGCGCTGCTCGGCCGCATTCCTTCGGCGGTGGGCTATCAGCCGACGCTCGCCACCGACATGGGCACGCTGCAGGAGCGCATCACCACGACGCACAAGGGCTCGGTGACTTCGGTGCAGGCGATCTACGTGCCGGCCGACGACCTGACCGACCCGGCGCCGGCCACCTCGTTCGCTCATTTGGATGCGACCACGGTGCTGTCGCGCGACATCGCCGCCAAGGGCATCTACCCGGCGGTGGACCCGCTCGATTCTACCTCGCGCATGCTGTCGCCGCTGATCGTGGGCGAGGAGCATTACGCGGTGGCGCGCCAGGTGCAGCAGATTCTGCAGCGCTACAAGGCGCTGCAGGACATCATCGCGATTCNNATGGATGAGTTGTCGGAGGAGGACAAGACCGCGGTGGCGCGCGCGCGCAAGATCGAGCGTTTCCTGTCGCAGCCGTTCTTCGTCGCCGAAGTGTTCACCGGCTCGCCAGGCAAGCTGGTCGACCTCGCCGACACCATCAAGGGTTTCCAGGGCCTTTGCGAAGGCAAATACGACAATCTGCCGGAAGCCGCCTTTTACATGGTCGGGACCATCGAAGAGGCGGTCGAAAAGGGCAAGAAGCTCGCAGCGGAAGCGGCGTAACGCCATGCTGGGCCGATCAAACCTCGTCGCATTTCTGGTCGTCGGGCTGCTAATTGGCGCACTGTCCGGCTATCTCACGCGGCCGGAGTCGGCTGAGATCAAGCTGGGGCCGCTGAGCATCGAAGTGAAGGGAAACCAGATCGCGCATGACAACGGGCCGCTGACCAGCAGCCAAGTTCAGCACATCGCCTTCATCACGTTGATCGGCGGCGTCATCGGGCTTGGTGTAGGCTTCGCGGCCGGCAGAAGCAGAGGCTAAGTCAATAATGGCGACTTTCCATTTCGATCTGGTGTCGCCGGAAAAGTTGCTGTTCTCCGGCGACGTCGAGCAGGTGGACGTGCCCGGCGCCGAGGGCGATTTCGGCGTGCTGGCCAACCACGCGCCGTTCGTCGCCACGCTGCGGCCGGGTATTCTGACCGTGCACGGCGCGGGCGGCGCGCAGAAGATCGTCGTGCTCGGCGGCTTCGCCGAAGTGTCGGCGCAGGGGCTCACCGTGCTCGCCGACGTGGCCGAGGCGGTCGAGGATATCGACCGCGCGATGATTTCGACCCGCATCAGTGAATTGGAGAGCCGCATCGAGAAGACCGAGCCGGGCTCCGCGCTCGACAAACTGATCACGCGGCTCGATCATTTCAAGACCGTCGACCGGCACTTGACTGGGACGGCGATGCACTAACGGGCACGCGCGAACTTCTCGAATTCCTTCACAATCCGCTCGTAGGTCTGCCGTTTGAACGGCACCACCAGGTCGGGCAATTCGCNNAGCGCGTACCATTTCTGCTTCTGCCCGCGATATTTTCCGCCCCAGGCCGCGCCGACGATGTCGCGCGGAATATCATAGGCGAGCCATTCGGCGATCTCGCCCAGTTTCTCCACCGTGCGGATATTGGTTTCCTCGTAGAGCTCGCGAAGCGCGGCCTGATATGGGTCTTCGTTCTCATCGATGCCGCCCTGCGGCATCTGCCAGACATGCGTCGCGTCGATATGCTCGGGGCCGCTCGATCGCCGGCCGATGAATACGAGACCGGCGCGGTTGAGCACCATGATGCCGGCGCAGGGACGATAGGGCAGGGATTCGAAGGGGGGCATTCGCACTCCGCCAACCCGGTCGCGCATCCGATCTCGGTTTACCCGAGATCGGCAATTTATTTTGCTTAAGTCGGCTATAGCCGACTTAAGGTGTTCGCGCCCTAGAATGACACTATGATGACTTTTCCTTCACCGCCACCATGGTGATCGGAACCAGCACGAAGCCGCGTGCTTCCACTTTTTTCGCCCATTCGGCGATGCGAGTGACGGTTCCCGGCAGCGCATTGGCGAGCCCGACCGCGGTTCCGTGATCGCGCGCCGCCATTTCCAGCCGCGCCAGTGCGCGGTCGATCTCGACCGGCGTCGGCACGGCATCGATCACGACGTCGGCTTTGGCGAAGGGCAAGTTATGGCTGCCGGCGAACTGGCTGGCGACGCTGCGCGGCGAGGCGCCGTCGTCCACATAAATCAGCCCGCGCTTGGCGGTCTCGCGCAGCACCGGCGCCAGCGATTGCTCCGAGGCGGTGAAACGCGCGCCCATATAGCTCACGATTCCGACATAGCCCTGGAAGCGGCTCATCTGCCAGTGCAACCGGTCGATATTCTGGTCGGGAGTGAGCGACGTCAGCAGTGTCTGCGGTCCGGGATCGTTGTCGGGATAGTCGAACGGCTCCATCGGCGTCTGCAGCAGCACTTCGTGATTTTCGGCGCGTGCGCGCTCCGCCAGTCTGTCGAGATCCGCGCCATAGGGTGCGAAGCCAAGCGTCACCGGCGTCGGTAATTTCGCCAACGCGTCGGCGGTGCCCGTCGCGCTGATGCCGAGTCCGCCGACGATGATGGCGATGCGCGGCGCGTCGGTCTTGTCCGCCGGCAGCTTGCGCGGATGTGCGTAGAGCGTGAACGGCCGCACGCCGTCCGGCGCGATCTTCGGGATGGCGCCGTGGTGGGTGGTTTCCAGCAGCCGCTGGTCGACCGACGCCTTCGGCGCAAGGCCGCTCGATTTACCCGGAATGACCACGTCTTGATGCTTGCCGCTGGAGCCGTCGATGATGGTGATGGTCTTGCTGCCCGGTGGCGGGGCGGCGGCGGGTATGACCACGTTCGTAGATGGCGCCTGGTCGGATGGCGGCCCGTCGTGGCGGGAATGCTGCTCGCCGTCGCCGGCCGGCTTCGCCTGCGGTATGACCGGCGAACCGGTGGCGACCACCGCAGTGGGCTCGCCGCCTAGGGGATCGTTGACGAAGATCGCCCAGGCCACCACCACGATACCGAACAATCCAAGCGCGCCCGCCAGAATTTGCGGTGCGGCCGCCGGGAGCTTCGGCAGACCCTTTCGTTTGTCTTGGCCGAGGGGGGCGTTTAGATCATCCGGTGCCACGGCCCAAATCCTCGCGAATCATCCGTTGAGTCTACCACGTGGTGTCTTTACGGCCGGTTCATCGTTTGGCGCCAAACAAACGGGGCGGCCCTNNCCGCTGGAACTCGATGGACCAATATGGCCGCGCTTAGTTCGGCACCGGGGCCTTAGCATTCGGCGGGAACGCCGAATTGATCTGGGTGCCGCGCAGCAGCTCATCCGCCATAGTGAGCGCCTTGTCGTTTTTGGNNTGTAGGACTGCGAGCCGGTCTGCTCCTTGCCTTCGTCGCCCTTGAGGTGGCCGCGCAGCGAGGCCTCGCCCTTGGTGCTAGTATCGGTCTTCGCTTTGATATCATCCGGCAGGTCTTGCAGCACCTCAATGTCGGGCACGATACCCTTGGCCTGGATCGAGCGGCCGGACGGCGTGAAGTAGCGCGCGGTCGTCAGCCGCAACGCGCCGTTGCCGGAGCCGAGCGGAATGATGGTCTGCACCGAACCCTTGCCGAACGAACGTGTGCCGATGACCGTGACCCGCTTGTGGTCCTGCAACGCGCCGGCGACGATTTCCGACGCCGAAGCCGAGCCGCCGTTGATCAGCACAATCACCGGCTTGCCCTTGGTGAGGTCGCCAGGCCGGGCGTTGAAGCGCTGCGTCTCCTCGGCATTGCGGCCGCGGGTGGACACGATCTCGCCCTTTTGCAGGAATGCATCCGACACCGAGATCGCCTGGTCGAGCAGGCCGCCCGGATTGTTGCGCAGGTCGAGGACGTAACCCTTGAGCTTGTCTTCGCTCACTTTCGCCGTGATGTCGGCGATCGCGTTTTTCAGGCCCTCGGTGGTCTGTTCGTTGAATTGGGTGAGCCGGATATAGCCGACGTCGTCGCCATCGACATGCGAGCGCACCGAGCGCACGCGAATGATGTCGCGCATGATCGATACTTCAATCGGCTTGTCCTGGCCCTTGC
>PKXB01000050.1 GCA_003133345.1 Hyphomicrobiales bacterium | reverse complement strand
GATCGATCGAGCGACTCGTCGCGGTAACCGGCGATCCGCAGCACGAGGCGGCCGATGGGATTGGCTGAACGACGGCAGTAATCGAGCACGTCACTCCATGAATCGTAGCGCGGCGTCATGGTATCCTGACCGAACGCGCTCAGGAGATCGTCAAACAGCGACACTGGCAGGTCGAGTGTTCTGATCGAGTGGCCCAGCGCGGCGACGATCAGCCCCTCGCGATCGCCGGGCGCCGATGCGCCGCCGCTCCCGTTCGCCGCGCCGTGCAGCCGATCCTGCCAGGCGCGCAGGCGCGCCAGGCGATCGGCGGCCGGCGCCGCGCCTTCGTCGGCGATGTCGTCGGCGACGCGTGCAAACGCATACACCGCGGCAACATGCGGACGCATCGCAGGCGGCAGCAGCCGCGACGCGACCGGAAAGTTTTCGTAATGCGAGCGGGCCAGCGCTTCGCACGCCTCGTAGGCGCGCGCGAGCGGCTCGGGCCAGAGGGACACGACCGCAATTCTACATGCGTGACGTTCTCGCCGCCGTGATGGCCGTCGTCCTCCTGCTCGTCGCGGGCAGCCTCGCGACCACGCTGCACGAGTTCCGGCGGCGGCGGCAGCGGGCCCGCGACACGGAGCGGGCGCTCGGGCGGACGCCCATTGTGGAGATCCCGGCCGAAGACGATCTCGTGCTGTTCAGCGAGGACGCGGGCTTCTTTTACTATGGCGCGCGCTCGATCGACAAAGACCTGATCGTGGCCGCGCGCGTGCTGATCAATGGGACGCCGATCGCGGCGTACGTGTCGACGCGGGTGGATGCGCGCTCGGCCGCGCCGGCGACCAGCTTCGAGGATCATCCAGAGGGCATCGCCCACGATCGCTGGGACGTGGCGATCGAGACCAACGGCGGCACGACGCTGGTGGAATGCGGGGCGATTCGAGAGCGCGTGTCGCAGGAGCTGGCGCGCGCCGTATTCGACGCCGTCAAACAGGACATCGAACGACGAGACTACCACTCCGTTTCGGCAGCGCCGGCGCGGTGATTCACCTCGCGCGCCAGGACGAACAGCAGGTCGGACAGCCGGTTCACGTACCGCACCAGGACCGCATCGATGGGCGGCTGCAGCGCGACCATGCGGCGCTCCGCGCGGCGGCACACCGTGCGCGCGACGTGCAGCGCGGCGCCCGCCGGCGAACCGCCCGCGAGGATGAACCGGCGAAGCGGCGGCAGGTCGGCCTCCAGCCGATCGATCACCTGCTCGAGCCGGGCGACGTCGTTGTCGCCGAGCGCCGCCTTCGTCACGCGGTCGGTGATCTTGTCGGCCGGATCGGCGAGTTGCGCGCCGAGCGCGAAGAGATCGCGCTGGAGCTGCACGATCTCGGCGTCGAGGTCGTCATCGAGGCGTGAGGCGCGCGCAAGACCGAGCCACGCGTTCAGCTCGTCGACTTCACCATAGGCGTCCACGCGGCTGTCGCTCTTGCTGACCCGCGTGCCGTCGAAGAGCGACGTCTCGCCGGCGTCGCCCGTGCGCGTGTAGAGTTTCACTAGGCCGGATTATACGAGATGCCCGCAAAGCGGACCGCGACAAAACCCAAAGCCACGCCGCTGCCGAAGCCGCCCGATCGCCGGCGCTTCAGGACGCGGCTCCTGACGTGGTACCGGCGTCACGGGCGCGATCTGCCGTGGCGGACGACCGACGACCCGTACCACATCCTCGTCTCGGAGATCATGCTGCAGCAGACCACGGTGAAGACGGTCGCGCCCTATTACGCGCGGTTCGTGGCGCGCTGGCCGACGGTGGCCGCGCTCGCCGCAGCCAGTCTCGACGACGTGCTGCGCGCCTGGGCCGGGCTCGGCTATTACGCGCGCGCGCGCAATCTGCATGCCTGCGCGCGCGCGGTGGTCGAGCGCCACGGCGGGATTTTTCCGAATAACCTCGAAGCGCTGCGGGCATTGCCCGGCATCGGCGACTACACCGCGGCGGCGGTGGCGGCGATCACGTTCGATGCGCCGGCGGTGCCGGTGGACGGCAATGTCGAGCGCGTGGTGGCGCGGCTTTTTGCCATAGAAGAGAAGCTGCCCGCGGCCAAGGCGACCGTTAAGCGTCTGGCGGCGTCATTACTGCCGGCGCGCCGCGCCGGCGATTTCGCGCAAGCGCTGATGGATCTCGGCGCCACCATATGTTCGCCGAAGCGGCCGGCCTGTGCGCTCTGCCCGTGGAACGAGTCGTGTGTCGCGCTGGCACTTGGGCTTCAGGAGACATTTCCGCGCAAGCCGCGAAAGCGTGAGGGAAAATTGCGCCGCGGCGCGGCCTATGTCGCGCTGCGCACCGACGGTCGTGTGCTGCTGCGCACGCGCCCTTCGAGCGGACTGCTCGGCGCCATGACCGAAGTGCCGGGTAGTGCATGGGCGCATGATTTCAATATTGCGCATGCGCTTGGTTCCGCGCCGCGCTTGCGCACGAATATCGCGTGGCGGCGGCTGCCGGGCCTCGTGCGCCATGTGTTCACGCATTTTCCGCTCGAACTCGCGGTGTTCGTTGCGGGCGTGCCGCGCGCGACGCCGGCGCCGAAAGGCGCGCGCTGGGTGAAGGTTTTGGATTTACCCGGCGAAGCCTTGCCGACCGTCATGCGCAAGGTGCTGGCGCACGCGTTCGAAACCAAATGAACAAACCCAAAAGAGGATGGCGATGCAACCGTCATTAACACTCGCTGAGAAGATAGCGTCTCGTCTGATCGAGCGCCGCGAGACAATTGCCATTGCCGAATCTTCTACCGGCGGGTTGATCGCCGCGGCCTTGCTCGCGATCCCAGGCGCGTCCGCCTACTTTGTTGGCGGTGCAGTGGTTTATACGAAGGTCGCGCGCGCGACGCTGCTCGGTATCGGGGATGCCGACATGGCAGGCCTGCGGCCCGCGACCGAAGCGTATTCTTCATTGGTTGCGCGGCGCGTGCGTGAACGACATGGCGCGACTTGGGGCCTGGGAGAAACCGGAGCGAGTGGGCCAAGCGGCAATCGCTACGGGGATGCCGCGGGTCACAGCTGTATCGCGGTCGCCGGGCCGATCGAGCGGGGAGTTACGTTGGAAACGGGTAGCGCCGACCGGCGGGCGAATATGGATGCTTTTGCCAAGCGCGCGCTCGATCTTCTCTACGAGGCGGTATCGGCCAAAGCTTAGCGTAGGCTATTCCGCCGCTTCCGCCATCTCCGAGCGCACCACGGCGCGCAACTCGTCGATCAGCGTGAGCCCCTTCGGCGTCTGCAGGTGCCAGAAGGTCCAGCCGTTGCAGGCTTCCAGGCCTTGCGCCAGCGCGCCGATGCGGTGGATCGAGCCGACCGTATCGCCGAGCGATACCGCGCCGTCGGCGCGCACCGTCGCCTTGTGACGCTTCTTGGCGTCGACCAGCAAGGCGCCGGGTGACACCAGGCCGCGTTCGATCAGCAACGAGAATGCCACGCGCGGCGCTTCGCGCGCGGTCACAAACGGCGCGATCGACGGCGAGGGCACGCACTCAACGCCAGCAATACGCTTTTGCGCGGCCTTGGCGTATTTCGCTTCACGCTCGATGCCGATGAAGCGGCGGCCGAGCCGTTTTGCCATTGCGCCGGTGGTGCCGGTGCCGTTGAACGGNNGCGCTTCCGGCTTCTGGGTCGGGTGCAGCTTCTTGCCGTCGGCGCCTTTCAGGCGTTCCTCGCCGGTGCAAAGGGGAAAGGTCCAGTCCGAGCGCATCTGCACGTCTTCGTTGCCGGCTTTGAGCGCCTCATAGTTGAATGTGTAGCCCTTGGCGTTAGCGTCGCGTGAGGCCCAGATCATGGTCTCATGCGCGTTGGTGAAACGGCGGCCGCGGAAATTCGGCATTGGATTGGTCTTGCGCCAGATCACATCGTTGAGGATCCAGAACCCGAGATCCTGCATCATCGCGCCGACCCGAAAAATATTGTGGTAGGACCCGATCACCCAGATGGTGCCGGCGGGCTTGAGCACACGCCGGCAGGCGTTGAGCCAGCCCTTGGTGAAGGCGTCATAGGTCGCGAAGCTGTCGAATTTATCCCAGTCGTCGGTGACCGCATCGACATGCGAATCGTCCGGACGCTTCAAGTCGCTGGCGAGCTGGAGATTGTAGGGCGGATCGGCGAACACCAGATCGACGGAACCGGCGGGAAGCTTCGCCATCTCGGCGACGCAGTCGCCGACCAGGATGCGGTGCTGGGAGGGAGTCTCTGAAACTCCACGGGGCGCCCTTCCGGGCGCCCCGCGACGCGACACAACCATGACTCAGGACTCTGACTCAGGTGACGCGGTCGGCGACGCGGGACCTACAACCGACAGGCCTGCATCATGTTCGCTCAAGGTGAAGAAACGGTTTATCCAACGCGCCCGCAACTGGGCAAATTCTGCCTATTTAACCGAGACTTAATCGATTACGGCGGCTGCGAAAAAGTGCGCGGTTGGACGCCAGCAGGAGCTTGCGTAATGATCCGTCTCGGCAATGGGGAGGCGTTTTAAATGCGTTGGGATGATTTCCGCCGCAGCGACAATGTCGAGGACGATCGTGGCGCCGGCGGCGGTTTCGGCGGAGGCGGTGGTTCCGGCATACAGTTCGGCGGCGGCGGCCTCGGCATTGGAACCGTGATCGTGCTCGGCTTGATCGGCTGGGCGACCGGCATCGATCCGCGCATCCTGATCGGCGGCGCGGAACTCATCGGCGGCGGCTCGCATTACCAGCAGCCATACCGGCCGGCCAACCGGCGCACCGGCACGCCGACCGACGCGATGGGTCAATTCGTCGCAGCCGTGCTTGGCAATACCGAGGACACCTGGAACGATATTTTTCGGAGCAGCGGGCAGCAATACCGCCCGCCGCGGCTGCGGCTGTTCTCCGGCTCGGAGCAGGGCGGCTGCGGTTTCGCGCAAGCGGCGATGGGCCCGTTTTATTGCCCGACCGACCGGCGCATCTATCTCGACACGTCTTTTTTTCGTGAGATCGAGACGCGCTTTCACGGTTGCACCGGCAACGCCTGCAAATTCTCGCAGGCCTATGTGATCGCGCACGAGGTCGGTCACCACGTGCAGAACTTGCTCGGCACTTTGCCCAAGGCGCAGGCCGCGCAACGGGCCGCCGGCAACAAGACTGCCGCCAACCGCATTCAGGTGCGAGTCGAATTACAGGCGGATTGCTACGCCGGCGTATGGGCAAACCATTCCGAGCAACGCAAACAATTCCTCGATCCCGGCGACATCGATGCGGCGTTGCAGGCCGCCAGTGCGATCGGCGACGACACGCTGCAGAAGCGTGCGCAGGGACGCATCGTGCCGGACGCGTTTACCCACGGCTCGGCGGAGCAGCGCAAGCGCTGGTTCACCACCGGTTTCACGCAAGGCAAGCTGTCGGCCTGCGATACGTTCGCGGCGGCACAGCTCTAAGGACATGTGACATGCCCGGAATCGATGAAAACAGACAATTCGTGCCGCTCAAGATCGCGGTGCTCACGGTGTCCGACACCCGCGAGCTCGCCGACGACAAATCCGGCAACACCCTGGTCGAGCGCATCCGCGCCGCCGGTCACGTTTTAGCCGAGCGCTCGATCGTCAAGGACGACGTGAAGGCAATCCGCCAGCGCGTGAAGGCCTGGATCGAGGACAAATTCATCGACGTGGTGATCTCGACCGGCGGCACCGGTTTNNCGACGTGACGCCGGAGGCGGTCGAGCCGTTGCTCGAAAAAAAGATGGACGGCTTCTCCACCATGTTCCTGCTGGTAAGCGAAAAGAAGATCGGCACCTCGGCGATCCAGACCCGCGCCACCGCCGGCGTCGCCAACGCGACTTATATTTTCTGCCTGCCGGGTTCGCCCGGCGCCTGCAAGGACGCCTGGGACGAGATCCTGCTGCACCAGCTCGATTACCGCTACCGGCCGTGCAATTTCGTGGAGATCCTACCGCGGCTCGACGAGCACCTGCGGCGGCCGAAAGCCAAAGGCGCGACGGCGTAGATCTCCTCATAGATATCGAATTTACCTCAGCGCGCGAAACGCGCCCCGGTCGCCAGCATCGCCAGCCGCCGCCGGCCGATCCGGCGCAAAATGGCGGCCTCGGCGTCGGCGCCGCCGGGGTGGCCGCCGATGCGGTCGTAATGTTGCCGCGCGATCAGCAGGCCCTGCTCAGGTCTAGCACCGCCGCCGAGCGTGACGCGCAGCAGCGCGATCAGTTCGGCCAGGCCCGGCCGCAGCAGGTCGGCGACGCCGGGCGGGCGGAACACCGCGGCGCGCTCGGTGCCGCTGCTTGCCTCGATGAAGCGCTCAGTGGCATCGACCCAGCCCGGCTCCGGCACGCAGCCGGCGCGCAGGAACAGCAGCCACGGCGTGCGCGTACTCACCGCCGCCGCCTTCAGCCGCGCGCCCAGCGGCTCACTCGAGGCCATAAATCGGCAGCCGGCGACGTCGGCCACTTCCGCAGTAGCGTCGCGCGAGCCGGCGTCGGCCACGATCACCTCGCCGAGCAGGCCGGCGGTAGCGCCCGGTACCAGCGCGGCCAGCGTCGGCACCAGGACGCGTTCCGATTCGTGGGTGGAGATGATCGCGCTCAGCATGGAACCGGAGCCCGTGTGGATTGGTTGGCACCATATCATGTGGAATTTGCCGAACGCGCCACGAGATCGGGCCCCAAAATGCTCAAATTGTGGGCCGCTGAAAACGTTCTTGTTATGTTCTTATATCTCAGCTAAGGTGCCACTATGGCTCGAAATAGCGCAGCCTTGAGAAGCCCGCCGGTTAAGGAGCTGCCCTCCGCGCCGGCGGGCATCTTTGTCGACGACGCCACCGAACTGCTCGGCGTCGTGGTCGAGCACGAGCGCAGGCGCGGGCGCGGCGCGCAGACCAATGCCTCCGGCCGCTACGAGCCGCTGGCGCGTATTGCGTTTGACGACGGCTGGCGCTCGCTCGACGAATTACCGCCGTTCAAAACCACGGTGCAAACCGACGCCACCCGCAAGATCATCACCCGCAACGATTCGCCCGACATCGGTTTCGACCGATCGATCAATCCCTATCGCGGTTGCGAGCACGGCTGCGTCTACTGCTACGCGCGCCCGACCCATGCCTATCTCGGCCTGTCGCCAGGGCTCGATTTCGAATCCAAGTTGTTCGTGAAGCCGGAGGCGGCCGAGCTCTTGGAGCGCGAATTGTCGGCGCCCGGCTATGAGCCGAAGGTGATCGCGATCGGCACCAACACCGATCCCTATCAGCCGATCGAACGGCGCTACCAAGTCATGCGCCGCATCCTGGAAGTGCTCGAGCGCGCCGGCCACCCAGTCGGCATCGTTACCAAATCGGCGCTGGTGTTGCGCGATCTCGATATCCTCGCGCGCATGGCCGAGCGCAATCTCGCCAAGGTCGCGCTGTCGGTGACCACGCTCGACCCCGAGCTGGCGCGCAAGATGGAGCCGCGCGCGGCGACCCCGATGCGGCGGCTGGAAACCTTGCGGCGGCTCGCGCAAGTCGGCGTGCCGACGACGGTGATGGTGGCGCCGGTGATCCCGGCGCTCAACGACATGGAGATCGAGCGCATCCTCGATGCCGCGCAGGCGGCCGGCGTCAAGGAAGCGGGCTATGTGCTGCTGCGCTTGCCGCTGGAGGTGCGCGATCTCTTTCGCGAATGGCTGATGGCGAATTATCCCGACCGTTACCGCCATGTGTTCAAGCTGATCCGCGAAACGCGCGGCGGCAAGGACTACGATTCAACCTGGGGCAAGCGCATGAAGGGCACCGGACCCTATGCCTGGATGATCGGCCGCCGCTTCGAGATGGCCTGTGAGAAGCTCGGGCTCAATGCCTGCAAGTTCTCGCTCTCGACCGCGCATTTCCGCGCGCCCAAGCCAGCGACGGAGCAGTTAAGCTTGTTCGAATAGTGCCGTGACGGCGGCTCTTATCCCCGGTCATCCACACCGCCGGTTACCGTCATTGACTTGAGCGCCATGCCGCGCATTGTCTACGCGTCATGCCCCGCAAAGCCCTCGCGCAGCGCCTGCCGCTCGATGAACCCGTGCTGCGCCCGACTTTCCGGCGCGAGCGGCGCGCGCTCAATAAAGGCATCTTCCCGATCGCCGGCTGCGACGAGGCGGGTAGGGGACCGCTCGCCGGCCCGGTGGTGGCGGCGGCGGTCATCCTCGATCCTAGCCACATCCCGCGCGGCTTAAACGATTCCAAGAAGCTCGGCGCGCCTGAACGCGAAAGACTGTACGAGAAAATCTGCGCCACGGCGCAGGTGTCGGTGGCGTTCGGCGCGGTCGAACGCATCGACCGCGACAACATCCTGCGCGCCTCGCTCTGGGCGCTGGCGCGCGCGGTGCGGGCGCTGCCGGTGCGGCCGCAGCTCGTTTTCGTCGACGGCAACATGAAGATCGATTGCGGCTGCGATTGCGAGGCGGTGGTGTCCGGCGACGCGCTGCTGCTGTCGGTGGCGGCGGCCTCGATCGTCGCCAAGGTGACCCGCGACCGGCTGATGGGTCGCCTCGGCCTGGCGCATCCCGGCTACGGCTTCGAGCGCCATATGGGCTATTCCGTGCCGGAGCATTTCGCGGCGCTCGCCCGCCTGGGGCCGACCATCCATCACCGCAAATCCTTCGCGCCGGTGGCGGCCAGGCTCGCGGCCTTAAGTGGGGATTTGGGCGGCGCCGCCGACGACGCGGTGGGCGAGTTGTTGCCTCTTTAGCGCGGCTTCTCTATCTCTGGCCGCTCTTATCCCTCCCTTGCAAGGGAGGGATTAAAAAATTACGGGCCAATGCATTACGTCTCCCTGATCATTGAATTCCTGCGCGGACGCCCAGCGGTGGTGTTCTGGACCGTGGCGCTCACGCAAGCCGCGTTGTGGACGCTGATGCCGGCGCTGTTCTACAGCGCGCCGCCCGGCGAAGTGCCTTTGCTGTTGGCCATCGGCCACGAATTCGTGCTCGGCAGCTATCTCGGGCCACCGCTGGCGTTCTGGCTGGGCGAGGTCGCGTATCGTCTCGGCGGCGCCTTCGGGCTCTACGCGCTGGCGCAGGCCTGCATCGTCGTCACCTACTGGGCGGTGTTCACGCTCGCCCGCCGCATCGTCGGCACGCGCCACGCGGTGCTCGCCGTGCTGCTGATGGTCGGCGTCGCGGCCTTCACGGTGCCGAGCCCGAATTTCGGCCCGGCCGTGCTGGCGGCGCCGCTGTGGGCGCTGGCGCTGCTCCACTACTGGCGCGCGGTCGGCGAAGGCGAGCGCGGCTACTGGTTCCTGCTCGCGCTCGATCTCGGCCTGCTGCTGCTTGCGAGTTATGTCGGTTTGATCCTGATCGCGTTGATGCTCGTGTTCACATTAGCGAGCCCGCGCGGGCACGCGGCGCTGTTCAAGCCCGAGCCGTGGATCGCGCTGCTGCCGTTCGCCATCGTCATATTCCCGCATCTGGCGTGGCTGAAGGGTGCGCGCGATCTCGTCGTCTCCGGTCTCAACGATAGTGCCGCGGCGGCCGGCACGCTGTCCCCCGGCATGTGGCTCGCCATCGCGCTGGCGCTGACCCATCTCGGCCTCGGCCTGCTGGTCGCGTTCGCCAGCGGTTGGCCGCGCCGCAGGCACGAACACGCGCCGATGATCGACCGCAATCCGGTCGAGCCGTTCGCGCGGCTGTTCGTCTATTTCTTCGCGTTGCTGCCGGCGGCCTCCGCGCTCGCCATCGTCTTTGCCAGCGGCCGGCTGGGACCGCTCGACCGCATCGCGCCGCTGGTGCTGCTCTCAGGCCTCGCGGTAGTGGTCGCCGCCGGCGATCAGGTGCCGCTTTATCGCGAGCGCATGGTCTCCTTCACCTGGCTCGGCCTGCTGGTGGCGCCACCGGTCCTCATCGTGCTTGGCATCGCGCTGCTGCCGTGGACCTTCGCCGTC
This sequence comes from Hyphomicrobiales bacterium, assembly GCA_003133345.1. Classification (GTDB taxonomy): domain Bacteria; phylum Pseudomonadota; class Alphaproteobacteria; order Rhizobiales; family Xanthobacteraceae; genus Pseudolabrys. The sequence continues at coordinate 1,653 of PKXB01000050.1, read as the reverse complement.
GACCTGAAAGTGTCGCAGCCGGCCAATGCCGAGGGCCGCTTCTTCGCCGATAATTTTCAGCGCCGCACCGGCAAGCCGCTCGGCTTCGTCACCGGTGATGCGCAGCTCGCGCCGCTGGTCGCGCTCGGCAGCCCAAGCCGTCCGCATGTCTATTTCGACTGGGCGCCGCAGCGCAGTCCGTGGGCGAGCCCCGCCGATATCCGCGAGCAGGGTGGCATCCTGGTCTGGCCGGCCGGCGACAACACCGGCACGCCGCCGGCGGCGCTGACGGCGCAGTTCCCCGCCATGGTGCCGGAAGTGCCGCGCTCGTTCGCACGCACGGTGCAGGGCCTGCTGCCGCTGATCCGGGTCGGCTGGGCCACGGTGCGGCCGCCTCAATGATATGATTCGCCTTCGCGCACCTTGCCGCGGAACAGCCAGTAGATGAACACCACGTAGCCGAGCACGAACGGCAGCAGCAGCAACGTGCCGAGCAGCATGAAGATCTGGCTCGCCGGCGCCGCGGCGGTGTCCCAGACGGTAAGCGAGGGCGGCACCAAATAGGGGAAATTGGAAATCACCAGCCCGAGATAGCCCAGCATGAAGAGCGCGATCGCCGCCAGGAACGGCGGCACCTCGCGTCCCTGCTCGAGCCAGCGCCAGAGCAAGAACGCAACCAGCGCGGTCACCACCGGCACCGGCCACAGGAAATAGAAATTCGGCAAGGAGAACCAGCGCGCCGCGATGCGCGGCTCGGCCAGCGGCGTCCACAGGCTCACCACCGCCATGAAGGCGAGCACCGCCAGCAACAGCCATTTCGCTTGCCCGCGCGAGCGCACGGCAACCGGGCCTTCGGTCTTCATCGCCAGCCAGGTGGCGCCGAGCAAAGCGTAGCCGGCGACCAGCGCCAGCCCGCAAACAAACGCGAACGGGCTCGCCCAGTGCAACGGGCCGCCGGCATAGGCGCCGTCGCGCACCGGAACGCCCTCGATCAGCCCGCCCAGGATCACGCCTTGCGCGAAACCGGCGAGCGTCGAGCCGCCGGTGAACACCACGCTCCACCAGGTCTTGCTGTGCGAGACGGTGCGGAATTCGAACGCGATGCCGCGGAACACCAGCGCCAGCAGCATGACGATCACCGGCAGATAAAACGCCGGCATGATCACCGCATAGGCGCGCGGGAACGCCACGAACAAGCCGGCGCCGCCGAGCACCAGCCAGGTCTCGTTGCCGTCCCAGAACGGCGCCACCGAGCGCATCATCTGATCGCGCTCGCGCTCGCTGGGCGCGAACGGGAACAGCACGCCGATGCCGAGATCGAAACCGTCGAGGATCACGTACATGGCGACGGCGGTGCCGATGACGCCAGCCCAGATCACTGGGAGATACCATTCCATCACGCAGTCCTCATCGGTGTGCTGCCGAAATCGGGCGGCGTGAAAAATGTCCGGTCTCTTCGGCGACCTGACGCGGCCCCTGCGCGATCAGCCGGTTGATGTAGTAGATGCCGAACCAGAACACGACGCCGTAGGCGACGACGAACAAAGCGAGCGTGCCGGCGATGCTGGCGGCCGGCACCGGCGAGGTGGCGTCGGCGGTGCGCAGCAGGCCTTCGACGATCCAGGGCTGGCGTCCGCTCTCGGTCACCACCCAGCCGGCGATCACCGCGACGAA
>PKXB01000083.1:294-4055 GCA_003133345.1 Hyphomicrobiales bacterium | reverse complement strand
GGATAAGATCATGCGCAAACAACAAATGAGCCCATGAGCAAACACGTCGCCGTTCTGATGGGAGGCTGGTCGGCCGAGCGCGAGATTTCGCTGCGCTCCGGCCAGGCCTGCGCCGATGCGGCCGAACGCGGCGGCTATCGCGTCAGCCGGCTCGACGTCACCCGCGAGGTGGCGGCGCGCTTGCGCGAACTCAACCCCGACGTTGCGCTCAACGTGCTGCACGGCCGCCCCGGCGAGGACGGCACGTTGCAAGGCCTGCTGGAAATCCTCGGCATTCCTTATTCCCATTCCGGCGTGTTGGCTTCCGCGCTCGCCATGCAGAAGGACATCGCCAAGACCGTGCTCAAAGCCGCCGGCGTGCCGGTGCCGGGCGGCGTGGTCGCCACCCGCGTGGAAGCGGCCTCGCGCCATCTGCTGCCGCCGCCTTACGTGATCAAGCCGGTGGCGGAAGGCTCCAGCGTCGGCGTGTTCATCGTGCGCGCGGACCACAAGCATCCGCCGCAGGAGCTGACGCGGGCCGACTGGAGTTTCGGCGACCGCGTGCTGGTCGAGCCCTACATCCCCGGCAAGGAACTCACTTGTGCGGTGATGGGTGACAAGGCGCTCGGCGTCATCGAAATCGTCCCCACCGTCAAGTTCTACGACTACGAGGCCAAATACGCGCCCGGCGGCTCGAAGCATCTGCTGCCGGCGCCGATTTCAAAGGAAATTTACGAGGAATGCCGGCGCCTGTCGCTGGCGGCGCACCGCGCGCTCGGCTGCCGCGGCGTCAGCCGTACCGACTTCCGCTACGACGACAGTCTTAGCGGAGCCAAAGGCCTGGCCTGCCTGGAGGTGAACACCCAGCCCGGCATGACCGAAGTGTCACTGGTGCCCGAGCTCGCGCAGCATGCCGGCATCGGCTTCGAAGACCTGGTGCGCTGGATGATCGAGGACGCTTCGCTCGATAGGTAGCTGTGTCGCGGGCAGGGCGCGCTCCCTCTCGCCTTGGGGGAGAGGGTTGGGGTGAGGGGGTAAGTGACTCTCGATAAATCGTAACCCCTCACCCGGATCGCTTCGCGATCCGACCTCTCCCCATGGGAGAGGTAAAGCGAAGTCTACAGCGCCGTAATCCTCGGCCCATGCCGCGCCTTCGCCGTCAACTCCGTCACCGCCCAGACCAGCGCATCGAGCCGGTCGGGCGAGCCGCCCGACGACAACCCGCCGAGGCCGAAGTCGCACATCTGATCCTCCAGCTCCTGCTTCGGCGGCGCGACATACTTGACGCGGCCTTGCGCATAGAGCGCCGCCACCGGCTCGGCGCGCAGATATTTGCCGCGCGTCGCGTGCACCGTCTTCAGCGGCAGCAAGGCTTCGATCATGGCGCGCGACCACAGCGCGTCGGGCCGGTCCTCGATAATCTCGCCGTCGATCTCCTGGCGGCCGAGCCGCGTGCCGGCATAGCGCGCCAGCACTTCGTCGAGGAAGGCGGGCGACAGATGCGTGGCGTTGGCGATGGTGCCGGCGCGCGTCACCGCGCTGCGCGGATCGGCGATGAGTCGCTTCAACAGCGGAGCGGACATCGCGAATCCCGCGCTTTTGACTCAGTGAAGACTTGGGCACTGCGTATTCAAAGGCGAAGCGAATTTTGACCTGATGTGCCGCTCGGGCGAAGCATGGGTAACTCGGATCGAGGTGAACTATCGCTCGCGGGGTTCAACTCAACGCTCAGGCAACCTTGGCCATCGATATCTTTCTTAACAGCAACATCGCAATTTCGCTCGCCGGCCGCGGCGGACTAAACAGGAAGCCTTGCATTTCGACGCAACCTTCGGCGCGAAGACGGTCGAACTGTTCCTGTGTTTCCACCCCTTCCGCCGTCGTCGTGATGCCAAGGCTCGTTCCGAGGCCTGCAACCGCGTGGATATAGCCGACTTGCGCAGCCTTGAATCCGATCTCGGGTTTACCCGAGATCGGTGCATGGGGCCGCCCCATCCTTCGAGACGCCCGCCTACGCTTACGCTTCGGCGGGCTCCTCAGGATGAGGGTGGAGCTGGCGAGCTAAGCGCTGGATTCCCGCTTTCGCGGGAATGACCGGGGTGGCCGCCGTGACCGACCCGCCACGCCCCACCTAAGTTACCGAAGCCGCTTCGAAATCCCTCAAACTTTACTAATCGTTTACCAAAAGGCCTGAAGACTAGGCAGTGGCGGCGTTTCGCGCGCTCGGCCACGGAATCGCGCGTGCGCACACGCCGCCAAAGAGCTTGCGGCCCATTCGGGGCAGAACGTTTTGAAGAGCCGGTCGCGATGGATGTTCGAGGACGCCTCGCTCAATCGCTGAAGCTGAAACTGAAACGACGGGCGACGGCCGCTGCGCGGCCGCGCGCGCATGCCTGGCCGGCATCGGACTCGCGCGTGCTGCGCTTGGCGCGCCGCTGGGGCGGTGCGCTGCTCGAATTGAAAGTGCCGCGCGGCGCCGGCGCCAGCGCCGCCGCCATGTTGCTGCTCGCCAGCACCTATTACGGCGTGGTCAAAGGCGGCCATGCGCCGGCGATCGCCGCGCAGATCCAGGACATCTGCGACAGCGCGGCCACCAGCGCGGGCTTTCGCATTTCCGAGATCGCGCTCGCCGGCGGGCATGAAGTCAGCCGCGAGGACATCCTCGGCCTGGCCGGAATCACCGGCCGCTCTTCGCTGCTGTTCCTCGATGCCGCGCAGACGCGCATCCGGCTGCTGACCAATCCGTGGATCGCGCAAGCCGCGGTGCTCAAGCTTTATCCCGGCCGGCTGCGCATCGAGATCAAGGAGCGCCAGGCATTCGCGCTGTGGCAGATGGAAGGCCGCGTTTACCTGATCGCAGCCGACGGCACCGTGCTGGAAACCTACGCGCCGCAGCGCTTCGCCGCGCTGCCGCGGGTGGTCGGCAATGGCGCCGAACATGCGGCGCAGGATTTTCTCGACCTGCTCAAGCGCTATCCGGCGATCGCGCAGGCGGTCGAGGCCTCGGTGCTGGTCGCCGAGCGGCGCTGGAACCTGCATTTGAAAGACGGCCTCGAAGTGCTGTTGCCGGAGCGCGAGCCCGCGCACGCGCTGACGACGCTGGTCGATCTCGCGCTGACCAAAAAATTGCTGTCGCGCGACATCGTGACGGTCGATCTGCGGCTGCCCGATCGCGTCACGGTACGGCAGTCCGATGCCGCCGCGGCGGTGCGCGACGCGGCGCTCAAGGCAGCCGAGAAGGCGAATAAGAAAAAGAAAAACGGAGGCGAGGCATGAGCCTTGCCGCATGCACAGTCTGCTCCCTCCCCCCTTGTGGGGGAGAGAACGCAAGACGCGCGGGTCCAGCAATGGCGCAGGGAGGCGACGCATGACCGTGCTGCGCTTCGGCCTCACGCCCAAGATGAAACCGGTGTCGCCGCGGCGCGCGGCCGTGGTGGCCGGTCTCGATATCGGCACCAGCAAGATCGCCTGCCTGATCGCGCGGCTCGAGCCGCAGGCGCCGCAGGACGTGCTGCGCCGGCGCAGCCACGGCGTGCACATCCTGGGCTTCGCCCATACCGCGGCGAGCGGCATGAAGGCCGGCAGCGTGGCCGATCTGGTCGAGGTCGAGGCGATGGTGCGCCAGGCCATCGACATCGCCGAAATCATGGCCAAGGTGCAGCTCGAATCCGTAGTGGTATCGCTTTCCGGCGGCCGCCTCGGCAGCGAGCGTTTCATTGCCGATATCGAACTCGCCGGCGGGGCGGTGACCGACGCCGATATCGGCCGCGTGCTGGCGGCGG
>PKXB01000083.1:0-184 GCA_003133345.1 Hyphomicrobiales bacterium | reverse complement strand
GCCGACGACGAAGCCGATTTGGGTGCTGCCATCATCGATCTGGGGGCCGGAACCACCACCCTGGCGGTATTTTCCGGCGGAAAATTTGTGCATGCCGACGGTTTTGCGCTTGGCGGCCACCACATCACCATGGATCTCGCCCGCGGCCTGAACAGCCGGATCGCGGATGCTGAGCGAATCAAAG
>PKXB01000066.1 GCA_003133345.1 Hyphomicrobiales bacterium | reverse complement strand
CCGGCGCCAAGCCGTTCATCGAGATCGGCGTCCAGGTAAAAGCCGGCGACACGCTGCTGGTGGTGGAAGCGATGAAGACCATGAACCAGATTCCGGCCCCGCGCGCCGGCACCGTGATCCAGATTNNGCGAATGGCGAATGGCGAATAGTCGACAATTTTTACTCGCTAATCCCTATTCGCTATTCGCCACTCTCTTCTGATCGGTAGACATGTTCGATAAAATCCTGATCGCCAATCGCGGCGAGATCGCCATGCGGGTGATCCGCGCCTGCAAGGAACTCGGCATTCTGACCGTGGCGGTGCATTCCACCGCCGACGCCGACGCCATGCATGTGCGTTTCGCCGATGAAAGCGTGTGCATAGGCCCACCGGCGGCCAAGGACAGCTATCTCAACGTCCCGGCGATCCTGTCCGCTTGCGAGATCACCGGTGCCGACGCGGTGCATCCCGGCTATGGCTTCCTGTCGGAGAACGCCCGCTTTGCCGAAATCCTGGCCGAGCATGACGTGCAATTCATCGGCCCCAAGGCCGAGCACATCCGCCTGATGGGCGACAAGATCGAGGCCAAGCGCACCGCCCAGAAGCTCGGCATTCCGGTGGTGCCGGGCTCGGACGGCGGCGTTACTTCCGATGTCGAAGCCGGCAAGGTCGCGGACAGCATCGGCTATCCGGTGCTGATCAAGGCGGCGGCCGGCGGCGGCGGGCGCGGCATGAAGGTCGTGCACTCGGCCGCAGAGCTTTCCGTCGCGCTCGCGACCGCGCGCGCCGAGGCGAAGGCCGCCTTCGGCGACGACGCGGTCTATCTGGAAAAATATTTGGAGAAGCCGCGCCATATCGAAATCCAAGTACTGGGCGACGGCAAAGGCAAAGCCATCCATCTCGGTGAGCGCGACTGTTCGCTGCAACGCCGCCACCAGAAGGTGCTGGAGGAAAGCCCCTCGCCCGCGCTCAATACGCAGGCGCGCGACTTGATCGGCGAAACGGTGGCCAAGGCCATGCGCGAGATCGGCTATCTCGGCGTCGGCACCGTCGAGTTCCTGTACGAGGACGGCAAGTTCTATTTCATCGAGATGAATACGCGCATCCAGGTCGAGCATCCGGTGACCGAGATGATCACCGACATCGACCTGATCTTCGAGCAGATCCGCGCCGCCGCCGGCAACGACTTCACGCTCAAGCAGAGCGACATCAAGTTCGACGGCCACGCCATCGAGTGCCGCATCAATGCCGAGAACCCGGTGTCGTTCCGCCCCTCGCCCGGCAAGATTTTGCACTACCATGCGCCCGGCGGCCTCGGCGTGCGCATCGATTCAGCGGTCTACCAGGGCTACACGATTCCGCCCTACTACGATTCCCTGGTCGGCAAGCTGATCGTGCATGGCAAGACCCGCACCGAGGCGCTGATGCGGCTCAAGCGCGCGCTCGACGAGGTGGTGCTGGACGGCATCGAGACTACTCTGCCGCTGTTCCGCGCGCTGGTGCGCGAGAAGGACATCATCGACGGCAACTACCACATCCACTGGCTCGAGCAATTCCTCGCCCGCGGCGGGATGGAGAGCTGACACGAGGCAGGGCTGTGGCGCCGTGGGCCGCATTCACGGACATTCCCGCAGTGCCGACCGGTTCCTGATAGCGGCAGCTTATCATCATATCATTGGGGTTATGTTCTGCGCTGCGAACGGGCGATTGTTTGGCGCATTGATCTAACGCAATGCGCTTATCCGCCTTTAGACTAAACGGATATCAACGAATCTGCGGATGCTGGGACCCTTATCGGGGCGATCCAGCCCCTGATCTGTGGTGTCGGTCTTCGCGGGTAAAAAAATGCCCAAGGAGATGACCGATGACAATGCCTAGCGAACAGCACGACTACATAACCGGCAGCGTAGCGGGAATACTGACATTGTTGATCATAGTGGTTGGCCTGGCGTTCGTGGGTGCGTGGTTCTATGGCTTTTGATCGCTCTATTAAGGCGCAGACCCGGTAGCGTCGTCAGCGCTTCTTTGTTCGCAGCGCTTTGGCGCTTGAAGCAAATTGCGATTTTATAAATTTACTTGCAGGGACATTCGCAAGCCTCAATGCGAGATCGCCGTCAGCCGCTCCAACAGCCGGCACAAATCGGCCGGGTTATAGGGCTTCTTTAGGAAGATCGAGCGCGACACCGGCGGCGCCAGCGCGGCGGGCGAATAGCGCCCGGAACAATAGACGATCGGCAATTCGGGGCGCTGCGCGCGCACCTCTCTCGCCAGCATCGAGCCATCCATGCGCCCGGCGAGATTGATGTCGGTGAACAGCACGTCCACCTTCGCCCCCGACTCGAGATAGCGTAGGGCCTCCTCGCCGGCCTCCACCGTGTGCACGGCAAAGCCGTTTTCGCACAAGACCTCGGCGATCAGCTGGCTGATCAGAACCTCGTCTTCGACCACTAGGACGCTGGTAGACCGCGCCTGCATGTCGCCATATCCCCTCAAATTCCGGTTCCCCCATCGGCCCGGAGACTGCAAGGCCCAACGCATGGCGGCGAGTTGTGTTCAATCTTTCGCCAATTTAGGCAGGTCATGGTCATTGACTGGTTAAAATCTGCACTCCCCAGCCGGCCCGCCGGCGTCTAGAATAAAAGACCCACCACTGACTATCGGTCCGCATGGCTAACCGCGAAAACTCAACGATCGAGATCACGCCGGAGGTGCTGCTCAAGGCCTATGCCTGCGGCATCTTCCCGATGGCGGAAAGCGCGGACGACCCGGCGCTCTATTGGATCGAGCCGGACATGCGCGGCATCATCCCGCTCGAAGGTTTCCACCTGCCGGCGCGGTTGGCGCGCACCGTGCGCGCGAGCCCGTTTACGGTCTGGGTGGATCGCGATTTCGACGCGGTGATCGACGGCTGCGCCGAGGCCAAGCCCGACCGCGCCCGCACCTGGATCAACGGCCGCATCCGAAAAATCTATCGCAGCCTGTTCGAGCACGGTCATTGCCACACCGTCGGGGTCTATGATGGGGCTACGCTGGTGGGCGGCCTTTACGGCGTCTCGCTCGGCCGCGCCTTCTTCGGCGAGAGTATGTTCCACCGCGCGCGCGACGCCTCCAAGATCGCGCTGGTGCATCTGATCGCGCGCCTGCGCGCCGGCGGCTACCGGCTGCTCGACACCCAATACGTCACTGATCACCTGAAGACCTTCGGCGCCGTCGAGGTCGGCAAGCGGCGCTATCACCGGCTGCTGGAGGACGCGCTTATCGGCGAGGCCGATTTCGGCGCGCTCGCCCTCGATCGCCCGCTCAGCGGCGCGGAAGCGCTGGCGTGTTTGCGCTAGCGCAACGGCGGTAAAGATCCCGGCTGCTGCGGGCGTTGCGGTGGCGGCGGCGCGCGCCGCGTCGGCGGCAGGCGCGCCGGCTGAGTGGGTTGCGGCGCCGGCGGGGCTTCCGCCACGTTCGGATTCTGCCCGCCTTTGCAGTCGGTGATCCACACGTCGTAGATCGGATGCTCGACCGCATGCAGGCCGGGACTGGCCGCGAACATCCAGCCGGTGAAGATGCGCTTGATCTCGCCCTGCAGCGTCACCTCGTCGACTTCCACGAAGGCGTCGGTGTTCGGCGTCTCGGTCGGCGGACGCGAATAGCACACGCGCGGCGTCACCTGCAGCGCGCCGAATTGCACGGTCTCGTTGATGGCGACGTCGAACGAGATGATGCGGCCAGTTATTTTATCGAGACCGGCGAACACCGCGGTCGGATTGGTGATGCGCTGCGGCGGCGGCTCGACCACGATCTCGTCGCCGGGCTGCGGCGCGGTATTAACCGGCTGCGGCGGCGCACCATGCGGCTGCCGCACACCGGGCGGCAGGCCGGGCAGCGCCTGCACCGGACCGGCGGCGCCTGACGGCTGCGGCGCCACCGGCACGCCGGGCGGCGGCGCTAGCGGCTGCGACTGGATGCTA
>PKXB01000230.1:9405-21081 GCA_003133345.1 Hyphomicrobiales bacterium | reverse complement strand
CCGTGGGAAATGAAACGCCCGCCGCCGGACCATGGGCCGGGACGGCGGGCGTTCAGGCAAATCGCTTGCTCAGGCGGCGGCTTGCGGGCGCACGCCCTCGGGCAGCGGCATCGGCTTGTTGGCGCTGTCTTTGAACTCGACGGTCATGAACACCAGCTCGCGGTCGCCGAGATTTTCCAGGTCGTGCACTTTGAACTCGCCTTTGCCGTACGTCTCGTGCCGCGTCTCGCCCGGCTGATAGCTGTTTTCGATCGTGCTGCCGTCATGTACATGCTGACGGCCGCGGCCGCCGCTGACCGCGGTCCAGAAATAATCCAGCACATGGCGGTGAAATCCGATGCGCTCGCCGGGGGCGAGGCGGATGATCCATACCCGCGTGCGCTCGGTCTCCGACAGCAGCGTGGAGCCGACACAGGGGTTCGGATTGTTAACTTCGCGCGCGAATTCGGCGGCGATCTCCGCCGGCCACTGCGATTTGTCCTTTTTCTCGGCGGCTTTGTCGAGCATGCTCAGAGACATGAGAATTCCTCCGGTGCACTTTGCGCTCATATATAGCATATTTCGGTAAACGGAAAGATTGAGGACGATCCATTGGCCGGATCCAGGGCGGTTATTATCGGCGGCTCGATGAGCGGCCTGCTGAGCGCCCTGATGCTGTGCCGGGCCGGCTGGACGGTGGATATCTACGAGCGCGTGGACAGCGAACTGTCCGGCCGCGGTGCCGGCATCGTGGCCCAATATGAACTGATCGAGCGCTTGCGCGCGCTCGGGCTCGAGACCTCCGCGCTCGGCGTGCACATCACCACTCGCAAGATCCTCGACGCGCAAGGGCGGCTGACCGAAGAAGTCCAATGCCAGCAGGTGCTCACCGCCTGGGAGCGCGTCTACCGGCTGCTGCGCGACGCCTTTCCGCCCGAGCGTTATCATCGCGGGCGCGGGCTCGTTGGTTTCGAGTCCGGCGCCAATTCGGTGTTGGCGCGGTTTTCCGACGGAGAGACGATCGAGGCCGATCTCCTGGTGGGCGCCGACGGCACGCGCTCGACCGTGCGCCAGCAGGCGCTGCCCACGGCCATGCCGCTCTATGCCGGTTATTGCGCCTGGCGCGCGATGATCGCGGAAAATGCCATTCCGCGCGACACGCATCGCGACCTGTTCGAATACATGACGTTCACTTTGCCGCCGGGCGAGCAGCTGCTCGGCTATCCGGTGGCGGGGCCGGATAACGATCTGCGCCCCGGCCATCGCCGCTACAACGTGGTGTGGTACCGGCCGGCCGACGAGAAGACCAAACTGCAATGGCTGCTCACCGACGAGCGCGGCACCACGCACGCGATCTCGATCCCGCCGCCGCTGATCCGCCGCGAAGCGATCGTGGAAATGCGTGCCGCTGCCGAACGCCTGGCGGGGCCGCAATTCCGCCAGATCGTGCGGCTGATCGAGGAGCCGATCTTGCAGCCGATCTACGACCTCGAATCGCCGCGCATGGCGTTCGGCCGCGTGGCGATTCTCGGCGATGCGGCGTTCGTGGCGCGCCCGCACGTGGCCGCCGGCGTCTCCAAGGCGGCGGACGACGCCGCCGCGCTGGTGGAGGCGCTTGCGGCCGAGCCCGACGTGCCGGCGGCGCTCAAGCGCTACGAGGCGGCGCGGTTGCGCGAGAATTACCGCATCATCGAACGGGCGCGCCATCTCGGCGCCTATTTGCAGGCGACGCAAACGCAGGAAGAGCGGGCGCGCGCCGGGCTGCACAGCACCGCCGGCGCGGTGATCGCGGAAACCGCAGTGTTGGATTTTTTGCGCGCCTAGCCGGTTAAAGTCCCAGCATCTTCTTGGCATTGCCGCCGGCGAGCGCCGCGCGCGTCGCCGCGTCGAAGCCTTCGACCGAATTGATGTGGCCGATCGGATCGAATTCCAGCATGTCGAAAGGATAATCGGTGCCCATGATGATGCGGTCGGCGCCGAAAGTCTTCACCAGCGATTCCAATTGCAGCGGTGTGAATACCACGGTGTCGAAATAGACTTTCTTCAGGTAGTGGGTGGGCGACTTCGGCAGATTGGCCTGGCAATCCGAGCGCGCGCCCCAGGCATGATCGATGCGGCCGGAATAGGCGCCGAGATAGCCGCCGCCATGCAGGGCGAAAATCTTCAGGTTGGGATGGCGTTCCAGCACGCCGTCGAAGATCAGATAGTGCAAAGCGAGCGTGGTCTCGAACGGATTGCCGATGACGTTGTTAAAGTAAAAGCGCGACAGCCGCTGGCCTTCGGTGAAACCGATCGGGTGGATAATGACCAGCGCGCCGAGCTCCTCGGCTTTCTTCCAGAACGGCGCGAAGGCTGGATCGGACAGTTCCTTGCCGGCAACATTGGTGAGAATCTCGACGCCCTTGAAGCCGAGCGTTTTCATGCAGCGCTCGAGTTCCTTGGCGGATTCGTGGCCGTCCTGCATCGGCACCGTACCGCAGGGAATGAAGCGGTCCTTATGGCGTGAGACAAATTCAGCGACGCCGTCGTTGATCATGTGCGCGGCCGGCACCGCGTATTCGAGCGCGACGGTGTGATAGCACTGCGGCGGCGGCGGCATCACCAACTGCATGTCGACGCCCATCTTGTCCATGGCAACGAAGCGCTCGTCGTAACCGGTCATGCAGCCGCGAATGTCGGCTTCCTGTTTGGCGTTGATCTCCTTGGTCTCGGCCGACGCGAAATGGCCGAGCGGAATGGTGGACAGGTCGAGATGCGGCTTGATGTAGGCGGCGGCCGCCGGAACGGCGATGTGGGTGTGGGCGTCGATGGTCGTCGATTGAGGCCGCGCCTCGCGTCCCGGCTTGCCGTGTTTGCGCGCCGCGGTGTTCGCGTATTTGTTCCAGATAGGCGCCATTTCCATACTCTCGTTTGTCATTGTCCGCGACAGCGGATGATCCAGTAGCCGGTCATGCTTCGATATTCAATTGCTCGCGTACCGGGTCAGAACACCCCCAGATGCTGGCGCAGGTCGACGCCGTCCTTTTCCAATTGCGCCGGCGTGGAGACGACCGCGACGCGGCCGCTGTTGAGGATGACGATGTCGTCGGCCACGTCGAATACGAGCTTGGGGTTCTGCTCGACCAGCACGATCGACAAGCCGCTTTCCTTGAGCTTGCGGATGGTGGCCATCACCTCGGCGACGATCTGTGGCGCCAGGCCTTCCGACGGTTCGTCCATCAGCAGCACGCGCGGATTGCCCATCAGCGCGCGGCCGATCGNNAGCATCTGCTGCTCGCCGCCCGATAGATGGGCCGCCATCTGGCTTTTGCGCTCGGCGAGCCCCGGGAACATGCCGAATACCGTTTCGGTGGTCCAGGGCGCGTGCCGACTGCCGGCGTCCGGACGGCGCGCCGCGACCACGAGATTTTCGCGCACGGTCAGGCTCTTGAAGATGTGGCGGCCCTGCGGAACGAGGGCAACGCCGCGGGCGGCAATCGATTCCGGCGGGAAGCCGGTCACCGGCTGGCCGAAGACGCGCACTTCGCCCGTGCGCGGCGCCAGCAGGCCCATGGTGACGTGCATGCAGGTCGACTTGCCGGCGCCGTTGCGCCCGAGCAGGCCGAGCATGCGCGCCTCGCCGAGCTCGAACGAGACGTCCTGCAGCACGTGGCTGTCGCCGTAGAACGCTTCGATATGCTCGATGCTGAGAGCGCTAGTGGCCAAGATAGACCTCCCGCGTGCGCGGATTGTCCACCACTTCGGCGCGATTGCCCTCGACGATCACTTCGCCGAAATGCAACAGCGTGATGTGCTCGGCGAACTCCAGTGCCACGTCCATGTTGTGCTCGATCATCACGATGGTGACGTCGCGCGGTATTGCCAGCAGACACTTCTGTACATCGCGCCGCTCATCGATGGACAGGCCGGCGAACGGCTCATCGAGCAGCAGCACTTTGGGGTTTTGCGCGAGCGCCATGGCAATCTCGACGCGGCGGCGTTCGCCGTAGGAGGTCTGCGCGAGCGGACGAGCGGCGATATGGTCGAGGCCGACACGGACGAGCGCCGCGTGCGCGTGCTCGACGAGATCGTGCTGTTGGTCGAGATCGATCAGCGGGTTCCATCGCAAGGGCGACAAGCCGAGCAGCGCGAGCGTGACGTTGCGCAGGATCGTATCGAGCGAAAACAGCGTGATGATCTGGTAGGTGCGCGCCATGCCGAGGTGAGGGCGGCGCCGGCTGGGCGTCTTGGTGATGTCATGCCCGAACAGATGGACCGAGCCGCTGTCGGGCGTGATCTCGCCGGTGATCAGGTTGAACAGCGTGGTCTTGCCGGCGCCATTGGGGCCGATGATCAGCCGCCGCTCGCCCGGCTCGACATTGAGATTGACGTTGCTGGTCACCTGCAGACCGCCGAATGCTTTGCACAATCCTGTGACGGTGAGCGCGCTCATGGCGTCGGCTCCGTCTTAGCCGGAATGACGCCGTCACGGCGGGAGAGTTTGCGCCACGCCGTCCGCCACAGCCGCACCGAGCCGGGCACCAGACCCTCCGGCATGAAGGTGATGATCAGCACGAAGATGACGCCGAGCACCAGGTTCCAGCGCACGATGTAGGCGCTCACCACGTTCTTCATGATGACGACGATCGCGGCGCCGGCGATCGGACCGAGCAGCGTGGCGGTTCCACCCGATATCACCATCAGCAGCACCTCGGCCGAGGCCGTCAGCGTGGCGACCTGCGGGCTGATGAATTGGTTGTAGTAGATGAACAACAGACCGGCGACCCCGGACCAGAAGCCGGAAATCAAGATCGCCAGGAATCGGATCAGCCAGACATTGTACCCGAGGGCGGTCATCCGCCGCGCCTGATCGCGTGTGCCGCGCAGGCTGGCGCCGAATGGCGAGCGAAAGAACACGGCCATGGTCGCAACGGCGGCGAGGAACACGAGGAGCGTCGCGTAATAGAAGGAATCGGCGGAGGCGAGGCTTATGCCAAAGGGTGCCGGCCGGCCCGAGACATTGACCCCATTGTCACCATTGGTGAGGCTCGACCAGCGATAGAGGATTCCCCAGATGATTTGTCCGATCGCGAGCGTGATCATCAGGAAGCCGATGCCGGTCCCGCGCAGCGAGAGCACGGCGAACACCGCCGATGCCGCGAGCGTCACGAGGATGGCCGCGAAGTCGGAGATGAAATGACCGTGGCCGGCCGCCAGCATCAGCGCCGCCGTATATCCGGCGATGGCGGCGAGTCCCGCATGACCGAGCGAGACGAGCCCGCCATAGCCGACGATCACATTGAGGCCGAGGGCAAACACCGCGAAGAACAGGATCTGGCTCGCGACGTTGATATAGTAGGGATTGCCGACCCAGATCGGCAACGTGACAAGCAGGAGGAGGGCGGCGGCGATCGCCGCGCGCTGTGGAGTCAGGAAGCTCATGGCATAGCCCGGCCGAACAGTCCCTGCGGCCGCAACACGAGGACCAGCAGCATCGGCAGGAACAGGATCACGTAGGCGAGGTCGGGAAACATCGCTTGGCCGAAATTATAGAGAAATCCGATCAGGAAGCTGCCGACCAGAGCTCCGAGCAGGCTTCCGGTGCCGCCGAGAATGACGACGATGAGCGCCAGCGGAAGCATCTCGAAATCGAGCCCGGGATAGACCGACAGATAAGGCGCTCCCATCACTCCGGCGAACGCCGCCAGCGCCGCCCCGAGCGAGAAAATCAGCGTGAAGAGCTGCGACACCTTGATGCCGACGACGCGGGCAATCGGCGCATCGTCGACGCCGGCGCGAATCATCGCCCCGAGCCGGGTCCAATCGATCATCAGCCACAGCCCGATGGCGATGACGATGGCGACGGCCAGAATCACCAGGCGATAGATGGGAAAGAACAGCGTGCCGACCTGCACCGCCCCGCGCAAATGCTCGGGCGTCGCCGGCTGCCAGGGATCGCCGGTCCATATCATCAGGCAGACATCGGCGACGATGAAGGAGAGGCCGAGCGTCAGCAGCACCTGGGCGAGTTCCTGGCCGGCTAGCCGACGCAGCAGGAAGCGCTCGATCAGTCCACCGATCAAGGTCATCGCCAGCGCGCTTAACAGAGCGGCGACCCAGAAATTGATGTGCCAATTGAGGGCGCTCACTCCAAGGTAGGCACCCAGCATAAAGAACGAGCCGTGCAGCAAGTTGGGGATGCGCATCAGCCCGAAGATCAGCGAAAAGCCGGCGGAGAGGAGAAACAGCAGCCCGCCGAGCGAGATGCTGTTCACCGCAAGGGTTAGCCAAAGGTTCATTACACCAATCCCGCCCCGTCTCAATCCGGTCGCGTCCCGGGCGCCGCGCCGCACGGCGTGCGACGCGGCGCCCGGGCGACGGCACTTAGTGCTCGAGGTTCTTGGCCGGCGGATAGTCCCGCGCATAAACCGGATTGGCGAGGAACGCCTTCTCGTCGTAAGTCCAGAACTGGCTCACGCCGGGATAGGTCTTGATCACGGTATTGACCGGCTTGCCGGCCTTCATCTCGCACTTGCGGACAAAGACGTCGCCGATCACGTTGCCGAAATGGTCGAACTTCACCGGGCCGCGCGGTGTGTCGGTGAGCGACACCTTATGCAGGGCTTCGGCGAACGCCGTGCGGTCGTCGGCCTTGCTGCCGGCGAGCTGGATCCCGGCCTCGACGCACTGGCCTGCGATGTACATCCCCGCCGTATAGCCGCCGGGAAGCACGCCGTAGTCCTTTTGCATGTCGGCGACGAAACGCTGGTTGCTCTCGGTCTTTCCGTCGGCCGAGTACCAGGCCACCGAGATCGTGCCGGCCGCCTCATCACCGAGGCTGCGCAGCAGCGCGTCATCCATGGCGGTCCAGCCGGCGAGCAGCGGGATCTTCGCCTTCACGCCGAGGTCGGCATAGGCGCGCATGAATTTTACCGGATTTGATCCGGCGAAGCCATTGAACACGCAGTCGACGTTCTGAATCTGCGCGATGTAGGGCGTGTAATCCGGCGTCACCAAGGGCGGCCACAGCTTCTTGACGACCTTGCCGCCGTTGTCCTCGAATACGCGCTGGAAACCGGACATCTGCTCGTAGCCGAAGGCGAAGTCCTCGGAGATGGTCATCGCGCGCTTATATTTGAGTTCCTTGGCGGCATAGTCGCCCATCACGTGGCAGCACTGCGCCGAAGTCGCCGAAGGCCGGATGATGAACGGATTGGCCTTGCGCTGGGTCACGTCTTCCGCCGCGGCGAGGCTGATGAGCGGCGTCTTGTTGTCACGGACGTAATCGGTGATCGCCAGCAGCTCGAAGGCGGCGAGCGGTCCAAGGATGACGTTGACCTTATCGCGCTCGACCAGTTCCTGCGTCTTGGTCTTGGCGCCGGCCGGATTGCCGCCGGTGTCGGCGGAGATGAACTCGATCTTGCGCCCGCTGAGCGTATTATTCTTGTGCTTCAGGAATAAGCCGATGCCCTGCTCCATCTGGATGCCGCCCTGGGCGAGCGGACCGGTTTTGATGGTGAGCAGGCCGATCTTGAATGGCGCCGCTTGCGCGATCGCCGGCGTGGGAAACTTGAGCGTCGCCAGCGCGGCACCGGCGGCGGTGCCGGCCATAAATTTACGGCGGGTGACTTTACGAGACATTGTATTCCTCCCTTTATCGCCCCGGGCGGGGCTGCACATTTTGAGCGGCCTGGTGCGGGCATTTTTGATCAGCCANNGATTCAACACGAAAATCATAATGCGGCTTTCCCGGTCGTCGCTGCAAGTGCGACGGACCGAACCAAACCCATCATCCGCCAATGTATTCCACCCTGTAAAGCCCAGTTGCGGCGTTGCGCCGCGGCGCGCCGTTTCGGCCCTATTGCAGCAGGGGCATCCCGCGGCCGGCTGTGCGATGGAAATGAACACCCTAATTAGTCGTCGGTCTTATTCCGTCATTCCGGGGCGCGGGCTTTAGACCGCGAACCCGGAATCCATAACCCCAGCGCTGCGGAGTATGGATTCCGGACCCGCGAGCGGAGCCTGTCATCGGGCCGCGCTTCGCGCGGACCCGTTGGCTCGCGTCCCGGAATGACCAAGTAAATATTATTTGCGCCGCCCGCGCTTCTTGCCCGCTGCCTGCTTTTTTGGCGGAATGATCGGAAGCAGCAGATAGGCCACCTTGCCGCGGCCGAAATGCAGGCCGGTGGTGCCGCTAAAAACAGCGGGCGGGCGGTCGCGCGGATCGTTGTGCAGGAACGGCCCGCAACCGGTAAGTTCGTTCTTGAAGTTCGACAGCTTGCCGCCGCTGGCGCCGCCATATTCGTAATCCTTGCCGCGCACCGACAGGCCGATGCGGTAGCCGGCGGGAACCGCGATCGAGGTCGGCCAGANNTGTGATAGGGCCGGTAGGGCAGCGACAGTTTCTTGTCGAGCTTGCGATGCGAGGCGCGCAGCCAGCCTTGCGCGATCGGCGTGTGCGGATCGATGGCGCCCTGGAACACCACTTCTTTGAGGTCGCCGGTGAAAACGCGCAGCACGATGAAGAAATCGGCATCCTTGCTGGAGGAAGAGGCGAACAGCTTGAGCGCCGACGGGCCGGTGATCTCGGTTTCGTGTTCGAGCCCCGGGGTAAGGAAGGTGAGGCCGTCGCCCATGGCGGCGAATTCAAGCTTGGCGCTGCCGGACGGCTTCTTGGTCGAGAGCGCCATGGTCTTGGGATCGAGATAGAACTTGGTCCATTGCGTGCGCGCGATCGGCCACGCGTCCTCGGCGCGCGCGACGAATTTCTCAGCCGGATGACGCACCTGCAACTGTACGCGCGGCTGCTTCGACCAGCTGGTGTCCTTACCGTGCAGGAAGTAGTCGAAGAAACGCAGCTGCTGCTCGCGGCCGTAGTCGGTGTAGAAATGCGTCCAGTGCTCGATGCCGTGCGCCTCCAGCCATTTCTGCTTGGAGGCCGCGCGCACGAAGCCTTCGAAATTGCCGCGCGGATGCAGACCCTGGCCGCCCCAATTGGCGGCGGTGAACAGCGGCGTCACCACCTGCGACCACACCGGCGAGCGATCGCGGTGATATTTGTCGTCGAGCGGATGGGCCCGGATTTGCCCGCCGAAATCGGAGCGGTTCTTGGCCAGCTCTTCTTCGCTCAGCGTCTCCGGCCCGCACACCAGTTCGCCGTGCACGCGGCTGCGCTTGCCGCGCTCGCCGGCGCCGTATTGCACGGTCTTCACCTGCATGTCGTACCAGTTCTCCCAGAACGTGGAGAGAATGCCGCCGTGATGCGTCATGTCGCGGTACCAGTCGGCCGAGCCTTCCCACACGCACATGGCGGCGAGATGCGGCGGCTGCAGCGAGGCGACGTGCCACTGGTTCATGCCGTAATAGGAAATGCCGCTGAGCCCGACCTTGCCGTTCGACCAGGGCTGCACGCCGGCCCATTCGATGCAGTCGTAGTAGTCCTTGGTTTCGCGCGGCGAGAAATGGTCGATGAAGCCGGGCGAGCAGCCGCAGCCGCGCGAATCCACGCGCACGCAGGCATAGTCGTGCGGCACCCATTTCTCCGGGTCGATCACTTCCCAGTTCTGGTAATTGTTGGACGAGCCGGCGGTGACGTCGGGATGTTTTTCCGCCATGCGCTGCCAGGCGCTCGGATAGCCGTCCTGGAAGGCGAGATTCTTGGCGTAGGGACCGTAGGTCAGCACCACCGGAAACTGGCCATCCTTGGCCGGGCGATAGACGTCGGCGCGCACGACCAGGCCGTCGTCCATGGTTATGGCTACATTCCAGTCGATCCGCATGCCATCGCGAAGCTCTGATAGCTGCTGCAATGACGCCATACTCGCCTCCCAACGAATGTTTTCTGTCATGCCCCGCGCAAGCGGGGCATCCAGTATCCACGGTCGCTCGGTGTAAGCAAAGACCCTCGGCGATTACTGGATCGCGCGCTTTCGCGGGCGATGACAGTTCTCATCTTTTACGCCGCTTCACCTTCGCCATCTTCTCCAGCACGGCGCAGACCGCGGCGGTATCTTGTGCGCCGTAGCCGCTCTTCATCGCCTTCAGGTAGACCGGCTTGGTGGCGTCGAACATCGGGGTCGGCACGCGGATCTTGCGGGCGTAGCCGCCGATCACCCGCATGTCCTTGTCCCACACCGAAATCTTCATGGTGGCGTCTTTGTAGTTACCCTTCACCATCATCGGCGCGCGCAATTCGAACACGCGCGAATTGCCGGCGCCCGGGGTGATCAGATCGAAGATCAGTTGCGGCGGTAGGCCGGCCTTCATGCCCAGCACCATGGCTTCGGCGCTGGCCACGTTGTTGATGGCGACCAGCAGGTTGGCCACGTATTTTATCTTGCTGCCATTGCCGAAGGCGCCGACATCGAAGACGTGGCGGCCGAAGGCTTGGAACATCGGCCGCAGCCGCTTGATGTGGCGGGGATCGCCGCTGGCATAGAACACCAGGTCGCGATTTATGGCCTGCGAGCCGGTGCCGCTGACCGGGGTATCGAGCATCAGATGGCCGGCCTTGGCGAGCGCGCGCGCGGCTTTTTCCTTATCCGAGATCGCGAAGGTGCTCATTTCCACCAGCAGCTTGCGCGGCAGCTTGGCGGCGGCGATGGCGCGCACGGTATCTATGAGCGCCTGCGGCTTGGGCAGGCTGGTGAGAACGGTCGGCACCGCGGCCGCCACGCCTACGGCATCGCGGGCAATCTCGACGCCGGCGCGGGCGGCCTCGCGGCGGCGCGCCGCGCTGATGTCGTAACCGACCACGCGCCAGCCGGCGCGGGTGAGGTTTTTCGCGAAGGCCCCGCCCATGATGCCGAGGCCGATAATGCCGACCGTGCCCTTGCTTTTCTTGTTCGTCTTTTTGGCCGCAACCATTCAACATTCCTTTGCTGCGAAAATGAAACGGTGCAATGCGCCCACGCATTACGGGCTCCCTCTTAGTGGGTCGGGGGCGGGGCTGTCGAGTGGGCAAATGTCGCAGGGCGGCTTTCATGCGGCGCCACGATCGCCTATCGTTCCGGCAAAAGCATAGAGGGAGCAGCCATGCATATCGGAGTAGCCGGTCTCGGCGCCATGGGCGGCAACGTCGCCGCACGGCTGATGGAAGTCGGCCACCAGGTGACCGTCTGGAATCGCTCGCCGGAAAAGACCAAGCCGCTGGCGGACGCCGGCGCCAAGGTCGCCGCCACCCCGGCCGCCGTCGCCGCCGCCAGCGAGGCGGTCATCACCATGCTGACCGACGGCGCGGCGATCGACGCCGTGTACAACGGGCCGTCCGGGCTGCTGTCCGGCGACGTCAAGGCCAAGCTGTTCATCGAGATGAGCACGGTGGCGCCCAAGGTCGAAACCGAACTCGCGCCCAAGGTGCGGGCTAAGGGCGCCGTGCTGGTGGAGTGCCCGGTCGGCGGCTCCACCGCGCCGGCGCGCAAGGGCCAGCTCTTGGGGCTGATGGGCGCCGAGCCGGCCGATGCCGCGCGCGCCAAGCCGATCCTCGAGCAGCTCTGCCGCAAGGTCGAGCATTGCGGGCCGGTCGGCGCCGGATCGGCGATGAAGCTCGCGATCAATCTGCCGCTGATGGTGGCCTGGCAGGCCTATGGCGAGGCCTTCGCTATTGCCAGGAGCGTCGGCTGGGAGCCCAAGCGCCTGCTCGATCTGTTCGTCGAGAGCAACGGCGCCAACAAGGCGCTGGCGATGCGCGCCGACATGATCGTCAAAATGTTCGAGGGC
>PKXB01000230.1:3529-9395 GCA_003133345.1 Hyphomicrobiales bacterium | reverse complement strand
TTCGGCGGCGGCGACGGCTCGCGCATGACGGTCTATTGGACGCAACGCAAGAAGTAATCGACCGCGCACCACGGCCGGGGAGGCCATCCATGAAACTGTTTTCGTTCTGGCGCTCGCTGGCGACGTTCCGCGTGCGCATCGCGCTCAACCTCAAGGGCATCACGCCCGACGAGGTGATCGACGTCAACCTGATGCAGGGCAAGCAGCGCGAGGACGCCTTTCGCAAGATCAATCCGATGATGGCGCTGCCGGCGCTGATCGAGGACGACGGCACGGTGCTGTTCGAGTCGCTCGCCATTCTCGAATATCTCGACGAGACGCATCCCAACCCGCCGCTATTGCCGAAGGATCCGAAGGCGCGCGCACGGGTGCGCGGCCTGGCGCAGATCATCGCCTGCGACACCCATCCGCTGATCGTGCCGCGGGTGCGCGAATACCTGGCGCATGAATACANNTGTCAGGGCGACCAGATCACCATCGCCGACATTTGTCTGGCCGGGCAAGCGGCGGGCTCGACCTATTTCAAGGTCGATCTGGCGCCGTTCCCGACCGTCAAGCGCATCGTCGATTTGTGCATGAAGAACGACGCTTTCGCGCGCGCGCATCCGATGAAGCAGCCCGGCGCTCCCGCGGCGGCCTAATTTTCTGTCATCACCGGGCTTGTCCCGGTGATCCCGATAAGGGACGCAGTGCCTTCCTAAGCGAGATGGCCGGGTCAAGCCCGGCCATGACAATGTGAGAGCATCGAAACAATGTTGAACACCGCGATCGTCGGCCTCGGCTGGTGGGGCAAGACCCTGGTGAAGGCGGCGCGCGATTTCGGCGCGCCGATCAATTTCGTGCGCGGCGTCACGCTCGAGCCCGACACCGTGCGCGATTTCGCCGCCGAGCATAAAATCGCCATCGGTACCTCGTTCGAGGAGGTGCTCGCTGACGCGAAGGTGCAGGCGGTGATCCTGGCGACGCCGCACTCCAAGCACCGCGCGCAAGTGGAGGCGGCGGCGGCGGCCAAAAAGCATATCTATTGCGAGAAGCCGTTTGCTTTAAGCAACGCCGATGCCGCGGCCATGCTGGACGCCTGCCAGCGCGCCGGCATCGTGATCGGCGTCGGCCATCATTTCAGGCTGATGCCGTCGATGCGCGTGCTCGGCGAACTGATGCAGGCCGGCGCCTTCGGCACCATCATGCATGTCGAGGGCAATTACAGCCACGACTGGCTGGCCAACGTTCCAGCCGATAGCTGGCGGTCGGTCGCGGCGGAAAGCCGCGCCGGCGGCATGACCGGCATGGGCATCCACGTGCTCGACTGTTTTCGCGACCTGGTCGGCCCGATGCGGCGCATCAGCGCGCTGTCGAAGGNNTCAAGACGCCGTTCGACTGGCGCATCGCGGTCTATGGCGAGAATTGCCGCGCCGAGAGCGTGAGCGAGACGCGCGCGATCGTGCGTCGCGCCGGCCAGGAGCCGGAAATCATCGACCGCCCGGCCGACTTTCATCTCGGTCGCAATCTGGATTATTTCGCCAAGGCTGCGCTCGGGCAGGGCACGTTCCCGATCTCGCCCGCGGGCATTTTGCAGACCGCGGCGGCGCTCGAAGCGGTGTTCAAGTCGGTGGACGCCAACGGCGCGTGGATGACGGTGTGATGATGGTGCAGTCGCGACCCGATGTCATAGTCGTCGGCGGCGGAATTGGCGGCCTGTTCGCCGCCAACGCGCTGATCGCGCACGGCCTGCGGGTCTCGGTCTATGAGCAGGCCCCCGCGCTCGGTGAGGTCGGCGCCGGGGTGTTCCTGACGCCGAACAGCGTGCGCCAACTGCAGCGGGTTGGACTCAAGGGCGCGGTCGAGAAGTGGGGAGCCCGCGTGGGCACCGGTTCTCACTACTTTCGCCACGACGGGGCGCCGATCGCGCCGGTCCAGGTGACGGACTCCTCGGGCTGGAACGCGACCTTTGGGATGCACCGCGCCGATCTTGTCGACATGCTGGCCAGCGCTCTGCCCGCCGAGGTCGTGCACACCGGCCACCGGTGCAGCGGCTTTGAGCAGGACGGCGACGTGGCGCGCGTGTCGTTCGCCAATGGCGCGGTCGCCGAAGGACACGTCGTCATTGCCGCGGACGGCATCCACTCCGAGCTTCGGCAATCCGTCGCTCCGCCATCCCGCCCGGTGTTCCATGGGTCGGTCGCCTACCGCGGCGTGCTTGCGCATGAGCGTGTGCCGGACTGGCCAACCGACGCCTGGCTGATGTGGCTGGGCCAAGGCAAACACTTCCTCACCTTTCCCGTGCGCGCCGGGCAGCTCATCAACTATGTCGGCTTCGTGCCGGCGGACCAGGAGATGAAGGAATCGTGGTCGGCGCCTGGCGACCCCGACGTGCTGCGCCGGGAGTTCGCCGGCTGGGACCCACGCATCGAACGATTGCTGAGCCAGGTGCAAGCGACCTTCCGCTGGGCTCTCTATGACCGCGAGCCGCTGGCGACCTGGACCCGGGGGCGGCTGACCCTGCTCGGCGATGCCGCGCATCCGATGCTGCCCCATCTCGGACAGGGCGCCAACCAGTCGATCGAGGATGGCATGGCGCTGGCGACAATCCTGGCGCGCGCGGACCGAAAGACTACGCCGGCGGCGCTGCTCGCCTATGATCGCCTGCGCCGTGAGCGGGTCGCGCTGGTCCAGCGCGGCGCGCGTGAGAACGGCCTGCGCTACGACTCCTCCTACGCGGATCTGGGCGTGCGCGACGCCGAGCTCAAAGCCCACGCCGCGTTCCGCAAGCGGCTTTACGATCATGACGTCGTCCCGGAGGCGCAAGCCGCGGCAACAGCGCTCACGTAAACTGCACCTCAAATCGCCGCGCGCAGTTTTGTCTTCTTCGGTCCCTTAATCGCCTCGTCCCACACCTCGTGGATATGCGCGACTTCGGCTTCGAAGCGTTGCAGGAACATCCGCGCCTGGGTCGACAGCGTGCGCCGGGTCGGCTGGATCACCACGAACTCGGCGTGCAGCTCGGGCGCCACGATCGGATTGACGATCAACTCGCCGCGGCCGATGTCGTTGATCGAGATCACGCTCGGCAGGATCGTCACCCAGTCGGAGCGGGCGACGAATTCGAGCGTNNCCCGGCACCACGAATTTCAGCGGCGCGCATTCGGAAAGCCGCAGCGGCGCCAGCGGCGCAAACCCGCGCTTCGGACCGGAGATCAGCATTTCGCGGTCGCGCACCAGCAGGCGCGATTTCAGGCCGATGGTGCCCTCGAAGGCCGGCACCACCGCGAAGTCGAGCTCTTCGTCGAGCGTCATTTCGGTGAGCAGCCCGCTATAGCCCTCGACGATGTGCAGGCGCACCTCCGGGCAGCGCGGCACGAAGTCGTCGAGCACCGGCGCCAGCACCGCGCGGGTGAANNGTCGGCGTCACGCGCCCGGCCGCGCGCTCGAACAGCTTGACCCCGAGCTTGCGCTCGACCGCCGCCACATGCTGCGAAATGCCCGATTGGGTGGCGTTTTCCCGTTCGGCCGCACGGGTGAAGGAGGCTTCCTCGCAGACCGCGATGACGGCGCGGATCTGCCCCAGGGGGATATTACGCATGCACCAGCCCTATTATAAAAAATAATGCCGAAGCCATGATTATATTATTTCTTTCAGGGGCGCCATCCGAATAACATCCCCGCGAATTGGCCAGGAAACGGTGCGGTCCACGCGCCGCGCGGGAGGACGTCATGGGTGTTGCGAATTTCGGCATCGCGGGGATGGATTGGCAGCAGCGGGTCAACTGGGACCGGCTGCGCGAATACCGCATCGAGCGCGCGCGCAAGATGATGAAAAAGCACGGCCTCGGCGCCGTGCTCTGCATGTACGACGAGAACGTGCGCTACATCACCGCCACGCTGACCCCGGGCTGGTGCCGGCTCAAGCCCGGCCTGCGCTACGCCATGCTGTGCGGCGACGGCCGGCCAATTCTGTTCGAACAAGGCGACATCGGCTTCCAGATCGAGCGGCATGTGCCGTGGATTCCGAAAGAGAACGTGCGTCACTCGTTCGCCTGGATCAAAGGCGCCGCCGGTCCCGCCTCGACCCAGCAGGTGACCAAATTCGCGAAGGCGGTGATCCAGGCGATGAAGGACAACGGCGTCGCGGGCCAGAAGCTCGGGTGCGACTTCATCGACATCAACATGATCCAGGTCTTCAAGGAGCACAACATCAACTGGGTCGACGGCATGACCCCGATGATGGAAGCGCGTGCGGTCAAGAACCTCGACGAGCAGGAGTGTTTCCGCATCGTCGGCGCCATCTGCGACGCCACGCACTGGGAGTGCATGAAGTTCCTGCGCCCCGGCGTCACCGAGAACCAGGTCACCGCGCATCTGATGAAGTATCTCTATAATATTCCCGGTATCGAGGACGTCGAGGACGTGATCGTGTCGTCCGGTCCGAACACCTGGCCGAACTGGCGCAACTTCTCCGACCGCATCATCCAGCCCGGCGACATCGTGTTCATGGATCTCGCGGCGGTGACCTGGAACGGCTACAAGTCCTGCTATTACCGCACCTATTGCGTCGGCAAAGAGCCCACGCAGGAGCAGAAGGACACCTACGATATCGCGCTCAAATGGCTGTACGATTCGATCGGCGCGGTGAAGGTCGGCACCACCACGCGCGAGATCGCGCTGAAGTGGCCGTCGGCGATGGAGACCTGGGGCTACGAGGACGAGGACCAGGCCGCCGCCAATCTGTGGGGCCACGGGCTCGGGCTGGCGCAATACGATCCGCCGGTGATCTCGCGCATCTGGTCGCTCGATCACCCGGTGGAGATCTTGGAAGGGATGACCTTCGCGCTCGAGACCCAGCACGGCAAGAAGTTCCGCTACGGCGTGCGGATCGAGGAAATGCTGATCGTGAAGAAGAACGAGATCGAGATCGTGTCTAACTTCCCGGTCAAGCAGATTACCGTCGTCGATCCGATGCCGGGCTACGGCGATCACGTGAAATGATCTTCACCTCTCCCATAGGGAGAGGTCGCGAGCGAAGCGAGCGGGTGAGGGGTTACAGTCTATCGATAGGCGCGGAATCCCCTCACCCCGACCCTCTCCCCAAAGGGGAGAGGGAGCAGAAGAGCACGCCGGTAAATTCATGAGCGACATGCCCTTCATCCTCCCGCTCTCCGATCCGGCCGCCACCGATCCTGAAAACGTCGGGCCGAAGGCGGCTAATCTCGCCACGCT
The DNA here is from genome assembly GCA_003133345.1 of Hyphomicrobiales bacterium. Classification (GTDB taxonomy): domain Bacteria; phylum Pseudomonadota; class Alphaproteobacteria; order Rhizobiales; family Xanthobacteraceae; genus Pseudolabrys. Next base: position 4,181 of record PKXB01000230.1, on the reverse strand, counting down.
GACGCAAGCCGGCCTGCCGACGCCGGGCGGATTTTCGCTCACGGCGGCGGCCTATCATTATCAGCTGCGCCATCTCGGCATCGCGGACATGGTGGCGCAATACAACGAGGCCGATCAGTCGGCCTCGCGCCGGCTCTCGATCACGATCCGGCTGGCGCTCCACGAGCAGCCGATTGCGCCGGAAATTCTCGAACCCTTGCTGGCGGCCTGGCGCGCGCAGTGTGCAACCGGTGCCCTCGGTGTGGTGCGTTCCTCGGCGCTGCTCGAGGACCGCAAGGGTGCGAATTTCGCCGGCCAGTTCGAAAGTTTTCTGGGGCTCAGCATTGAGGCCGAATTCCTGACCGCGGTGCGCGCCTGCTGGGCGGCGCTGTGGACCTCGCACGCCCGCCGCTACATGGAAAATCATGAACTGTCGCCGGCCGACACCGCGATGGGCGTGCTGATCCAGCCGCTGATTTCCGCGCGCGCGTCCGGCGGTGGCCTGAGCGAGACCGCCGAAGGCCATATGCTGATCTCGGCCACCTGGGGGCTGGGCTCGGCGATTGCTCAAGGAGAAGTGGTGCCGGACCGCATCGTGCTCGGCAAAAACGGTTTCCTGCGCACGGTGGAAGCCGGCCGCAAGGGCCATCGCGACACCTGCGAGCACGGCGTG
>PKXB01000230.1:1464-3423 GCA_003133345.1 Hyphomicrobiales bacterium | reverse complement strand
GGCCGCGCGGTGGTGGTGAACTGCGAATGCGAATTGTCGCGCGTCGGCCAGGGCGACATCCTGGTGACGCGCGTGGCCGGCCCGGCGCTCAGCCAGATCCTGCCGCGGGTGGCCGGCGTGGTGGCCGAACTCGGCGGCTCCACCTCGCATCTCGCCTCGCTCGCGCGCGAACGCGGCATTCCCATGGTTTTGGGTGTGCTCGACGCCACCCGCAAGATTCCCGATGGCTCGCAATGTGCTGTCGACGGGGTCGCAGGTATTGTAAGGTGGCTGCGGTGACCGGCAAACCGCGCGTCTTCGTCAGCCAGCCGATCGCGCCCAGCGCGCTCGACCGGCTGCGCACCATCGCCGACGTCAAGATCAATACCGACTCCAGCAAGATCATCGCCAAGCCGAAGCTGATCGCGGCGGTGAAAAAATGCGATATCCTGTTTTCGCTGCTGCACGACAAGGTCGACCGCGCCGTACTCGCCGCCAATCCGAAATTGCGCGCGGTCGCCTCGATGTCGATCACGCCCGACAATATCGACCTCGCGGAAGCCAGCAAGCGCGGCATCGCGGTCACCGTGGTGCCGCCGATTGTGGCGGAGTCCGTCGCCGACTTGCATTTAGGGCTGATGATCGCGGTGGCGCGACGAATGATCGAGGGCGACCGCTCGGTGCGCGCCAGCCGCTTCCCCGGCTCGCAGTCGAACCACCTGGTCGGCAGCTTCGTGCATGGCAAGACTATTGGCCTGATCGCGGTCGGCCGTATCGGGCAGGCGACCGCGCGCCGCGCCCGCGGCTTCGGCATGCGGGTGATTTATTGGGGGCCGCGCCGCAAGCCGGAGCTCGAGCGTGAATTGCAGATCGAATACATGCCGCTCGATCAATTGCTGGCGGAATCCGATTTCGTCTCGCTGCATCCGCCGCTCAACGCCGAAACGCGGCACATGATCTCGGACCGGGAATTCGCCTTGATGAAGCCCACCGCCTTCATCATCAATACCGCGCGCGGCGCCGTCATCGACGAAGCGGCGCTGGTGCGCGCGCTGAAGCAGAAACGCATCGCCGGCGCCGGGCTCGACGTGTTCGAGAACGAGCCGAAGGTTCCGCCGGCCTTGCTGAAGATGAAGAACGTGGTGCTGACGCCGCATCTCGGCAGCGCGGTGATGGAAGTGCGCGACCTGATGGCGAACACCGTGGTCGACAACATTCAAGCGCTGATCGACGGCCGCATGCCGCCGAATTGCGTCAATCCGCAGGTGCTGAAGCCGTCCTGACAGCGCGGACTAGAAAAACCGGGAGTAAAGACAATGGTGGAACTGCCCAAGCTCGACGTGGTGATCGGAAATAATTTCGGTCATCTGCCGATGTTCATCGGCGCGGAGAAGGGCTTCTTCAAGAAGCACGGCGTCGACGCCAAGATGCTGGTGGTCGATACCGGCACCGACATGGTCAATGCCATGCACGACGGCCGCGCGCAGATCGGCGACATGAGCACCACCACCTACCTCAAGGCGGTGCATGCCGGCGAGCCGTTCAAGGTGATCGGTCTCATCATGAACGACGCCACCAAAGACAATTGCGACACACCGCTCGCCATCGTCACCAAGAAGGGCCGGGGCATCGAGGGCGGCAAGCTGGCCGATCTCAAGGGCAAGAAGATCGGGCTGGCGCGCGGGCAGACCTCCGACGAGTATTTCAAGATGGTGCTGCGCCGCGCCAAGATGAAATACGAGGAGCTCACCATCGAGAACATCTGGTCGCAGTTCGGCCTCGCCCCGGCGCTGGCCGAGGGCAAGGTCGACGCGGTGGTGTCGTGGGAGCCCTATGTGACGCAGGTGCTGACGCAGGTGCCGGATTCGTATGAGGTGATCCGCGGCGGCCAACACATGTCCTACGTGATGGTGGCGACCGCGCACGGGCCGACGATCGAGAGCAAGCCGGAACTGGCCAAGGCGATCGCCGCCGGCCTGG
>PKXB01000230.1:1060-1346 GCA_003133345.1 Hyphomicrobiales bacterium | reverse complement strand
TCCGGCCGAAGTTCATGGCCGAGGTGGAGAAGGAACACCCGGAATATTTCGCGGATCTGCCGAAGCTGAAGTAGTCTTTATCCCTCCCCGCAAGCGGGGAGGGATAAGAGCATCACTCCGCCGTCCAGCCGCCGTCGATCACCANNCACATCAGCTTCGATCCGCGGATGTCGCCGAATGTGATGCGCGCTTTCGAGAACGCCGAGGACGAGGTGCTGATGAACACGCTGAAAGGCGCCCCGCGGCTCGACGTGCCCAGCCTGTTCCGGCCGAAGTTCATGGCCGA
>PKXB01000230.1:0-1021 GCA_003133345.1 Hyphomicrobiales bacterium | reverse complement strand
CCTCGAGCTGGCCGAGGCGGCCAAGCTTGATGCGGTTGAGCGTGTCCTTGCGGAACGCTTCGTTCTGGAAAAACGGCCTTGTCATTGGCGTCTCGATAAACGTGGGGGCCAGCGTGTTGACGCGGATCTTGTGCGGCGCCAGCTCGATCGCCATCGCCTTGGTGAAACCTTCCATCGCGTGCTTGGTGGCGCAGTAGACCGTGCGCGTGGGGCCGCCGACATGGCCCATCTGCGACGACATGTTGATGATCGAGCCGGGCTTGTTGGCTGCGATCAGTGCCCGCGCCACCGCCTGCGCCACGAAATAGGTTGCGCGCACGTTGAGCTCGAACACAAAATCGAAATCCTCCACCTTCACGTCGACGAACGGCGCCGGTTTGTTGGTGCCGGCGTTGTTCACAAGGATGTCGAACGGCGGCTGCGCAGCGATGGCGGTCTTCACCGCATCGACATTTCGCACGTCGAGGGTAAGCGGCGCGGCCTGCTGCCCGCGCGCGCGGATGGCGTCGGCGGCTTCCTCGATCTCTTTGGACGTGCGGGCGGCGAGCGTCACATGCGCGCCGGCATCGGCCAGCGCCGAGGCGGCAGCAAGCCCAAGCCCACGCCCGCCGCCGGTCACCAGCGCGCGGCGGCCGTCGAGGCGGAAGGAGGGGGTGCGGGTGAGGTCCATGCAACACTCAGTCCGAACGTAAGCTGTTGACTGTCCAGCCCAACCGGAACTGAACATTTCTTAGCATTTTAGGATCAGAAAGCTTGCCCGGTGCCGCCACTGGTATTTCCATAGCAGAAGCAAAATTCTGAAAATCTTTGAAGCCAACAAGTTCAGGGCTGAAAGATTGTACAATCATTGCGGCTACGCTGATTTTGGAGCGCTCCGCTTCGAGCAAAGTAGCAACGGTACGGTGGAATAGTTGATACCGCAAATTCCCGATAGATAACGAAGGCTTTAGCCCAAGGTGATCGATAAGACTGGCGAGACGGCGCAATTTTCCAGGAGAGTAGGGTCTGTACCCAGATAAAC
>PKXB01000217.1:7202-24527 GCA_003133345.1 Hyphomicrobiales bacterium | reverse complement strand
TTGAGCAGCGCGACCGCAATGTGCAGAGCAGTGGTGGATTTACCCGACCCGCCTTTCTCGTTGCCGAGAACGACCACGTGAGCGGACTGACGAGCCTGCTCGATCGACTGCACTAACATGACGCGCCCCCCGGGCGTTCAATTCTCGAATTTTTACCGCGCTATAGTCAAGCTCGTTATGATTTCGCCAGTTCCCGCGTGGCCGGACCGGCGGCGTTTTGCTATGGGCTAGCCCGGTTTTGCGACAATCAGCCGACAGGCGCACGAATTATGGCAGACCGCCCGACCGTCGCGCGCACGGTTCCATCGCTCCGCCGCGCCCTTGCACCGTTCCGGGACACCGACGAACGGATCGCCCTGGTGCCGACCATGGGCGCCCTGCACCGCGGTCACTTGGCGCTGGTGCGCGAGGCGCGCCGGCGCGCCCGCCACGTGGTGGTCTCGATCTTCGTTAATCCTACGCAGTTCGCGCCGCATGAGGACTTCGGCAGCTATCCGCGCGGCTTTGCGGCCGATCTCAAGGCGCTGCAAACGGCCAAGGCCGACCTGGTGTGGGCACCGTCGGCCGAGGTGATGTACCCGGCAGGTTTCGCCACCCGCATCGAGCCGCAAGGCGCCGCCAAGGCCGGGCTCGAGGACAAGTTCCGCCCGCATTTCTTCGGCGGCGTCGCCACCGTGGTGGCCAAGCTGTTCACGCAAACCGCGCCCGACTTCGCCTTATTCGGCGAGAAGGACTACCAGCAGCTCCGCGTCGTCACCCAGATGGCGCAGGATCTCGACTTGGCCGTCAAGGTGATCGGCGTGCCGACCGTGCGCGAGCAGGACGGCCTCGCGCTGTCGTCGCGCAACGCCTATCTGTCGGCGGCCGAGCGCAGCGCCGCGCCGCTGCTATACCGCGGGCTGAAGGCCAGCGCCGTGCGCATCAAGCAAGGCGAGCCGATCGAAATGGTGCTGGAAGAGGCTCGCGCCGAGATCGGACGCACCGGCTTTGCACTCGATTACCTGGAAGCGCGCCATGNNGCCGCCAAGATCGGCAAGACGCGGCTAATCGATAATATTGCGGTCTAGAGCAGCCCCAACTCGCGCAGTTCGCGCCGCATTTGCTCGGGCATCTTGGCGGCGCCGGGGGCTGCGCGCGACAGATCGCGTGGCGCTTCCTTGACTTCGAGATAGCGCCAGCCCTGGAAGGCCGAGCGCGGGCGCGGCTCGACCAGCACCAGTTTGCCGTCGAGCACCACGCGGCAGCGGCCGATGCCGTCTTTGTCGGTGAACGGGCGGATGTCGAGGATGCGCTCGCGGCAGCTGATCTGGCCGCGGATCACCCAAAAAAGCGAGCCGCCGTCGGCCAGCTCATCGGCGCGCTTGGGCACCATGCGGGTGGTGTGGATGTGCTCGAGTTTCTGCCCGCGCCGCTTCTTCTCTTTGAGTTTTTGTTTGATCCAGTCTTCCAGGTCGGCGACCGAGTCGCAGCCGACGCACAGCTTGATGAGATGAAGCGGCATTGCGGAATTCCAAACTATTCTTTTACGGGCTCGATCACCATCACCTTGGCGCCCTCGGCCACCTGCGCGTCGGCGGCGACCGCGATCTCGGCAACGGTGCCGTCGATCGGCGCGGTCAAAGTGTGCTCCATCTTCATCGCCTCGATGATGGCGAGACGTTGCCCGCGCCTGACGCGCTCGCCCTGCTCCACCAAGAGCGCCAGAACCTTGCCATGCATGGGCGCGCGCACAAGCCCGCCTGCCGCATCATCCCCAGCCTCGTCGAGGCTCAGATCGCGTAAGCTGACCTTGGTCTGACGGCCGTGGCGCAGCACATAGACCGCNNGAGGCCGGCGCGTCGGGCTCGCGCTCGAATACCGCGGCGATGCGGGCGCTTTCGCGCTCCACCAGCTTCTGCGTGCCGAGCGCGGCGGCGGCGCGGTCGAGGCCCTGTGGGACGGCGCCGAGCGCGGCAAGGTTGCGGTCGATGAAGCCGGTGTCGAAATCACCTTTGCGGAATTCGGCGGCGCGGCAGAGCGCGGCCAGGAAGCCGGCATTGCTGCGCGGGCCGACAACGATGGTGTTGTCGAGTGCGCCCGCCAGCCGGTCGAGCGCCTCATGGCGGCTGTTGCCGTGGGCGATCAGCTTGGCGAGCATCGGATCGTAGAACGGGGTGACCTCGGAGCCCTCTTCGACGCCGGTATCGACGCGCAGCCCCTCGCCTTGCGGAAACTTGAGCGCGATCAGCCTTCCGGTCGACGGCAGGAAGCCGCGCTCGGGATCCTCCGCGTAAAGCCGCGCNNCGGAACTGCCATTCCACCAGATCGAGCCCGGTCACCGCCTCGGTCACCGGATGCTCGACCTGCAGGCGCGTGTTCATCTCCATGAACCAGAAGCGGTCTTGCTTCAGTCCGCCCGTGCCGTCGGCGATGAACTCGACCGTGCCGGCGCCTTCATAACCGGCCGCCTTGGCGGCGGCGACCGCGGCTTCGCCCATGGCGGCGCGCAGTTGCGCGCTCATGCCCGGCGCCGGCGCTTCCTCGATGACTTTTTGGTGGCGGCGCTGGAGCGAGCAATCGCGCTCGTTGAGATGGATGGCGTTGCCGTGGCGGTCGGCGAATACCTGCATCTCGATATGGCGCGGCGCGTTGACATATTTCTCGATCAGCACGCGCTCGTCGCCGAAGGCCGCTTTCGCCTCGCGCATGGCCGCGGCGAGCGCGGCGTCGAAATCGGCGTGGCGATCGACCCGGCGCATGCCCTTGCCGCCGCCCCCGGCCACCGCCTTGATCAACACCGGATAGCCGATCTCGTAAGCTTTCTGCTTGAGAAATTTCGGTTCCTGCATGTCGCCGTGATAGCCGGGCACCACCGGCACGCCGGCTTTTTCCATCAGCGCCTTGGCGCTGTTTTTAAGGCCCATGGCGCGGATCGCCGCCGGTTTCGGCCCGACGAAGACGATCCCGGCATCGATGCAGGCTTGCGCAAAATCAGCGTTCTCCGCGAGGAAGCCGTAGCCGGGGTGGATGCATTGCGCGTGCACTTGTTTGGCGGCGGCGATCAGGGCGTTGATGCGCAGATAGCTGTCGGCGGCCGGCGCCGGGCCGATCGGATGCGCCTCGTCGGCAAGCCGCACATGCAGCGCGGCGCTATCCGCCTCCGAATAGACCGCGATGGTGCGCAGACCCAGCCGCTTGGCGGTGCGGGCAATGCGGCAGGCGATTTCGCCGCGATTGGCGATCAGGACGGATTTGAACATCAATGGGCCCGGCGTCAGCTTACGCCGATACTAACGCAGGGGCAGCGGCGCCGCTGCTGGGGGCTGCGGCCGTTTCGGCGCTGCCGGCGCGGGTGCATTTTCCGGGCCGGCGGGCGGGGCGGACGGCTGCGCGGCCTGCGCATCGGTCGCTTGCTTGGGCAGCATCGGCTCGGCATTCATGATGCTCACCGGCGGGATCGAGGCGGCGGAGGGGAAGGAGTATTTGCTCCCCAACGGGGTCTTGGACGGCGCGGTCGGCTCGAGCACGCTGGCGAGCGGCGCCGGCGCCAGCTTGTCGACCGTGGGCGCGAACTTGTTCCAGTCCACGGCATAGCGCGAGACATATTGGTTGAAGACCTGCGCCTTGAGATTGGACTTGATCACATCGGCATCGCCGAGCAGCGCGAAGGCGGCGCAGCGCTCGGCGGTGCAGCCATCGCGCACCGCCAGCACATGGGCGGCGATGCCGAAGCGGTCGAGTTCGATGGCGCGGCGCAGGCCGGCCAATGCGGCGGGGAAATCGGCGTCGCCGTGGCGGGCGAAGGCGAGCCCGTCGGCCAGCAGCGTCAGCCGCGCCGCCATATAGGCGACCGCGGCGGCGGTGCTTTGCGGACCGGCGAACACCGTCTTCTCGCAGGCACCCTCCACCGCTTCGCCGGCGGCGCCGTCGAGGCAGGCGAGCGTCGAGCCGGGCGCCAGCGTCTGGGCGGTCAGTTCCGCGCTACGCTGCGCCAGTGCGCGACGCTCGGCCCCGCGCTCATCCTGTGCCATGCGTGCGAGAATGGACACCACCGCGACGCCGGCCAGCACCACCACCACGATCGGCAGCAGCAGACGGCGCATGCCGTCCACCCGGGCGAGGCGGTACTTCATGAGCAGGAACATCATGCCCACCGCCGCCAGTACGCCGAGGATAGGCACCAGCGGGCTCGACAACAGGCCGTTCAGCGANNGTGCCACCCATGGTCAGCGTAGCCCTCCGGCTATTTTGTCCGTTATTGGATCTTGGCCCCCGATACCTTTACCACATGGGCCCATTTCTCGATGTCCTTACGCAGAAAGGCGTCGAACTCCTCCGGCGTCTTCACCAGCGGAATGGCGCCNNTGCTTGAGCCAGGCTTCCTTGACCGCGGGCAGATTGATCACTTTGTTGATCGAGGTGTTGAGGAAGGTGACGACCTCCTTGGGCGTGCCCTTCGGCGCCATCAGGCCTATCCAAATGGTCGATTCATAGCCGGGCACGGTCTCGCCCACGGTCGGCAGGTCGGGCGTGAGCGGGTTGCGCTCTTTGCCGCTCGTCGCGAGTGCGCGCACCTTGCCGGCCTTGGCCAACTCCGACATCACGGTGATGGCATCGAACATCATCTGCACGTTGCCCGACAGCACGCTGTTGCGCATATCGCCCGAGGCCTTGTGCGGCACATGCACGATGTCGGTGCCGCTCATGGCTTTGAACAGCTCGCCGGCCATGTGATAGGGCGTGCCCGGGCCGGACGAAGCGTAGTTGAGCTTGCCCGGATCCTTTTTGGCCAGCGCGATGAATTCCGCCACCGTCTTGGCCGGCACGTCGGGATGCACCACCATCAGCAGGTCGGAATAGTTGATGGTCGCCACCGGCACGAAGTCGCGCATCAGCTGATACGGCTTGTTGGGCAGCAGCGACTCGTTGGTGGTGTGGGTGTTCGACATCACCAAGAGCGTGTAGCCGTCGGGCGCGGATTTTGCGACCACGTCGGTGCCGACCAACGAGCCGGCGCCCGGGCGGTCCTCCACCACGAAGGATTGCTTGGTTTCCTCGGACAAATATTTGGCGAGAATGCGGGCATAGACGTCAGCCGGCCCGCCGGCTCCGAACGGCACGATCAGCCGGACCGTGCGGCTCGGATAGGTTTCCGCCGAAGCAGGCCACGCCAGCAATGCCGGCAATAACGCCAACGCGATAAAACGCAGAACTTTGAGCATGAATCCTCCGTTTATAGTTTGCGGATGATCTTATCCGAAAATCGGTTCCTACTTTTCGGGATCATGCGCCGGGCTTTTGTTCAGGCTGACGATAACGTTTGGGTGTTTTTGTTTATTCCTTGTGACGCCTCGGATCACGTGCCGCCCGCCGACTTGAAGCCCGGCGCCAGATCGCCCGCCGCCGCAAAGGCGCCTTTAGCCTCCACCGAAGTCATTGCCAGCGTGGTGCGCAGATCGGTGACGCCGCCGCCGCCGGCCGCCGCCAGCAGCACGGCGGCCATTTGAATCTCGCTCGGCGCCTCGGCAATCGTCAGAAAGTCGTAGTCGCCGAAGGTGATGTAGTAGCCGATCAGACGGCCGCCGGCCTTGGCCATGGCGCGGCCGACCGCGTCGGCGCGGTCTTCCGGCTTGACGATCATGCCCTTGACGGCCTCGCGGGTGTAGCGCCCTTGCGTGATGTAGATCGGCATGCGGTCCTCTTTCTCACTGGCGCATGATCTTGTCCGAAAACCGGTTCCCACTTTTCGGGATCATGGCGTGCGACAGGTATCGCGTCCTTGGTCACGCATCATAGTCGATGGCGGAGGCGAAAGCGCGCGCGTCCGGCCGCGCATTTATATATTGGCGCATGATCTTGTCCGAAAACCGGTTCCCACTTTTCGGGATCATGCGCTAGACGCGGTCGAGCTGGCTTTCCTTGGCGACGCGTTCGAAGGCCTCGCCGGAACTCTTGATCCGGTACTGGTAGTCGTCGCCTTCCGACGGCAGCAGCTTGAGCACCGTATAGCTGCCGGTGGCGGCGGCGCGGCCAAACGTCGGCGAGGTGAAGTAAACCGTCTCGCCGACCTGGTACTTGTGCGCCATGATCTTGATGTCGTCCGCGNNTGAGCGCCAACTTGGGAGCGATGCTGGGCGCGCGGATAGCCGTGGCGGCGTTGGGCCGCGTAGCCTTGCTGACCGGACGGCGGGCCGATTTCGACGCCTTCTTCATCTCGGCGCGGGCGCTCTTGGCGCCTTTTTTGTCGGGTCGCCGGGTGGCTTTGGACGACCGGCCGGCGGTTTTGGTGGAATTGCTGCTCATGACGTCAATATAGCAGCTTATTTTGCCTCGGTGCGAAGATTTTGAAGTCGGAACCAAAGCGTTTTCAATGGGTTACAACAAAAGGTTCCGGATAGTTAACGAGCCGCAAGCCGCGCGCCGAAAGTCGCCCAGCCCCTGCCCCTAAAGGAGCACAGAAGCGCCCTTCGACCGTGGAACCGTAGGTCAGCACCCGCGTTCTGGTGCGGGGGACGTGGAGGTTTCACATGCGAGTCCTGCTTGGGATCATTCTCGGCGTCGTTTTGACCGTCGGCGGCGCCTATCTCTACGACTCTCACAACACGCTCGCGGCCGCGAACGCGCCGGCCAGCGTGCAACGGCCAATGGTCAATTGGGACGTGGTCGGCACCAAATGGGAGCAACTCACCCAGCGCGCCCGCTCCGAATGGACCCGTGTCGCCGGCTAAGGCTTGCGAGCCAGAACTGCCTTCACTGCTTAGCGGCCGACCTGCTCGCGCTGGCCGACCCCGAGCGCGTCGGCGATGGCGCGGCGGTCCATCCGGGTGCCGTCGTCACCTTCAACCAACAGCGGGACGCGCCCGCCCTGCTCGACATGGCGCGCCCATGACAGGGCATCGTCGAGCGCGGCGAATTCCTTGAACAGCATCCGCTCCTTGGCGATCGGAGATATTTCGCCGGACCCTTTTGGGCCGCTATAGACACGGTATTGCATCGTCGACCTCCTTCTTGCGGCCTGTCTGCTATATATAGTTATATTTGAATAGCGCTTAAACCCCGGCTCCGGTTCCGCAACGGATTTCGTTCGCGCCGCCAGGTGATAGTGTTGCGGATCACCCGGGGAGACAACGCATGCGAGCCGCCTATTACGAACAGAACGGTTCCGCGCGCGAGGTACTGCGCGTGGCTGAGGTCGAGACGCCGCAGGCCGGCCCCGGCGAGGTGCGGGTCAAACTCAGCCACTCCGGCGTCAACCCGTCCGACGTCAAATCGCGCCAGGGTGCGACCCGCAAGATTGCCTGGCCGCGCCTGATCCCGCAGAGCGACGGCGCAGGCCAGATCGACCAGGTCGGCGACGGCATCGCCAAATCGCGCCTGGGCGAGCGGGTCTGGGTCTGGAATGGGCAATGGAAGCGCGCCTTCGGCACCGCTGCCGAATTTATAGCACTGCCCGCCGCGCAGGCGGTCAAGCTGCCGGATAAAGTGAGCTTCGAGGCCGGCGCCTGCCTCGGCATTCCGGCCATGACCGCCATTCATGCCGTCGCGCTCGCCGCCGCCGACAAGGGCACAACCCTGCTGATCGCCGGCGGCGCGGGGTCGGTCAGCCAGTACGCCATTCAGTTTGCCAAGGCGCTGGGCGCGACCGTGCTCACCACCATTTCCTCGCCCGAGAAGGCCGCGGCCGCGCGCGAGGCCGGCGCCGATCATACCATCGACTACAAGCGCGAGGACGTCGGCGAGCGGGTAATGGAACTCACCGGCAAACGCGGCGTCGACGCGGTGATCGAGATGGATCTCACCGCCAATGCCAAGCTCATTCCGTTCGTGCTACGCCCGAAGGGCAGCGTCATCGTCTATGGCACCGGCGCACCGATGGTGAGCCTGCCGGCCTTCTTCTGCCTCACCCAATCCATTCGCGTGCAATTCTTTTTGGTCTACGAGCTCGACACCAGCGAACGCGAGCGCGCGGTTTCCGCCATCAGCCGCGCGCTCGAGCAAAGCTCCCTTAGCATTGGCAAACTGATCAACCGGGTCGCAACGCCGACCTATGCGTTGGCCGACACAGCCGCCGCCCATGAGGCGGTGGAGCGCGGGACTATCGGCAACGTGATCGTGACGATGTGAGAGCTACGGCGCCACTTCCGCGTCCTTGAAGCCGGCGGCATCGAGCGCACGGCGCACCAGTCCGGATTTCTTGGCATCTTCGAGCAGGCCACTGGCGAGCTTGAGCGCCGCCGGGCGGCCCTTCGGCACCGCCACCGCGATCCCCGTTTGTTGGAAATGCCCCGGCAACACGCGCGCGCCGGGAAGCTTCGGCAGCAGCCCGGCAAACGAGTCATGCGACAGCGCGAAGGCGTCGCCCTGCCCCGCTGCCGCCATCGCGGTCATCCGATCGACGCTCGGCACTTCCTCGACCGAGGCATTGGGCGCGGTGCGGCGCGCGCTGCGCGCGGTCGTGGTGTTGGAGATGGCGACGATGCGCACGCCCGGCCGGTTGATCTCATCGATGCTTTGGATTTTGGAACCGGCGGGCACCAGATAGGTGCTGGAGATGAAATAATAGGCCGGGCCGAAATCGACTTTCTTGGCGCGCTCGGCGTCCTGCGGCATGAAGGCGAGGTCGCAGGCTGCACTGGCAACGGCATCAGTGACCTGGCCAGAATTGTCATAGACCTGCAGCATGAGCGGCAATTTCAGGGTTTCGGCAAAGGCACGCAGCAGATCGAGCGTGACGCCCCGCACCTCGCCCTTGCCGTCCTTGATGGCAAAAAACACGGAAGCCGCCGGCGATACCACCACGCCGCCGCGCAGTTTTCCGGTCGGTGCGAGTTGTTTGAGATCGTCGGGATTTATCATGCGGCCCGCATTTAGCATGCGGCCATTGAGCGTGCCACCCATCGGGTTATGATGCGACTATGCGAGGTCCGGCCCTGCCGGCTTCTTTTGGGGAGGCGATCATGAGATTCATTCTGGGCGTATTCGTCGGCGCGGCGCTGCTGCTCGGCTCGGCCTATTTGCACGACAAGGGCGTGGTGAACGCCGGCCCGAAGCAGGCTTTCGTCAACTGGGACGTTGTGACCGGGATGCTCGGACGCTGAGCGGAAGTCAAAACTTTTCCACCCACGGCCGCAGTTCGACCTCGTGCGTCCAGGCGCTGCGCGGCTGGTTGAGCACGGCGAGATAAGTCGCGGCGATGGCGTCGGGATCGAGCAGCGAGTCCGGGCTGGCAGCCGGCTCGGCGCGGCGCGCGCTGCGGATGCCGCCATCGATCACGACATGCGCGACGTGAATGCCCTGCGGCGACAATTCGCGCGCCATGCTCTGCGCCAGCCCGCGCAGCGCGAACTTCGCCATGGCGAACGGCGTCGACTGCGCATAGCCCTTCACGCTTGCAGAAGCACCGGTGAACAAAATGGCGCCGTGGCCGCGCGGCAGCATGCGGCGCGCCGCCGCCAGCCCCACCAGAAAGCCGCCGAAGGCGGTGACGGCAATCGCTTTCGCCACCTCGGCCGGATCGAGCTCAATGAACGGCCCGCGCGTGCGATAGCTGGCGTTGTAGACCACGACGTCGGGCGCGCCCGGCCCGGCATCGAGATCGGCGAATAGCTTGTCGACTTGCGCGTGCTGGCTGGCATCGCATTGGAAGATTTTCGCGCTGGTTTCCTGCGCCAGGGGGCTCAGCTTGTCGGTCGAGCGCGCGGCCAGCGCGACGCGCATGCCGGCCTTGGCGAACGCGCGCGCCAGCGAGGCCGATAGCCCCGCGCCGGCGCCGACGATGAGGGCGGAGTGGTATCCTCGGTCCGTCATGGGCTGGTCCCTCGCTTCAATTCCGTGCAAGCGTTTGCCGGAATGTTAGGTTAAAGGCGATTCGAATGCCTGTCTTGCGGTGGCTTGCATGACGCGGAAGCGAAAAAGCGCCCGGGAACAGCGCCCGAAAGAATCGCCCGCGGGCAGCGCCACCCTGCCGGCTTGGCTCGCGCGGCAGGTCGCGACGCTTTACCCCGGCGCGTTCGCGCTCGTCATGGCGACCGGCATTATCTCCAATGCCTTCTTTTTCGAAGGCCGCCGCGAGTTGTCCGACGCGCTCTTTGCCGTCAACGGCATCGCTTATCCCTACCTGCTCGCGGCGACGCTCATCCGCGCCATTCGTTTCGGCCGGGCGCTGTGGGCCGATCTCATCGATCCCCGTCTGGTGTTCTCCTTCTTCACGATCGTGGCCGGCACCGACGTCTTCGGCATCGGCCTCCACTTGCGCGGCTTCGGCGCGTTCGCGCTGACGCTGTGGCTGTTCGCCCTCGTGCTCTGGTTCGGCCTCATCTATCTGAGTTTCGGCGTACTCACCTTCCTCAACACCGCCCATGGCGCCAACGTCGTCCATGGTGGCTGGCTCATTGCCATCGTTGGCACGGAATCGCTGGTCATCCTCGGAACGCTGGTGGCGCCGCCGCTCGGACAGCTCGGTACCGCCATCTTCGTCCTCATCCACATGCTATGGGGCGTCGGCCTCGGATTCTATGGCATCTTCATGGTGCTGTTCGCCCACCGCATCTTTTTCCTAGAGTTCGACCCCGACGACATCACGCCACTGCTGTGGGTGGTGATGGGGGCGGCGGCGATCAGCACCAATGCCGGCTCGACCCTGCTCCTCACCGACAGCGGCCTGCCCTTCCTGCAATCGATGCGGCCGTTCATCGACGGCGTCACGCTGATCATGTGGGCCTGGGGGACATGGTGGATCCCGCTGCTGCTGTTGTTCGGCATCTGGAAGCACGGTGTCTGCCGCGTGCCGATCACCTATACTCCGATGCTCTGGAGCCTGGTGTTCCCGCTCGGCATGTATGCGCTGGCAAGCCTGCGGCTCGCGTTGGCGACCGATTTTCCGCCGCTGCACTCGATCTCGCTCATGATGGTATGGGTGGCGCTGGCGGCCTGGGCGGCGACGGCGATAGGGCTGGCGCGGGCAACATGGCGCAGCTACCGCGAGTTCGTCACCGCTACATCCTAAACACCCCGAACCTCGTCTCCGGCACCGGCGCGTTGAGCGCGGCGGAAAACGCCAGCGCCAGCACCCGCCGCGTCTCCGACGGCGCGATGATGCCGTCGTCCCACAGTCGCGCGGTGGCGTAATAGGGATTGCCCTCCGCCGCGTATTGCTCGCGGATCGGCGCCTTGAAGCCCTCCTCCTCGGCCGCCGACCACTTGGCACCATCGGCCTCGATATTGTCGCGTTTGACGGTGGCCAGCACCGAAGCCGCCTGCTCGCCGCCCATCACCGAGATGCGCGCGTTCGGCCACATGAACAAAAAGCGCGGCCCGTAAGCGCGCCCGCACATGCCGTAATTGCCGGCGCCGTATGAGCCGCCGACGATCAGGGTGATCTTGGGCACTTGGGCGCAGGCCACCGCGGTCACCATCTTGGCGCCGTCCTTGGCGATGCCGCCGGCCTCGTAGTCGCGCCCGACCATGAAGCCGACGATGTTCTGCAAAAACAGTAATGGAATGCGGCGCTGACAGCACAGCTCGACAAAATGCGCAGCCTTCAGTGCGCTTTCGGAAAACAATATGCCGTTGTTGCCGAGGATGCCGACCGGCATGCCGTGGATATGCGCAAAGCCGGTCACCAGCGTGGTGCCGTAAAGCTGCTTGAACTCGTCGAACTCTGAAGCGTCGACGATGCGCGCGATCGCCTCGCGCACGTCGTATTGCTTCTTGAGGTCGACCGGCACCAGCCCATCGAGCTCCGCGATATCGAGCGCCGGCTCGCGCGGCGCATGAAGCGGAATGTCCACGGTCTTCTTGCTGTTGAGATTGGCGACGATCCGCCGCGCAATGCTCAAAGCATGATGATCGTCCTGCGCCAGATGATCGGCGACGCCCGACTTGCGCGCATGCACGTCGGCGCCGCCCAATTCCTCCGCACTCACCACCTCGCCGGTCGCCGCCTTCACCAAAGGCGGGCCGCCGAGGAAGATGGTGCCTTGGTTTTTGACGATGATGGTCTCGTCCGACATCGCCGGTACATAGGCGCCGCCGGCGGTGCAGGAGCCCATCACCACGGCGATCTGCGGAATCGCTAAGCTCGATAAAATCGCCTGGTTGTAGAAGATGCGGCCGAAATGCTCGCGGTCGGGGAACACGTCGGTTTGCGTCGGCAGGTTGGCGCCGCCGCTGTCGACCAGATAGATGCAGGACAGCCGGTTCTCGCGCGCGATTTCTTGGGCGCGCAAATGTTTTTTGACCGTCATCGGATGATAGCTGCCGCCCTTGATGGTGGCGTCGTTGGCCACGATCATGCATTCGCGCCCTTCGACGCGGCCGATGCCGGTAATGATGCCGGCGCCGTGGATGTCGCCGTCATACATGTCGAAGGCGGCGAGCGGCGACAGTTCCAGGAATGGCGAGCCGGGATCGATCAGGTTCATCACCCGCTCGCGGGGAAGCAGTTTGCCGCGGCCGACATGCCGTTCGCGCGACTTTTCCGATCCGCCCAAGGCGGCCTCGGCACGGCGCGCCTGCAATTGCGCGGTGAGCGCGCGCATTTTCTCGGCATTGGCGCGAAATTCGGCTGAATTTTTGTCGATTGACGACGAAAGAATCGCCAAAAGTGCCTCCTTTTGCTTGGCGCGGCAGGGTGCCTTGGCNNGAGGAGGATTCAATGATGATGAAAGCAAGACTGTTATCGACCGTAGCGGCCGCTTTGCTGCTCAGCGTCGGCGCCGCATCGGCGCAACCAATGGATAAGGACGAAGCGCCGGCTCGCGCGCCTGCCGCGCAGCAGAAGGCGCCGGCCGAGAAGGTGGCGCCAGCGTTGAAGCCCGGCGAGCAGAAGGCCAGCACGAAAAAGGGCCCGGAGACGATCAGTGAGGCGCCGAAAGCGTCGGAGCCCGACAAGAGCCAAATGAAGAAGAGCCAGACGATGGATAAGGCCAGCCCTGCGGCCAAGGGTTCATCCGACGCCAACGGCGGCCCGAACAAGTCCAAGAGCACGAACAGCACAGCCGAAAGTGCTCCAGGCACGGCAGCGCCGGCCGCCAAATCGGCCGACGAAAGCAAGAAGAGCACCACCGGTCAGGGCGCGGCCGCGGGTTCAGCCAAGCTGTCGACCGAGCAGCGCAGCAAGATCACTACCATCTTCCGGCAGAACAAGGTGGAACCGGCGCATCTCAATATCTCAGTGAGCGTGGGTACCCGCGTGCCGGATAGCGTGCATTTCTATCCGCTGCCGGTGGAAGTCATCGTGGTCTATCCCGAGTGGCGCGGCTACGACTACATTCTGGTCGGCAACGAGATCCTCGTCATCGATCCGCGCACGCACGAGATCGTCGCGATTCTCGAAGCGTAATGCGTCACGCGTAACTCGATAATCGGCAGACGGCCGGGACCATTCCCGGCCGTTTTGCCATTGCGCTTCGCCCGTTGTCGGATCGCGGCAATCGGTCGCACGTGCGCGGCGGCGGAACCTTCGTAGATGTTCATTCGTTGTCATCACGACCCCTACACCCCATAACGAAAGGACGAACACAATGAACAAGGATCGCATTCAAGGCAGCGTCGAGCAGGCCAAAGGCAAAGTTAAGGAAGTCGCCGGCAAAGTGACCGGTGACAGCAAGCTTGAGACCGAAGGTAAAGTGCAGCAGGCCACCGGCAAGATTCAGAACGCGGTCGGCGGCTTCAAGGACGTGGTGAAGGAAGCCGTCAAGCCTTGATGGCTGGTTACCCACGCAGCTTGAATTGGAAAGCCCGGCGCTTGCGCCGGGTTTTTCGTTCTTCACCTTCCGCGCGTCGCAGGGCGCGCCAAAGGCGACGCGTCACGCCTTCAGCACCGTCGGCCAATCGACCTCGTCGGCGGCCAGCACCCAAGGCTCCTTGACCGCGGCAGCGTGCCATTCGCGCCAGGCCGGCAGCGCCATCATCGCGTCCATATAAGCGCGTGCGCCGGCGCCGATCGCGACCGCATAGGTGTGCAGGCGCGCGACCACCGGCGCATACATGGCATCGGCGGCGCCAAAGCGGCCGAACAGGAACGGCCCGGCTTTGTTCGCTTTTTGGCCGAAACGCGCACGGCAATCATTCCAGATCGCCTCGATGCGCGCCACGTTAACGGCCGCCTCCGGCGTCAGCTCGCGTTTGATCACCGGTCGCCACATATTCATCGGCAGCAAGCGGCGCAGCGGTAAAAATCCGGCATGCATTTCATTGGCGACGACGCGCGCATGCGCCCGTGCCGCGGCATCCGCCGGCCACAGGCCGGCCGCGGGAAATTTCTCCGCCAGATATTCCAGGATCGCCAGGGATTCCCACACCTGCACATCGTTGTCGATCAGCACCGGCACCTTGCCGGTGCCGGACACGGAGCCGACATGCGCTTTGAAATTCTCCGCATCGAGCGAAATCACCGTCTCCTCGAAGGCAATGCCGGCTACTTTCATGGCGATCCAGGGGCGGAACGACCATGAGGAGTAGTTCTTGTTGCCGATGATCAGCTTGAGCGCCATCGTCGTTCGACCGCTCACGCTTTCTTCGGCTCGCCCGGCATGGTGTCCGGCGCTTCCACCGGGCCGCCCAGCTTCTTCCAGGCTCCGAAACCGCCCTTGATATGGGCGACCGGCTTGAGGCCCATGCGCTTGGCGGTCTGCGCGGCCAGCGCCGAGCGCAAGCCGCCGGCGCAGAAGAACACGAAGCGCTTGTCTTCGGCGAATTTCGGCTTGTGATAGGGGCTCTGCGGGTCGATCCAGAATTCCAGCAGGCCGCGCGGACAATGGAAGGCGCCGGGCACCCTGCCCTCGCGCTGCAATTCGCGGATGTCGCGGATGTCGACCAGCACCACGCTATCGCTACCGGCGAGCTTGATCGCCTCCTCGGTCGGCAGCGTCTCGACTTCGCGTTCGGCGGCGTCCACGAGGGTGCGGTATCCGGTGGTGATGTTTTGCGGCATGGGGGCTCCTAGAGTATTTTTCATTCCGGGGCGCGAGCGGCAGCGAGCGAACCCGGAAACCAGAAACGCGTACTGTTTTTGCTTCTGGATTCCGGGTCCGCGCCTTCGGCGCGTCCCGGAATGACGGGTAGTAATGGTGGCAGAGCCGCCGCCTCCGCTCAAGCCGATGCTGGTTGTAGCGCGCGACGAGAGCGGGCACCATGCGGTCTAGGAGTCGTGCCCATGGCGGCTTTCACCCTGCTGGACCTGCTCGCCCTCGCCTGGTTCCTCGGCGTCTGGATCGGCTATTCGCTGCTGATCGAGAACACCGCCAAGGGTCGCAGCGGCCTCAATTCGCTGATGAACGGCTATCGCGATGAATGGATGGAGCGCCTGCTGGCGCGCGACATGCGTATGGTGGATGCGCAGGTCACCGCCTCGCTGCAGAACGGCACCGCTTTCTTCGCCTCCACCAGCCTGATCGCCATCGGCGGCACGCTCACGCTGCTGCGCTCGACCGAGCAGGTATTGACTGTCGTGTCCGCGCTGCCGTTAGGCGTCGCACAGTCGCCGGAATTGTGGGAGATGAAGATGGTGGGGCTCGCCATCATCTTCGTCTATGCCTTCTTCAAATTCGCCTGGTCGTACCGGCTGTTCAATTATTTCGCCATCATGGTGGGCGCGGCGCCGCCGCCGGAGCAGAAGGACACCGCCGCAGCACAGGCCTTTGCCCACCGCGCCGCCCGGCTCTGCGCCGATGCCGGCCGCCATTTCAATCGCGGCCAGCGCGCGTTCTTCTTTGCGCTCGGTTATCTCGGCTGGTTCCTGGGCCCGCTGCCGCTGGCGCTCACCACCACCGGCATCGTGATCGTGATGTGGCGGCGGCAGTTCGCCTCCGACGCACGCCTGGCGTTTTCGCAAACGCCGCCGCCAGGTCCGGGCATGAACTGACGAACAGCCAGCATGGTCAAAACCGACGCGCAGGCCACCGACGAGCGCATGATGCGGCGTTGCTTTGCGCTGGCTACACAGTCGGCCGAACAAGGCGAATATCCCTACGGCGCCGTCATCGCGCGCAACGGCAGAATCGTGGCCGAGACCACCAACCAGGTCGCGCACGACCGCGACGTCACCCGCCATGCCGAAGTGGTGGCGATTTGCGAGGCACAGAAGACGCTCGGCAGCACCGATCTTGCCGACTGCACCATCTACGCGAACGTGGAGCCCTGCGCCTTTTGCTGCTACGCGATCCGCGAGAGCCGGATCGCCAAGGTGGTCTATTCCATGCGCTCGCCGATCATGGGCGGCGCGTCGCGCTGGAACATATTGGGCGACCGCACACTGTCGGATGCGATGCCGGAAGTGTTCGCGCCGCCGCCCGTTCTGGTGGCGGAATTCCTGTCCGAGGAAGGCGCTGCGACGCTGCGGCGAAGCTCGCCGCTGGCCTGGGCCTTCATGCGGGCGCGCGGGCTCTTGGTCACGCCGTCGCGGCACCATGCCGGCGGCGATCACGCTCACACCGGCGCCACCCGGCGCGCGCGCGGATTTGGCGGCAGGGCGAAATGGATCATGCGCGTGCTGCGCAAGAATGTCTTCGATCGCTTCGGGCGCGGCGGCGCCGCGCGCCGGAAAAAACGCTAAGCCATTCCCATCACGACGGCCATAAGCGCCACGACCAGCACCGCCAGGCTTGCCGCGACGATGGTGACGATGTGCTCGCTCCAATCGGGATAGAGCGCGCCAAGCCGGTCCGCCGCCGGTTCGTCCGGCGCATCGGGATGGGTGATATGAATATGCAAAGCCATGGGCAGCCCCTTGTTGGCATCGCGTGACCGCGACGACGCACGAGCACGCTGACGCGAACCCGGGCTGCGAATCGCTCATAACCAAAAAAGATTACCACGGTTTTGTGAACGGCCCGACCGCGACGGGCTGACATTTTAGTTGCGCTTGATCTTGTCCGAAAACCGGTTCCCATCCCNNATCCCCGATCAAGTCGAGGACAAGCTTTTCGGGATCATGCGCTAGCGCTTCTTCTTCCACTCCTCGTAGCGCTTCTTATTCTCGTCATTGGGCGGATAGAGGCCGGGCAGCTTGGCGCCCTTCTCCACCTCCTGCACCAGCCAGCTTTCCATGAGCTCGTGCTCGGCGCCCTCGCTGGCGACGAAATCGGCGAGCGCGGCCGGGATCACCACCGCGCCGTCGTCGTCGGCGACGACGATGTCGCCGGGGAAGATCGCGCAGCCGCCGCAGCCAATCGGCTCGTTCCAGCCCACGAACGTCAGTTGGTTGACCGAGGCCGGCGCCGCCACGCCCGCGCACCAGACCGGCAGGCCGGTGGCGATGACGCCATGCTTGTCGCGCATCACGCCGTCGGTGATCAGCGCCGATACGCCGCGCTTGACCATGCGCATGCACAAGATGTCGCCGAA
>PKXB01000217.1:1940-7186 GCA_003133345.1 Hyphomicrobiales bacterium | reverse complement strand
TCCTCGCGCACCGGCACGAAGCGCAGCGTGAAGGCCGGACCCACCACGCGCTTGCCTGCGAGCCCGAAGGGCATGGCGCCGGCCATCCAGGAGCGGCGGATGCCCTTCTTCAGCAGCATGGTGGTGATGGTGCCGGTGGTGACGTTACGCAGCGTCTTGAGCGTCGATGTCATTGATTCCTCACGCGGGTTTCAGGCCGAGCCGCTGGTCGCGGCGGCGCAGATAGGCGACGAACGGGGTGGCCAGCAGCACCATCCAGAGCTTGCCGACGATCTGGCCGAACAGGAAGTCGAGCGAGCCGAAGGCGAGCCACAGGAACACGATCGAGTCGATGACCAGGCCGACCAGGCTGGAGGCCATCACGGCGAGCACCAGGCGGCGGCGGGCGAGCGGGGTATAGACCGCGAAATCGGCGAATTCGGACAACAGGAACGCCGCCGCTGAGGCGATCACCAGCGCGGCCGGCGCCAACGCTGCCGAAATCACAGCACCGACGACGATGGCTCCAATACCGAATTCGACGCCTAGTCGGCGCTGAACAAGATCGCGGAGCACCAGAGCAGCGCCGATCATCAGCACGCCGGACGGCGCCATGAGGTGGGGCGCCACCGGCAATAGGCAGGGGCCGTTAGGCAGGCAAAGCGTCCCGACGTGGCCGATCATCCAATTGGCCGCCGGTATGGTCAGGCAGAATAGGACCAGAAAAACCCAGCCCTCAATGTTCTTCTGCTTTTCGACGTCGCTCATTTTCATTTTGTTCTTCGCCGGCTCATGAATGTCGCAAACCCTTGCGCCCGCAGCTTGCAGGCTGGGCACTCGCCGCAGCCATAGCCCCAATCGTGCCGATGCGTGCGGTCGCCCAGATAACAGCTATGGGTGTCCTCGACAACGAGCGCGAGCAAGGCCGCGCCGCCGAGTTCCTCGGCCATGGCGAAGGTCGCCGCCTTGTCGATCCACATCAGCGGGGTATGGATGGTGAAACGGTTGTCCATGCCGAGCGTCAGCGCCACCTGCATGGCCTTGACGGTGTCGTCGCGGCAATCGGGATAACCGGAATAGTCGGTCTCGCACATGCCGGCCACGATGTGACGGGCGCCGCGGCGATAGGCGAGCGCGCCGGCGAAGCTGAAGAAAATCAGATTGCGGCCGGGCACGAAACTGGTCGGCAGCCCGTTGTCGGCGATCTCGATGGCGGTTTCGCGGGTGAGCGCGCTGTCGGAGATGGCGGCCAGCGCATCGAGCTTTATTATATGGTCGTCGCCCAGCCGCGCCTTCCATTCCGGGCGCAGCGCCGCCAGCGCAGCGCGCAGCTTAGGCCGAACGTCGAGCTCGACCGCATGGCGCTGGCCGTAGTCGAAGCCGACGGTTTCCACGCGCGCGAAGCGTTCCAGCGCCCAGGCCAGGCAGACGGTGGAATCCTGCCCGCCGGAGAACAGGACGAGGGCGCAATCGGGGCTGAGGTCAGCGGTCACCGTTCAATCCCACTTCTCAATCCCACTTCGGCGACCAGGTCCAATCAACGATGCGGCCACTACTCCGGGCGAGGCCGGCGATTTCCTTCATCTCCGCATCCGACAAGTCGAAATCCAGAATCGAAAAATTCTCCNNAGCCAGCGCAGGCAGACCTGCGCCGCGGTCTTCTTGTGCGCCTGGCCGATGCGCGCCAGCAGCGCGTCGCCTTTGGCCTGGCCGCGCGCGATCGGGCTGTAGGCCACCATCGCCATGCCGTGCTTGCGGCATGCGGCGATCACCTTGTCCTGGTCGAGATAGGGATGGCACTCGACCTGGTTGCAGACCAGCGGCTCGCTCGACACTTTGTTGGCCAGGTCGAGCAAGGCGACCGTGAAATTCGACACCCCGATCGCCCTGGCGTAACCCTCGCGTTTCATCTTGGCCATGGCGCCGAGCGTTTCGGCCAGCGGCACGCGCGGGTTCGGCCAGTGGATCAGCAACAGGTCGATGACGTCGAGCCGCAGCTGCGCCAGGCTTTCCTTCACTGAGCGCTCGACGTCGCGCGGCGCCAGCAGCGACGGCTGGATCTTGGTGGTGACCATCACCTCGGAGCGTAAGCCGGAGGCGCGCACCCCCTCGCCCACTTCGCGCTCGTTGGCGTACATCTGCGCGCTGTCGATGTGGCGATAGCCGATGCGGATCGCCTGCTCGACCAGCCGCGCGCAGTCGCGCCCGCCCAGCGTCCAGGTGCCGAGACCGACGATCGGGATGCGGAAACCTTTGGCTTCGACAGCCTGAATCAAGGCGTATCCCACACCGGCGCGTGCGGCGGACTGACCACGCGCATATTGGTGGCGTTGAGCTTCTTCAGCTCCGCCATCTCGGCGTCCGACAATTTGAAGTCGAACACGTCGAGATTTTCCTTCAGGTGCGCCGGGTTCGCCGTGCGCGGGATCGCGCACAGGCCGAGCTGCACCAGATAGCGCAACGACACCTGCGCGGCGCTCTTGCCGTGCGTCTTGCCGATGCGCTCCAGCGCCTCGGCGCCCGGCACCTTACCGCGCGCGATCGGCACATAGGCGACCACCGCCATGCCGTGCTTCTTGCTGGCCGCCAGTACCTTGTCCTGGTTGATGAAGGGATGCACCTCGATCTGATTGCAGACCAGCGGCTCGCTGGTCACCGCCCAGGCCGCATCCAGCATCGCCGTGGTGAAATTGGCGACGCCGACATGCTTAGCCTTGCCGTCCTTCTTGGCCTGGCAAAGGGCGCCGATGCTGATCTTGAAGGGAATGTCCTTGTTGTTCCAATGGATCAGCAGCAGATCGACATAGGGTAATTGCAGATTGGCGAGGCTCTGGTCGAGCGACTTGGTGAAGTTTTCCGGCAGCAGATTGTTCTCCCGCACCTTGGTGCAGATGAGCACGTCTTCGCGCTTGACGCCGGAGGCGCGCAGGCCCTCGCCGTTCTCCATCTCGTTGCCGTAGAAGGCAGCGGTGTCGATATGACGGTAGCCGAGTTGTATTGCGGTCTTCACCGCCTGCACACAAATGTCCCCCTTCAGGGTCATGGTGCCGAGACCGATCTGCGGAATACGGACACCATGGGCTTCAACAAATTGCATCGCGATCTCCTTGAACCTCGGATGGAATGGGGTTTGACGGGTGGGAGGCGGAGAATGCCCGGTCTACGCCGCCCTGCCAACCCGGGTCCGCTCTCGGACGAAATTTGCATGGCTTCGCGATTTAACGCTGGCTCAAAATGCGACAAAACTTGGTAGCTCAAGCTTTTGGCTCCGGCCTTACATTGGAATAATTCGAGAGTGAAAATAAGGACTTGCATCAATAGTGATTAATGGTTTTGTGTGGACCGCTCGCTCGTGTGAAATGCAAATGGGTAAGCTTTTGGTCGCAGAATAAAACCATGCTCGGCGCCCTCGTCATCGTCTTTCGCGAAGTCATCGAAGCCGGCTTGATCGTCGGCATTGTGATGGCGGCGACGCGCGGCGTCGCCGGGCGCGGGCGCTGGGTCGGCTTCGGCATCCTTGCCGGCGTGCTCGGCGCGGCGGTGGTGGCGATATTCGCCGGCGTGATCTCGCAAGCCTTCGAGGGCGCGGGGCAGGAACTGTTCAATGCCAGCGTGCTCGGCCTCGCCGTGGTCATGCTGATGTGGCACAACGCTTGGATGGCGCGGCACGGCCGCGAGATCGCCGAGGAAATGCTCAAGGTCGGCGCGGCAGTGAGCAAAGGCGCCAAGCCGCTCACCGCGCTCGCCATCGTGGTGGGCTTAGCGGTGCTGCGCGAAGGCTCGGAAGTGGTGCTGTTCCTCTATGGCATTATGGCCTCCGGCACCTCGGGCTCGGCCTTGCTGGTGGGCGGCGTTCTCGGCATCGCCGCCGGCGCGGCGTTCACGGGGCTCACTTATGTCGGCCTGCTGGCGATCCCGAACCGCTATATTTTCTCGGTGACGAGCTGGCTGATCGCGCTGCTCGCCGCCGGCATGGCGGCGCAGGCGGTGCAGTTCCTCAACAATGCCGGCGTGGTGGTCGCGCTCGACCGCACGGTCTGGGACACATCCTGGCTGCTGTCGGATGGCAGCCTGTTCGGAAAATTGCTGCACACTTTGATCGGCTACACCGAACGACCGACCGAAATGCAACTGATGACCTATATCGCGACGCTGTTCGCGATGTTCCTGCTGATGCGGCTGGCGCGCCCTGCTCCGCGCGAGCAGATTGCGGCTTAACGCCTGCGACCACCTAAAGCCGCGAAGGCCGCGTCCGGCGCGTTGTCGATCAGCTTGAGCAGCGCGCGCGCCGGGCCGCGCGGCTGACGCTTGCCCTGCTCCCAATTGCGCACGGTCTCGATCGGCACCTCGATCTTTTCGGCAAAGGCCGCCTGCGTGAGCCCGCAGCGCGCGCGCACCTGGCGCACGAACGACGCCGGATCGCTGTGATCGAGGGTTTTCTCAGCTCCGTTGGGCATGATCTCGACGATCCGCCCATCGGCTTTCAGCCGCACCCGCATCATGGCCTTTTCCCCATCACTGGTGGAGTCGGCCAATGCACTACATGATTCGCGGGCGGGAAAAGTTAATGGTGAGAAGAGCTACCGCGTCTTTTCGAAAATCTCCCGCCCGATCAGCATCCGCCTGATCTCGCTCGTGCCGGCGCCGATCTCGTAGAGCTTGGNNGTCGCGCAGCAGGCGGCCGGTGGGGAAATCGTTGATGTAGCCGCTGCCGCCGAGGCACTGGATCGCCTCCAGCGCCATCCAGGTGGCGCGCTCGGCGGCATAGAGGATAGCGCCGGCGGCGTCCTCGCGGGTGGTGCGGCCGTCGTCGCAGGCGCGCGCCACCGCGTACACGTACGACTTGGCCGCGTTCATGGTCACGTACATATCGGCGAGCTTGGCCTGCATCAGCTGAAAGCGCCCGATCGCCTGACCGAACTGCTGGCGCTGGTGCACATAGGGGATCACCACGTCCATGCAGGCCTGCATGATGCCCAAGGGCCCGGCGGCCAACACCACGCGTTCGTAGTCGAGGCCGGACATCAGCACGTTGACGCCGTTGCCGACCGCGCCCAGCACGTTCTCCTCCGGCACCGCGCAGTCGGTGAACACCAGTTCGCTGGTGTCGGAGCCGCGCATGCCGAGCTTGTCGAGCTTCTGCGCCGGCGCAAAACCCTTCATGCCCTTTTCGATGATGAAGGCGGTGATGCCGCGCGCGCCGGCGGTGCGGTCGGTCTTGGCGTAAACCACCAGCGTGTCGGCGACCGGGCCGTTGGTGATCCACA
>PKXB01000217.1:0-1926 GCA_003133345.1 Hyphomicrobiales bacterium | reverse complement strand
CCGACCGAGGCGCTGGCGCGCGAGATTTCCTCCATCGCCACGCAGTGCTCGAGATAGCCCTGACCGGAGCCGCCGTATTGCTCCTCCGCCGTGATGCCGTGCAAGCCGAGCGCACCCATCTCCGGCCACAGATCGCGCGGAAACGTATTGTCGCGGTCGATGGCGGCGGCGCGCGGCGCGATGCGGTCCTGCGCGAAATCGTGCACGGATTTACGCAGCATTTCGACGTCGGGCCCGAGGCCGAAATCGAAGCCCGCCCAGGCATTGGGGATCATCACGTGGTCTCCGCTGCGCGCCTCTGGGCGCGCTTATTTTTAGTCGCGCATGATCTTCACCGAAAACCGGTTTCCACTTTTCGGGATCATGCGCTTCGGAGACGACTCTATAGGCTTGCGCTTACGCTGTCAGCGCCTCGGCGGGCAACGGCGTGCGGCCGGGTTTGGCTTGCGCCAGCAGCCGGTCGATCGCCTTGGCCGGTGCCGGCCTGGCGAACAGGTAGCCCTGCATCTCGTCGCAGCCGGCCAGCCGCAGCAAGACCCGCTGCTGCTCGGTCTCCACGCCCTCCACCACCACCGTCAGCCCGAGCGCGCGTCCGAGCGCAACGATGGCCTGGATGATCACCCCGCCATTGGCNNTGCAGGTCCTCGATGCGCTTGACCATCTCGTCCGGATTGTCGATCAGCACGCCCTCGGTGATTTCCAGCATCAGCCGCGCCGGCGGCACGCCACTCTCGGCCAAGGCCTCGCGCACCAGCTCGACGATTGATGCGTCGCGCACCTGCAGCGGCGACAGGTTCACCGCCACGTAGAGGTCCGGCCAGCGCTTGGCTTCATGCAGCGCGCGGCGCAGCACGAAGGCGCCGAGCGTGTCCATCAGGCCCATCTGTTCGGCGACCGGGATGAAGATCGCAGGCGGAATCGGCCCGCGCATGGCATGGGTCCAGCGCAGCAAAGCCTCGACGCCGACGATGCGGCCGCCTTGCGCGGCGACGATCGGCTGATAGTGCAGCTCCAACTCGTTGGCGGTGAGTGCGCGCGGCAATTCGCGCTGGATGAATTTCTGATCGGTCGACAAGGTGTCGATCGCGCGCTCGAAACCGACGATGGCGCCGGGGCCTTTCTTGGCGGCCGCGCGCAGCGCGAGCCCGGCCCGGCGCGTCAGCTCGCCACGGGTGGTGGCGTGGCGCGGCGCCTGCGCGAAGCCGGCATGCGCGCTGATGCGCACCACGGTATCGATCCAATGCGGGCGCGCGATCGCCTCGAGGGTGGCGCGAAGTATGGCGCCGGCATCGACGCCACTGCCAGCGGTAAGCGCCACCGCGAACTCGTCGCTGCCGATGCGGCCGCACACGGCCTGCGCCGGCAGCGCTTGCTTCAACCGGCGGGCCACCGCCACGGTCAACTCGTCGCTGCCGAGTACGCCGAGCTGCGCGTTGACGTCCGCCATGCCGTCGATCTCGATGAGGGCGAAAGTCGTGACGTCGTCGCCGGTGCGCTCGGCCAATGCGAGGTCGAGCAATTCGAGCGTCTTGGCGTGGTTGGGCAGACCGGTGAGCTTGTCCTGGTCGGCGGCGCGCCGCGCGAACTCCTCGCTCGCCGCCAGTTCGTGCCGTACGCGGGCGAGCTGCGCCAGCGAAATTCCGGCGAAGCCCACCAGCACGATGGCGATGGCGGCGATGAACGGCATCAGCCGCTGCATCGCCCGCAGCATCGGATGGGCTTTCTGCCAGGTCAGGAAGCCGGCGATGCGGCCTTGCGCGTCCATCTGGAACGAGCCGTCGCGGGTGTAGGCGAAGGTGCCGTCGGGCAGCTGGATCTTGAAGAAGCCGTCGCCGCGAATGGCGAGATCGAGCGTGCTGCCGGTCGCGGTCAGCGTGCCCTGCGTCATCAGGCGCGGCGTGCCGACGGTCTTGACGCCGCCGCCGA
>PKXB01000224.1:355-16932 GCA_003133345.1 Hyphomicrobiales bacterium | reverse complement strand
GGATAAGATCATGCGCAAAAAATAGCGTGAAACTATGCTTTCGGTCTACGTTCCGCGTGGCACATCGCTCGAGCGAATTCCGGTCGAGCCCGGTCAGTCTACGTCGCCGGCGGCGGTGTCGATCGATCTTGTCTCGCCGACCTTGCAGGAAGACAAGGTGGTCGAAGCCCTGCTCGGGATCGCGGTGCCCACGCGCGAGGAAATGCAGGAGATCGAGGTCTCCAGCCGGCTTTATATCGAGAACGGCGCGCGCTACATGACCGCGACGCTGATGTGTCAGTCGGATACGGCGACGCCGAAAACCACCCCGGTCACCTTCATCCTGTCGAGCCACCGCCTGTGCACGGTGCGCTATGACGAACCGCGTCCGTTCGCCATCGTCGAGCACAAATTGGCGCGCGCCTGCTCGCCCAAGGTAACGGGCGAGATGGTGCTGATGGATTTGCTCGACGCGGTGATCGACCGCGCCGCCGACATCCAGGAGCGCATCGGCGCCGAGGTCGACCAGGTCTCGCATTCGATCTTCGAGCCGGATGACGAAGTCGCGCCGCCGTCCTACAACGATGTGCTCAAGGCGCTCGGCCGCAAGGGCGATCTCACTTCCAAGGTGAGCGAAAGCCAAATGTCGGTCGGCCGCCTGCTGTCGTTCCTCGCCAACGAAGCGGAAGGCATGAAATGGGCCAAGGACGCCCGCCTGCAATTGCAGTCGATGCAGCGCGACGTGACCTCGCTGTCCGATCACGCGACTTACTTGGCCAACAAGATCACCTTCCTGCTCGACGCCATGCTCGGCGTCGTCAACATCCAGCAGAACGCNNTACGGTATGAACTTCCACCACAACATGATCGAGCTCGAGTGGGAGTACGGCTACCCGTTTGCGCTGATATTGATCGTCTTGGCGGCGGTGCTGCCGCTGGTGTTCTTCAAGTGGAAGAAGTGGCTGTAGGCTTTCTGAATTGTCATCGCCGCCGCTCAGTTCGCGAGCTCGCGGACAAGACGGTCCGCTCGATAAACCTTGGACAGTGCTTCCCGAATCGCGCCGACGTTGACCGCGATCGTGCGATTGACGGCCGCGTTATAGCCGTAGTCGCCGCCAAGCGACTGCATATTGCTGTCGAACCCGAGACCAACAACCTCGCCCGCCTTGTTGATGACCGGCGAACCGGAGTTGCCGCCTACGGTGTCGTTGGTCGTGACGAAATCGAAAGGTTGGCGAGGGTCGAGCGAGGCGCGCGCGGCGATCCAGTTGTCAGGCAGCTTGAATGGTTCGGCGCCGGTGGCGCGCTCAAACAATCCGCCGATATTCGTCATCGGCTCGATCGTCCGCCCATTTTGCTGGTAGCCCGCGACTGCGCCGTAGGACAATCGTAGCGTTTTGGTCGCGTCCGGATAGATCGAGGTGCCGTACACCTTGAACATCAGTTGCGCGAGCCGCCCGTACCATTTGCCCAGCGGCGCTTCCACATTGTTGTCGTAGTCCTTGCGGACGGCCCGCACATCCGGCTCGATGGAGCGAACAAACACGATCAGCGGATCGGTCGATGCAGCGATCGCGGCCTGGCCACCATTGAGCAGTTGCGTGCGAAGCTCGAGGCTTGCGAGTTTTGTCCCTTCGACGAGTTCCGCCGCAAGTTGCTGGGGCGATTTCTTTCCGAGGACTTTTTTGACGAATGGGTCGTCGGGCCCGAGCGCTTCCCGCAGCTTGGTCAACGAAAACGTGAGCGTGAATGTTTCAAGCTCAGGGTAGATGGGCGCAATCGACAGCAGCAATTGCCGCTGTTCCGGAAAATTCGCATCGGTATATTCCGGGAGCCGCATTTGATCCGGCTTCGATAATTCCGCGGCGTGCCGCACCAGCGTCTTTGCGAATCCAAACAATTGCGAGCGGAAGCCGTCTCCGCGTTCGGCGAACCTATATCGATCCAACGTGCCGCGGTAGTGAACGAGCGTGGCGCTGATATTGTCCCACACCGCTCCATACTGCGCGCGCAATGCCGCATCGGCATCGACCTTGGCGCGCAATGTCCGTTCGGCGGTCGCGCGATTCCTGATGATGGTCGGATCGACCAGCGCGGCGAAGCCCCCCTCGTCGGCTTTTAGTGTATTTTCGATCTCCAGCAGCTTGTCCCTGGCAATCCGAGCCTGCTCGGCGCCCCGCATCGAGAACGCGGTGAGCATGCCGCGGAGTTCCGATTCCTGAAAAAAGTAGAGTGGCATTATCCGGTCGCGCCAAAATTCGAGATGCTCCGCCGTTTGCAGTCGAAAGGTCTCCCATGGGTGACCCGACGTAAATGTCAATTCGCCCGCTTTTGCGTCGGCCGCCGCGTAACGAAGAAAGTGCGTACGGCTGTCAAGGGAAACTCCGTCGCGATAGACCCGCAGAAAAGTGAGATCGAGGGCGTATCGCGGAAATTCGAAATTGTCGGGATCGCCGCCAAAATCTGCGATCGCGTCTTCCGGTGTAAATACCAGCCGCACGTCCTGATAACGTCGGTATTTGTAGAGATTGTAAATGCCGCCTTTATATAGCTCGACGACGTCGCACCGTATGTTCTCATCGTTGCCGGAGCATTTGTGGGCAATCGCCGCCTTTGCAGCCTTCATGGCGTCGGCGAATGCCTGCCCGTCCTTGCCGTCAGTGGATTTCCTGACGCGGTCGGTCACATCGCGAATATCGATGAGTTGGTTGACCTCGATTTCAGGGCACTTGACCTCGTCTTTTATTTCGCGGGCGTAGAATCCCGTGACGCTGAAATCCTTCGTCGCCGTAGAGAGCTGCTGGATGCAGCCGCGGGCGCAATGATGATTGGTCTGCACCAGGCCGTTCGACGACACGAAAGCTGCCGAGCACCCGCCCGCCAAACGAACCGAGGATAGGCGCACGTGATCGAGCCAACGCTGATCCGGCCTGAAGCCGTAGGCCTTCGCGATCTTGTCGACCGGAACATTGTCGAACGTCCACATACCCTCCTCGGCATGGACCGGCAGAAGAGATGCGGCCAACAAAAGCGCGGCAGATATTATCCGGTATCGAAGCATTTTTAATTCCCTTAGGGCCAATTTATGCGCCAGATTTGAGCAGCGTAGCGGCCTCGCAACGGCGCCGATCCCAAATCTTTGCTCGTTTGTAGCTCTTTTCCAGAATATCGGCGGAAAGAGTCGCTGCACGAACCGATTGAATTTCAGTTGTTGCACCATCCTCGGAAGCGCCGCAATCAAGTCGGCGGGCGTGGCCCAGCAATAAACCGTATATCAGTCTGCGCAACATCGTGATTTCGGTCGTGGCCTATGTGCCTGTGTTGCTGCTGAGCGCCCTTGGGCTGTTCTGCGCGCGCCACAATCTGCGCCGACTGTCGCCGATACTGCCGTTCGGGCTCGGCTATAGGAGCACACGACCTCGGCACAGCCCTTGGCATCCGCATTGCGCTCCCGATCGAATAGGCTTAAAAAAGAATTTTGACTTTATTCCTACACGACTATATTCCTACACGCATCCCGGCTCACTGAGGGCGTCTTCGCGAGACGTTTCGAGGATGGAGCCGGGTGCGGCGCCTGCTGCTGCGGCTCGTAACCGCGGCACCGGGAGGCCTCGGGTCGCCGTCCGCCCCTACTATGGGGGGCTGCCTTTGATGGCTGGACGCGGCACGGACGAAGGGCGGCGAAAGCTGCCTGGATCGGGGAGGGGAATCCCTCCCGTCCGCGCCCGGAAGCACGGCCCCGGGACTGAAATCGCCGCAGTGGAGCGCCGAGAGGCGCGCCTCCGTCACCACGGAGGTGACGCGCCTCGCCAGGCGTGTCGGGCGGCTTCGCCAACCGTCCAGGAGGCCTCGCAAGCCTCCGCGTTTCTCGGCGCTCCGCTCCCTCAAGGGGGCGCAGGATGGAAGACGGCGTACCCGGCGCCGCAAAGAATACGGGCGGCGGAGTGTTGGCTATTTGAAATTTGAATCGGATGAATTCGGGCGACGCAACACACTCGGCGTCATGCTCGGGCTTGACCCGGGCATCTATGATGAGACGCCGCGAATAGAAGTCTTACGTAAGTTTCTTGTTGCCGAGTTGCTTCATGGATTGCCGGGTCAAGCCCGGCAATGACGGCGGAGCAGCTCAAACATGCTGCCCGCCGTTGATATGGATCTCGGCGCCGTTCACGTAAGAGCTCGTCTCCGTGCACAGCACGTAAATGATCTTGGCCACCTCGTCGGGCGTGCCCAGGCGCTGCAGCGGAATCTGCTCGACGATCTTCTCGGTGCCGGGCGACAAGATGGCGGTGTCGATCTCGCCCGGCGCGATGGCGTTGACGCGAATGCCGAGGCGGCCGAAGTCGCTCGCCATCTCGCGCGTGAGCGAGGCCAGCGCCGCTTTCGAGGTGGCGTAGGCCGCGCCGGCGAACGGGTGCACGCGCGAGCCGGCAATGGACGTAACGTTCACCACCGAGCCCTTGACCGCCTTCAGCTCGTTCACCAGCCCGCGCGCCAACATGATCGGCGCGAAGAAATTCACCTGGAACACGTGGCGCCACACGTCGGCAGTGGTATCGAGCGAGCCGAGCCGCTTGCCGCCGTCGCCCTTGGGCGAGATCGCCGCGTTGTTCACCAGCGCGTGCAGCTCGTGGCCCTCGATCCGCCGCCTGATCTCCTCGATGGCCGAAAGGGTGTTGGCTTCGTCCGCCAGATTGACCTGGACGTGATCCTCGGGTCCGGCCTCCCACGGGCAGTTCTCCGGGAACGGATGACGCGAGCAGGTGATCACGCGCCAGCCGGCGGCCGAGAAGCGCTTGACGGTGGCATGGCCGATGCCACGGCTTGCTCCGGTGAGCAGCAATGTGCGGCGCGGTTGATTGGTTTGCGAAGTCGGCATGAAGTCTCTTTTTGTTTGCGCATGATCTTGTCCGAAAACCGGTACCCACTTTTCGGAATCATGCGCGATTCTAGCTCACGGATAGAGCCGCGTCTTGCTCCACGGCGCGCTTAAGGTTTCCCGGGCGAATTCGATGCGGTCGTGCAGCCGGAATGGCCGCTCGTGCCAGAATTCGATGCGCAGCGGCATGATGCGATAGCCGGACCAGTAAGGCGGCCGCGGCACGGTGACGAGGGCGTATTTGGCGGCATAGAGCGCGACCGCCTTCTCGAAGGCGAGCCGGCTTTCCAGCGGCGCGGATTGCTTGCTGGCCCAGGCGCCGATCTGCGCCTGCTTCGGCCGGGTGGCGAAATAGGCGTTGGCGTCGGCCTCGCTGACGCGCTCCACGTTTCCGCGCACGCGGACCTGCCGGTTGAGCGATTTCCAATGAAAGACCAGCGCCGCCTGGGGGTGGACGTCCAATTCCCGTCCTTTTTGGCTGTCCATGTTGGTGTAGAACACGAATCCGCGCTCATCGACGCCCTTCAGCAGCACCATGCGGGCATTCGGCAGTCCGTCGGCGTCGATGGTGGCCAGCGTCATGGCGGTCGGATCGCGCGGCTCCGAGGCTGTCGCCTCGCTGAGCCAGGCGGCAAACAGCCGCAAAGGCTCGTCCGCCGCGGTGAAATCACCACTCGTTAACCAACTCGGGTGTTCTATTGGAGCCGTATCAGACATTGTTTCCGGAGCGCTCGCGTGGCCGTTGGCATCACCCGTTGTTCCCAATGCCGCCTTTATAGTGGATGCGCGCGCGCGCGCCTATGGCGCGCCCTGCCGCTGGCCGCGGGGCTGACGCTGGGCTTGGCCTGCGGCGGCTGCGGCATCTCCACCGGCCAATTCGACTCGCTGTTCGGCGGCTCCGATAAATCCGACACCACCACCTCGATCACGCCGCCGCCCGGCGCCAAGAGGGCCGGCGAATTGCCGCCCGACGGCGATCTGGCCTATGCGCGGGCCGCCGCCTCCGACGTGCTCACCCGCGGCGGCAAGGATGCCAGCGCGCCGTGGGAAAACCCGCGCACCGGCGCGCGCGGCACCGTCACCCCGATCGCCTCCGCCTATACCCAGGACGGCCAGACCTGCCGGGATTTCCTGGCGAGCTATATCAGCGGCAGCTCGCAGTCCTGGATGCAGGGCGAAGCCTGCAAACAGGACAAGGGCGTCTGGGAAATACGCGCGCTCAAGCCTTGGAAGCGCTCCTAACGGCTAGACCTAGCCGCGGACCGCGTTGCATCCGGGCTGTTTGAACCCCACATTGAGTATCGAGTCGCCGGCATTCGACCGGCCGGCAGGGGCTTTTCACGGGAGTTCGGACGGATGCGCGACCCCTACGAGATCCTGGGGGTATCGAAGGGTGCGAGCGAGGCCGAGATCAAGAGCGCCTACCGGCGGCTCGCCAAGAAGCTGCATCCCGACGCCAACAAGCACGATCCCAAGGCGGCCTCGCGCTTCGCCGAGCTCAATGCCGCCTATGAGATCGCCGGCGACGACAAGAAGCGCAAGGCGTTCGACAACGGTGAGATCGACGCCGAGGGCAAGCCGCGCTTCCAGGGCTACGAAGGCTTCGGCGCGCCGCCGGGCGGCAGCGGGCGGCCGGGCGCGAGCCAATTCGAAAGCTTTACCTTCGGCCATGACGGCTTCCAGCGCGCGCCCGGCGGTGGCGGCGGCGGCGGCGGCAGTGGTGGTGGCGGCGGTTTCGAGGACATCCTGCGCAACATGTTCGGCGGCGCGACGCGCGGCGGTGCGCGCGGCTTCCGCACGCAGTTCGAGCCGGAGGATTTCAGCGCCCCCGGCGGCGGCCAGGATTTGCATGCCGAGATGACCATCAGCCTGCCGGAAGCCGCCAAGGGCACCAAGACCCGCGTGCATCTTCCGACCGGCAAGGACGTCGAGGTGAAAATCCCGGCCGGCCTCACGACCGGCCAATCGATTCGCCTCAAAGGCCAGGGCTGGCCGAGTGCGAATGGCAAAGCCGGCGACGCGCTGATCACCGTCCATGTCGCGCCGCATCCGCTGTTCACGCCGGACGGCGCCGACTTGCGGCTCGATCTCCCGATCACGCTTTATGAAGCCGCGCTCGGCGGCAAAGTTCGCGTGCCGACCCTCGATGGCGCGGTGGAATTGGCGATACCGCCCGGCACCAATTCGGGCCGCACCTTCCGTCTCAAGGGCAAAGGCCTGAAATCCAAGAGCGGCGCCGGCGACCTACTCGCCACCGTGCGCATCATGCTGCCTGAGGGCAGCGACGACGAGTTCGAGGCGCTGATGCGCAAATGGCGCGAGGGCAAGCCCTACGATCCGCGCAAGGATTTGGAGTAATTGTTTTCGTCATTCCGGGTCCGCGAGCTTCGCTCGCGTCCCGGAATGACAACCTTGAATCCTACGACTTCCGCGCCCCGCTCTTGTCCACCTGCTCGTAGACCGTCTTGGCGACCTGCTCGAGCCGGTCGTGGTCGGCCGGCCCGCTCACCGCATAGGCGACCTTGTCGTTCACCCAATAGAACGCAGCGAAGCGTTGGCCTTCCTTGAAGCGCAGCGCGGTTTCCGGCGTTGCCGCCTTGGCGCAATAGATGGTGAAGCGCTCGCCCGAGGGGCCTTCATACATATAGAATGCCGCGGCTCCGGTCGGTCCCGGCAATAGCCGGCCGCCGACCAGCTTGAGGCCGATCGATTGCAGATCGGGAATGCGCAGCTCGGAGTCGAGCCGTTTCGACAGCCACTGCGTCATGTGCGTGCGCTCGCTGCCCGGCACTTCGACCGGATGGCGCACCTCGACCACGTAGAGCTTGTAGGCTTCCAGCGCATCGGCAGTGATGGCGTCGAAGTTGCTCGGCGCGGCGGCGGTTACCCCGCGCGCGGCCCAGCCGGCGCCGCCGCCGATCAGAAAGGCGGCGACCGACGCTGCGGCGGCGTAACCCAGCCAGCGGCGGCCGCTCGATCGGTCCTGCCGCAGCAGCCGGTCGAGTTTGAGCCGCTCCGGCACCGGCTCGCCGGCGACCGCGCCATAGCGGGCGCGGATGCGATCTGCCTGCGCCCGCCAGCCGGCGACCAGCGCGGCATGTTCGGGATGCGCGGCAAGCCAGGCGGCGACCGCTTCCTGGCGGTCGGCCGGCAATTCGCCGTCGACATAGGCATGCAGTTCTTCTTCGGTTACGGGTGAATCGCTTGTCGTCATGGGCTCACCTTCTCTCTCATTTCACGCGGCGCAGCGCCGGGCGGCCGCCGTCAAGAAAATTTTTGATCTGGGCGCGGGCCCGCGCCAGACGCGACATCACGGTACCGATCGGTACGCCCTGCACCTCCGCGACTTCGCGGTAGCTGAGGCCTTCCAGCACCACCAGCAGCAAGGCGTTGCGCTGGTCCTCCACCAAAGTTGCCAGCGCGCGTTCGATGTCGCGGCCGCCGCCTTCCGGGCCCGCCAGATCGGGTGCGTCATTGTCCTCGAGCGACGAGATCATCGGCCGCCGCGACAGCGAGCGCAGCCGGTTGCGGTTGAGATTGATCAGGATCGTGTACAGCCAGCTGCGTATCTCGCCGCCATGAAACAGATGTTCCGAGCGCAAGGCCCGCACCAGCGTGTCCTGCACCAGGTCGTCGGCGATGTCGGAATCCCGCGTCAGCGCCCGCGCGTAACGGCGCAGCGCCGGGATCGTCGCCTCGACATTCTGCCCGAACGTGGCCAATCAGGCCTCCTTCACCAAACCGCATGCCTTTCGGCACCGCCAATCACTAGAAAAAACCCCTCAATCGCGATCATATTCCCGGAAACGAATTGAATTAACAGTGACAAACGGTCGAGCCGGACGCATTGCTTGATGACCCCCTGACCCTATGCCATACGAAAGCAGCCGGCGCTTACCGGCATGACGGGAAAGTTAATGCCGGAAACCTCGGGTCTGATGCGCGGCAAACGCGGGCTGATCATGGGCGTGGCCAACAACCGCTCGATCGCCTGGGGTATTGCGCGCGCCTGCCGCAATCATGGCGCCGACCTCGCCTTCACCTACCAGGGCGAGGCGCTCAAGAAGCGCGTGGAGCCGCTGGCCGAGGAGGTGGATGGCCTTGTCGTTGGGCATTGCGACGTCACCGATCCGGCGAGCATCGACGCGGTGTTCGCCAACGTCAAATCGGCCTGGGGCTCGCTCGACTTTGTCCTGCACGCGATCGCGTTTTCCGACAAGGATCAGCTCGACGGCCGCTATGTCGACATCACCGAGGACAATTTCATCAAGACCATGGTGGTGAGCTGTTATTCGTTCACCGCCATCGCCCAGCGTGCCGAAAAGTTGATGACCAATGGCGGCTCGCTGCTCACGCTGACTTATTACGGCGCCGAGAAGTGGATGCCGCACTACAACGTGATGGGGCTAGCGAAGGCCGCGCTCGAATCCTCGGTGCGCTATCTGGCCGCCGATCTCGGTGTCAAGAACATCCGCGTCAACGCCATCTCGTCGGGGCCGATCAAGACGCTGGCCGCCTCCGGCATCGGCGATTTCCGCTATATCCTGAAGTGGAACGAATACAACACGCCGCTGCGGCGCAACGTGACGCTGGACGATGTTGGCAAGACCGGGGTCTATTTCCTCTCCGACCTGTCGAGCGGCGTGACCGGGGAAATCCAGCACGTCGATGCCGGCTACCACATCGTCGGCATCAAGCATCCCGACGCGCCGGACTTCACGGTCGATTAATGCCCGGCACGGCAATGCCGCGGCCGACCATCTATTACATCCGCCACGGCGAGACCGACTGGAACGTCGCCAGCCGCCTGCAAGGCCGCCGCGACATCCCGCTCAATGCGCGCGGCCGCGCGCAAGGCAGCCATTGCGGCGAAATCCTGCGCGACTTGTTTGCGCGAGCCGGCCACGATCCCGCCGGCCTCGATTATGTATCGCGCGCGCCTGCCAGACCATGGAGTTGGCGCGCGCGGCGCTCGCTCTTCGCGTCGACGGTTACCGGCGCGAGCCGCGGCTCGCGGAAATCGCCTTCGGCGAATGGGAGGGCTTTACCATCGCGCAATTGCACGTGCGCGACCCGCAGCACATCGCCCAGCGCGAGCACGACAAATGGCATTTCGTGCCGCCGGGCGGCGAGAGCTACCAAATGGTGTCGGCGCGCATCGCTGAGTGGTACGAGAGCTTGGCGACCGACACGGTCGTCACCGCCCATGGCGGCACCGCGCGCGGGCTGATCGCCCATCTCGGCATCGTCAAGCCGGCCGCCGCGCCTTTGCTCGATATTGCGCAGGGGGTGGTTTACGTTTTCGAGGGCGAGCGGCTCACGCGCCACGCCTGATTTGACCGCCGCACGGGCGCGCTGTACCAACATCGCGCAAAGCGAAACAGCCATGTCGTTCAACACGTTCGGCCATCTCTTCCGGTTCACCAGCTTCGGCGAAAGCCACGGGGCGGCGATCGGCTGCGTGGTCGACGGCTGCCCGCCGCGCATCCCGCTCGAAGCCGCCGACATCCAGGCCCATCTTGACAAGCGGCGGCCCGGCCAATCGCGCTTCACCACCCAGCGGCAGGAGCCGGACGCGGTGAAGATCATGTCCGGCGTGTTTACCGACGAGACAACGGGCAAGCAGGTGACCACCGGCACGCCGATCATGCTGCTGATCGAGAATGTCGATCAGCGCTCGAAGGACTATTCCGACATCAAGGACAAATACCGGCCCGGCCACGCCGGCTACACCTACGACGTCAAATACGGCATCACCGATTATCGCGGCGGCGGGCGCGCCTCGGCGCGCGAGACCGCGGCGCGGGTCGCTGCCGGCGCCGTCGCGCGCAAGATCGTGCCCGGCCTGACCGTGCGCGGCGCGCTCATCCAGATGGGTCCGCACAAAATCGACCGCGCGCGCTGGGACTGGAACGAGATCGGCAATAATCCGTTCTTCTGCCCGGACGCCAAGCAGGCGAAGTTTTTCGAGGCGTATCTCGACGGCGTGCGTAAGGCCGGCTCGTCCTGCGGCGCGGTGATCGAGATCGTGGCGGAAGGCGTGCCGGCGGGTCTCGGCGCGCCAGTCTATGCCAAGCTCGACGGCGATTTGGCCGGTGCCTTGATGGGCATCAACGCGGTCAAGGGCGTGGAGATCGGCGACGGCTTTTTAACCGCGGCGATGAGCGGCGAAGACAATGCCGACGAAATGCGCATGGGTAATGAGGGCAAGCCGGTGTTCCTGTCCAACCATGCCGGCGGCATCCTGGGCGGCATTTCCAGCGGGCAGGCGGTCGTCGCGCGCTTCGCGGTCAAGCCGACCTCGTCGATCCTCACCCCGCGCAAGACGGTGGACCGCTACGGCCGCGACACCGAGATCGTGACCAAGGGCCGCCACGATCCTTGCGTCGGCATCCGCGCGGTGCCGATCGGGGAGGCGATGGTGGCCTGCGTGCTGGCCGATCACTTTCTCATGCAGCGCGGCCAAATGGGCGAGGGAACGGCGTGGCCGTTCAAGCCCGGCGCTTGATGTCGTGTCCGAGGTAAAGCCCGTGCCCGAGACCCACAGTCGAGTCGAAGCGGCGATCAAGGCCTTCGCCAAAGGCGAGATCGTGGCCGTCACCGACGACGACGATCGCGAGAACGAGGGCGACCTGTTCGTCGCCGCCTCGCTCTGCACGCCNNATGGCGTTCATCATCCGCAACACGTCGGGCATCGTCTGCGCGCCGCTCGGCGCCGAACTGGCGCGCCGGCTGCATCTCGATCCGATGGTGGCGGAGAACGACGCTCCGCTCGGCACCGCCTTCACCGTCTCGGTGGACGTGCGCCATGGTCTTTCCACCGGCATCTCGGCCGAGGAGCGCTGCAATACCGTGCGCGCGCTGGCCAATGACAACAGCGGCGCGTCCGACTTCGTGCGCCCTGGCCACGTGTTCCCGCTGGTGGCGCGCCAGGGCGGCGTGCTGATGCGCTCGGGCCATACCGAAGCCTGCGTCGATCTTTGCCGGCTCGCCGGCCTTGCTCCGGTCGGCGTGCTGTCCGAGCTGATGAAAGACGACGGCACCGTGATGCGCGGACCGGACGTCGCCGCCTTCGCGAGCAAGCACAAGCTCACGCAGGTTTCGATCGCCGAGCTGATCGCCTACCGGCAGAACCGCGACAAGCTGGTGGAGCGGGTCGCCGAATTCCATGTCGCCTCCGAGATCGGGGCGCTCAACGGCTATGCCTATGTGACGCCGTTCGACCGCGTGCATCACATGGCCTTCGTCTATGGCGAGATCGGCGACGGCAAGGGCGTGCTGGCGCGCCTGCACCGCGCCGACGTCATCGGCGATGTATTCGGCGGCGCCAAGCCGATCCACGCGGCGCTGGCGCGTTTCAAGGCCGCCGGCCGCGGCGTCATCGTCTATTTGCGCGACGGCACCGCCGGCGTGCCGGTGGCGGAAATCCCGCATGAGGGCGACACCGGCGCCGACGCCGCGCGCTCAAAGCAATGGCGCGAGATCGGCCTGGGCGCGCAGATCCTCAAGGACATCGGTATTTCCTCGATCCGGCTGCTCTCCTCCAGCAAGCGCACTTATGTCGGCCTCGGCGGCTTCGGCATCGAGATCGTGGGGACCGAAACGCTGGAAGGCTGATCCGCGCATGATCCCGAAAAGTGGGAACCGGTTTTCGGAAAAGATCATGCGCCAAGCGGGATAACGTCTTTTTTTCGCCCCAGCCCTATGCCAGCATTTCGATATGGGGCGACGCGGTCTTTATAGTGCCATCGCCAGCGTGCTGACGGCGGCGGCGGCTTGCGCGCTCGCCGCCTCCGCCACGCCGAACCTGCCGCACGTCGCCGACAAGAGCCCGAGTGCCATTGCGGTCGATGTCGAACTGGTGATCGCGGTCGACGTCTCCTACTCGATGGACCCGGACGAGCAGGCGCTGCAGCGCGAGGGCTACATTATGGCGCTGACCTCGCGCGAATTCATGCAGGCGCTACGCGAGGGCGCCAATAGTAAGATCGCCATCACCTATTTCGAGTGGGCCGGCCAGTTCGACCAGAAAATCATCATGCCGTGGCGGCTGATCGAAGGCCCGGAATCGGCCGACGCGGTCGCCAACGAAATCGCCGCCGCGCCGTACCGGCGCGCCTCGCGCACCTCGATTTCCGGTGGGCTGACTTTCGCGGAGACTTTGTTCGACCATAGCGGCTATCGCGGCTTGCGCCGGGTGATCGACGTGTCCGGCGACGGCGCCAACAATGCCGGCCCGCTGGTCGTGCCGATGCGCGACGACGTGCTGGCCGCCGGCATCACCATCAACGGGCTGCCGATCATGCTCAAGCGGCCCTATCCCGGCACCATGGATATGGAAAACCTCGACGTCTATTACGAGGACTGCGTGATCGGCGGGCCGGGCGCCTTCGTGGTGCCGATCCGCGAGCGCGCGAAATTCATCGAGGCGACGCGCACCAAGCTGGTGCTGGAAGTCGCCGGCCGGCAACCCGAGCCGCGCGTGATTCCCGCTTCGTCGCAGGCGCCGCGCATTTCCTGCACCATCGGCGAGAAGATGTGGCAGGACCGTTGGGGCGGCCGGGGCTTGGATTTTCAGTGAATTACCTCTCCCCGCACGCGGGGAGAGGTGAAATTGCGCGCGTCCCTATCTTTCGAACTTCCCCACCATCTCCACGTGGAACGAATAGCGGAACTGATCGACCGGCGTGACGCTCACAAGCTTGTAGCCCCCGTCGAGCAGGATGCGCGCATCGCGCGCAAAGGTCGTCGCATCGCACGACACCGCGATCACCACCGGCACGGCGCTTTTGACCAGTTCGCGCGCCTGCGCCTCGGCGCCCTGGCGCGGCGGATCGAATACCACGGCATCGAAGCCTTTGAGTTCCGCGGCCATGAACGGGCGGCGGAACAGGTCGCGCGCTTGCGCCTGCACCGGTTTGAGGCCGCTGGTGTTGGCCGCCGCGCGCTCGAGCGCCTTGATCGCGCTCGCCTCGCTGTCGGCGGCAGACACGCGCGCGCGCTCGGCCATTCTCAGCGCAAATGGGCCGATGCCGCAAAACAGATCGGCGACGCGTTTCGAATTGCCGACATGGTCGAGCACCAGACGCGCCAGCGTTGCTTCGCCCGCGGCGGTCGCCTGCAAAAAGGCGCCCGGCGGCAGCGGCACCTGGGCGCGCCCGATTTTCAGCAGCGGCTGCGCGTCTTGCGCCACCAGCTCGCCATGACGGGTGATGCGTGCGAGCTTGTGCTTTTCGGCGACGCCGGCGAGCGCCGTCGTGCGTCCGGAGTTAAGCGGACCGGAGCCGCGCACGTCCACATCCATGCCGGAATCGGTCGCGGTCACCTGGATATCGAGCGGCTTGTCCGCCGGCTTGAGGATTTCGGCGATCGCCCAGGCCGCCGCGATGGCGCCGTTTAGGCCGGGTGCGAGGATAGGGCAGCTATCGATGGCGACGATGTGATGCGCGCGCGGCGCCGTGAAGCCGACTTCCAACAGGTCTTTGGTGCCGCGCCGCGCATGCAGCACCGCGCGGCGGCGGCCTTGCCCATGCGCGTCGATCAGCGGCTCGATCGGCGCGACCAGCCCGGCAGCGCTGAGCGCCTCCGCCACCAGCCCGCGTTTCCATAAGTGATATTCGGCCAGCGACCAGTGCTGCAGGGCGCAGCCGCCGCATTGGCCGAAATGCTTGCAGATCGGGATGGCGCGCTCATGGCTCGGCTTGTCGACATGATCCAGATGCCGGCGGTCGGGATGGCCGGCGACCGGCTCGACCGTCACCGTCTCGCCCGGCAATGCATAGGGCACGAAGACCGGCCCGGCCGGGGTATCGGCAACGCCGTCGCCGCGATGCCCGAGGCGCGCAATGGTGAGTTGTTCGGTCACTTGGCGGCTCCGAGCAGAAATTCGGCATTGCCGTCGCCGCCGGCGATCGGTGAGGGGATAATGCCTAGCACACGCCAGCCGAGCGAGGCGACGAAGGCCGAAATGTCGTCGCAGACCGCGGCATGTACGGCCGGGTCGCGCACGATGCCTTTCTTGGCCTGGGCGCGGCCGGCCTCGAATTGCGGCTTGATCAGCGCGATGAGTTGCGCGGGCGGTTTCGCCAAGGCAAGCGCGGGCGGAAGCGCCAGCTTGAGCGAGATGAAGCTGACATCGACGGTGACCAAATCCGGCGGCTCGTTCAATTGGGCCGCGGACAGCGTGCGGATGTCGGTCTGCTCCAATGACACGATCTCAGGTCGCCCGCGCAGGCTTTCATGCAACTGTCCGTGCCCGACATCGACCGCGTAAACGCACTTGGCGCCGCGTTCCAACAAAACTTGCGTGAAACCGCCGGTGGAGGCGCCGACATCGAGGCAGATGCGTCCCTGCGGATCGAATTTGAAATGATCGAGCGCCGCGGCGAGTTTCACCCCGCCGCGCGACACGTAAGGATGTGCCGGCGTCGCGCTCAACGCGGCGTCCACCGCGATTTCTTCCGACGCCTTGCGCACCGGCGCCGCGTTAGCGGTGACCAGCCCGGCCGCGATCGCGGCCTGCGCCTTGGTGCGGCTGTCGAACAGGCCGCGCTCGACCAGCAGTCGATCGGCGCGTTGGCGGGTGGACATATAGCGCAGATCTTACGCCAGCTTCACGGTCTCGGCGGCGGCGTCTCTGCCGAGCGCCTCGAACACCTTGGCGACGATGCCGCGGGCGTCGAGGCCGGCCTTGGCGTACAGCGCGGCGGGCGTGTCCTGGTCG
The DNA here is from genome assembly GCA_003133345.1 of Hyphomicrobiales bacterium. Taxonomy (GTDB): domain Bacteria; phylum Pseudomonadota; class Alphaproteobacteria; order Rhizobiales; family Xanthobacteraceae; genus Pseudolabrys. The sequence goes on along the minus strand of PKXB01000224.1, from coordinate 1,351 downwards.
AGAAACACGTCGGGCAGCACCATGGTGCGAACCTTGCACCCGCTATCCAGCACGCCGTTGTCGGCCAGCGCCTGCAGGACATAGGAGCCGAAGCCGCCGACCGCGCCTTCTTCGATGGTCACCAGCACCTCGTGCTCGCGCGCCAGCCGCAGCAGCAGGTCGGTATCGAGCGGCTTGGCAAAGCGCGCATCGGCCAGCGTGGTCGATAGACCGAGCGCCGCCAGCTCGTCGGCGGCTTTGAGGCATTCGCCGAGCCGCGCGCNNTTGCCTTCTGCCGGCAGCGGCACGCCCAGGCCCTCGCCGCGCGGATAACGCAACGCCGACGGCCGGTCGTCGATGGCGACTTGCGTTGCCACCATGTGCACCAGCTCGGCCTCGTCGGCCGCCGCCATCAGCACNNACCTGGTCGTAGGCGCGCTGCAGGAAGGTCGAATAGATGGTGGCGAACGGCTTGAAGCCTTCCGCCGCCAGGCCGCCGCAGAAGGTCACCGCGTGCTGCTCGGCAATGCCGACGTCGAAGCAGCGGTTGGGGAACTCCTTCTCGAACAGATCGAGCCCGGTGCCCGACGGCATCGCCGCGGTGACGGCGACGATCTTGTCGTCCTTGCGCGCCTCCTTGATCAGGCTCTCGCCGAATACTTTGGTGTATTGCGGCGCGCCGCCCTTCGACTTGGCCTGCGCGCCGGTCGCCACGTCGAACTTGACCACCCCGTGATATTTGTCGGCCGAGGTCTCCGCCGGGGCGTAGCCCTTGCCCTTCTGCGTCACCACGTGCACCAGGATCGGCCCGATCTCGGCGTCGCGCACGTTGCGCAGAACGGGGAGCAGGTGGTCGAGATTGTGCCCGTCGATCGGCCCGACATAATAGAAGCCGAGCTCCTCGAACAGCGTGCCGCCGGTGACGTAAGTGCGCGCGTGCTCGATGGCGCGGGTGATGGCGCGGTCAAGAGCTTTGGGCAGATGCCGGGTAAGCTGCTTGCCGACGTCGCGCAGCTT
>PKXB01000224.1:0-345 GCA_003133345.1 Hyphomicrobiales bacterium | reverse complement strand
GCGCCGTCGCCGATCACGGCGATGACGTTATTCTTTTTGCCGGCCAGGTCGCGCGCCACCGCCATGCCCAGCCCGGCGGAAATCGAGGTCGAAGAATGCGCGGCGCCGAACGGGTCGTATTCGCTCTCGGCNNATCTTGTGCGGATAGGCCTGATGCCCGACGTCCCAGATCAGCCGGTCGGTCGGCGTGTCGAACACGTAATGCAGCGCGACCGTGAGTTCCACCACGCCCAAGCCGGCCCCGAGATGCCCGCCGGTGGCGGCCACCGCGCTGATCGTCTCGTAGCGCAATTCGTCGGCCAGCTCGCGCAGCTGCTCCGCCGACAGGTTCTTCAGGTCGCGCGG
>PKXB01000121.1:191-17044 GCA_003133345.1 Hyphomicrobiales bacterium | reverse complement strand
GCATGGTTCAAAAGACCGGCATCACGCTCCCGCAACACGTGGGAGAAGCCGCCGAGATCAATTACAGTGGTGAGCCCGCCGCGGATTACGGACCGCTCGCGCGCGATCGGATACCGGTGCGTTCGATGGCCGAACGCGATCTACGTGCGCTGGTGGCGATCGATCGACGGATTACCGGCCGCGACCGGGCCGGATATTTTCAGCGCAAGCTGGCGGATGCGCTGACCGAATCGGGTGTGTGCGTCTCGCTGGTCGCCGAGCTTGATACGGTGCCGGTCGGCTTCATCATGGCCCGCGTCGACCTCGGCGAATTCGGCCGGGTCGAAACCACCGCGGTCATCGATACGATTGGCGTCGATCCGGATTATCAGAATAAAGGCGTCGGCCGCGCTTTGGTGTCGCAATTATTGGCCAACCTCGGCACGCTGCGCGTTGAGAAGGTGCGCACCGAAGTCGATTGGCAAGACCACGATCTGCTCGCCTATCTCCAACGCAATGGGTTCCTGCCCGCGCAGCAGCTTTGTTTCGACCAACCCCTCGTTTGATGTCCTCGTCGATGCTCGTCAAATCGAAACTTGCCTGTCAGCCGCGCTTTGATTTTCGCGATCACCGCGCCATCGTCACCGGCGGCAGCCGCGGCATCGGCCGGGCGATCGCCGACGCGCTCGGCGAGGCCGGAGCACAGGTGTATGCCTTCGATATCGGCGAGCCGGAGCGCCTTGCGAGCTTCCCGCATCGGTTCGTGCGCATCGATATCGTCGACACCAACGCGGTGAAAGCCGCCATCGCGGAGCTTGCGCAAGCGCCGACCCTGCTCGTCAACAACGCCGGCATCACCCGCGATCGCTCGATCGCCAAAATGAGCGATGCCGACTGGGCGGCGGTGCTCAATGTCAATCTCACCGGCGCGTTCAACATGATCCGTGCCGTCGCGCCGCTGATGGTGGGGCAGGGATTTGGCCGCATCGTCAACATCACGTCGATCAACGGCATGCGCGGCAAATTCGGCCAGGCCAATTACGCGGCGGCCAAGGCCGGCCTGATCGGCCTGACCAAGACCGCGGCGCGCGAATTCGGCAAGAAAGGCGTCACCGTCAATGCGGTCGCGCCCGGCATGGTCATGACCCACATGGCGCGCGCCTTGCCGGAAGAAATTCTTTCCCGGGCCGTGGCCGAAGCGGCGCTCCCCGAGCTTGCCGATCCGCAGGATATCAGTAATGCGGTGCTGTTTCTTTTGTCCGACGCCGCCCGCGCCATCACCGGCGAAGTGCTGCGCGTCGACGCCGGACAATATATTTGATGATTTAAGCGCGCGGCGACGCTCATGAACCCCAGCGCACCATGCGCAGCATGATGCCGTCTTCACAGTCGGCGCTGCCGCAATGCGACTCCAAGAGCTCGTGACTCCAGCCGCGATCCTCGAGCTCCGGATAGAGAAAGATCGGCTCTCGATCGAAATAGCCGACCAGAGCGGTATCGACTTCGCCGCTTTCAATGGTCTGCAAAACCGCGACCATCGGCTCCGGGGGCTCCAGGCCGCGCAGGTCGATATGGATGGCGTCGGCGGTTCGCCATTTCCGGGAACCATCAGCCGGTCGAGCGTGGGCGTGGTGGTCGTGATGCACGGCAAAGCTCCAATCTGGCGCGCAGGGCGATAAATCGGTACCACAATGCCTAATTATGCGCTATTGGTTTGTGAATCGGAACGAAAGGCCAGCTCACTTGGCGACAGCCGCAAAAGCGCGTGCAGCGAAGACCGACAGCACGGTGCGGGTCCGGCGCGTGCAAGCCGCCGATATCCCGCATGTGATCGGACTCGACACCCGGGTAACCAAGCTCGCCAAGGCGGAATACTGGAACGATGTATTCGTTCGTTACGGCAAACGGCGGCTGCACGAGCGGTTCTTCCTGGTTGCCGAGAGTCGCGTAGACAAAGCGGATCCGCACGTGCTCGGCTTCATCATCGGCGAAATTCGCGCCTGGGAATTCGGCTCCACACCCTGCGGCTGGGTCTTCGCGTTGTCGGTCGAACCGGAGATGCGTTTGCATGGCATCGGGAGCGCGTTGTTCGAAGCTATCTCCCGTGAGTTCAAGAAAGCGGGCGTTGGCAAGATGCGAACGATGGTCGCAAGGGATGCCCCCCTTCAGCTGCTGTTTTTCCGGAGCGAAGGAATGATGGCTGGGCCCTACATCCAGCTCGAGAAGGACCTCGATTGAACAGGCAGGGCGGCAATCAGGATTTCGACCGGAGCGGCATACGGATGGCGACGTCATGAAGCTGCAGATTTCGACCCGGCTTGCCATCTTCGCGGTTCTGGAATTGACCGCGCGCGAAGGCTGTCAGCTTTCCGTCGCGGACATCGGCGAGAAGTACGGCGTCTCCAGTCACCACCTGGCGAAGGTCATGCACGTCATGGGCCGTGCCGGCCTGGTGCGCTCGGTGCGCGGCGCGGGTGGCGGATATCAATTCGCCGGCAACCCACGGCGGACAACGTTGCTGGACGTGGCCCTGCTGTTCGAAGAGTTGAGTTCCGTTGAGCACGACGGCGGAGCGGCCAATGCGACGCCCGAGGACCAAGCGTTGCGTGAAGTTCTAAACGAAATCGACGATATCGCGTGCGCGACCCTTGGGTCGATCACCATAGCGACCATGCGCAAACTGGTGGACCGCCGCGGGACCAGCGGCGGGCGCCGCTCGAAGACCGACGTGCCGGGGCGACGGAATCAATCGCGTCTTTGATTTGCGCAACGACATTTTATTTCGGCTGCCCAACGGACGATGCGGCGAAACGGGTCCGATGGCCCAAATGCCTTTGATTTGCGCGCCTATCGAATATCTATTGTGCGCCGCAACATAAATGAACATCCAAGCCCCGGTAATCCTTGATCGAGATCAAGGCGGCCAGGCCGATCGGCGCCTTGAGTGAGGCTGGTCCGATTTAAGGCTTGGTGCATGGCTTCGAAACTGACGGCTGGCGATCTTCAAATCATTACCCGCATCGCGGTTTTTCGAGGACTCAAAGCGGAGACCGTCGAGCACATCATCGCGCCGGCGACCGCCCTCATGTTGCGGCCGCACGAATGGATCATGCGCCAAGACGATCCGGCGACTTCTTTTTTTATCGTGATCGACGGTTGGGTAAAACTTTATCGCAGTACTCCGTCCGGCGATGAAACCGTGATCGAAATTATGACAAAGGGCCAGAGTTTCGCGGAGGCGGTCGCATTCACCGGCAATCGATACATGGCTACCGCCGAAGCTGTAAGCGAAGCGCGCGTCGCACGCATTCCTGCCGATCATATTGTCCGTTGCATCCGTGAAAGTCCCGACATCGCATTGGCGATGATCGCATCTGTCTCTCAGCACATGCATCATCTCGTCCAGCAGGTCGAACAGCTCAAGGCGCAAAGCGGCGTGCAGCGGGTCGCCGAGTTTCTCGCGTCGCTTTCATTGGCCGAGCAGGGTCATTGTGCGGTCGCGTTGCCTTATGACAAGGTCCTGATCGCCGGACGACTTGGCTTGACGCCGGAATCGTTATCGCGTGCCTTTGCGCGCTTGCGAAGCATCGGCGTCGTGGTCGACGCTTCGCACGTTGTGGTCAAAGACGTTGCCAAGCTGCGTCAGCTCGCTAACGACGATCGCAGCGCGGTGCGCGGCACCTTGCGGGCAGTGCGTTGACGCCAATGTCGATGCAGGTTCTCCATCCACGCAACTGGTCGCCGCCGATCGGCTATGCCAACGGCATCAGCGTGGCGGCGGGCCGCATCGTGTTCATCGCCGGCCAAGTCGGTTGGGATGCCGAGCAGCATTTCCAAAGCGAAGAACTCGTTCCGCAATTCGAGCAAGCGCTCAAGAACATCATCGCCGTGCTGGCGGAGGCCGGCGGCAAGCCGAACCACATTTGCCGGCTAACCGCCTATTGCATCGACAAGCCCGCTTATCTCGCGGGCCGGCGTGAGCTCGGGCGCATTTGGAAATCGCTGATCGGAAGCCATTTCCCCGCGATGAGCATGATTTTTGTTGCCGATCTTCTCGATGCGCCGGCAAAGATCGAGCTGGAAGCGACCGCCGTTATTCCCGCTTCATAGAGCGGCAGGCTCAAGCCGTGCGTTCGGCGAAAAGCCTTGCGGTCAGGCGCCGTGCAAGCGCGGCGGCCGCGACGCGGCGATAATTGGCCGATGCAATCGTGGTCCGCATGGGCTGGACTTGCTTTTGCACCAGCCGATCGATCTCCTGCTGCAGTTTCTCGTCGACCGGTCGGCCGGCAAAGGCTTCCGTACCGGCAAGCAGGAACGGCCGGGAATTCGTGCCGGTCAGCGCGATGCGCAGCGAACCGATTGTTGTCCCGGATGCCGCGAGCGCGACCGCCACGCCGGCCAATGGAAAGTCGATGGCGCCGCGTACCCGCACTTTTTCATAGGCGGATGCATGAGGCGCTGCCGGCAGATGCACCGCCGCGATGAGCTCGCCGGCGGCCAGAGTGAGATGGGCCTTGCCGTCTTCGACATAGAGTTCACTCAACGGAATACGCCGCTCGCCTTGCGCGCCGGCAATGTCGATTTCGGCGCCGAGCACGAGCAAAGCCGGCGCCAGGTCGCCGGAGAAAGCGGCATGACAGCGCTGTCCCTGCGGGGCAACGTGACAGACATCTCCGCGATTTTTCAGGCAATAGGCGTTGGCGCTCCGCCACCATTCACTTTGATTGTAATAAATGCAGCGGGTATCGAGGCACAAATTGCCGCCAACGGTTGCCATGACGCGGTGACCGGGCCCGGCGATCGCTGCGGCGGCTTGCGTGAGCGCGCGATATTGGCTGGCGATCGCCGTGTTGTGAGCCAGCGTGGCGATGGTCACCCCGGCGCCGATCGTCACGCCGCGTCCGTCGCTCTTGATCTCGGTCAGTTCATCGATGCCGGAAAGATCGACCAGCAAGTCCGGGCTGCTGATGCCCCGCCGCATGTTCACCAGCAGGTCGGTGCCGCCCGCGACGAAGCGGCTGCCCGGATGCTTGAGACACGCCGCGATCGCCTCTTTGACGGTGCCCGGCTGGGCCAGACGAAACTCGGCCAACGGTGCGGTCATGATGCGGCCTTCAATGCGCTGCGTTTCGCCTTGCGCCGGCGCTCGATCAGCGCCTCCATGACCCGGTCCGGCGTCACCGGCAATTCATTGAGGTCGATGCCGATGGCGTTGGCGATGGCGTTGACCAAAGCCGGCGGGAAGCCGGCCAAGGCGCCTTCGCTTGCTTCCTTGGCGCCGAACGGCCCGTACGGATCGTGGGACTCGACAATCTGCACCTCGATCGGCGGGGATTCCGCAATCGTCGGCATGCGATATTCGAGAAAACTCGCATGCGCCGGCAGGCCCTCGAGGTAGCGGGTCTCCTCGCACATCGCCTGGCCCATCCCCATCCAGACCGATCCTTCGATCTGTCCTTCGACCGCCAGCGGATTGATGGCATGGCCGCAATCGAGCGCCACCCATACCTTGTCGACGGTGACCAGGCCGGTCGCATCGTCGATGCTGACCTCGACGACCTGGGCGGCGTAACTGAAGCCCATGGTCGAGCCGACGGCACCGCCCCGGTGCTTGCCGCCGTGGAAATCCGGCGGGCAGGTGAACGAGCCCTTCACGGTGATGGCGCCTTCGTCGACCAGCGCCGCGGCCACGACGTCGGCGAACGGCAGCGTCGATTGATTGCCGCTGCCGACGCGGAATACTTCACCGATGCATTCGACGTCTTCCGGGCGAGCCTCGAGCTTGCGCGCCGCCGCTGCCACGAGCACCGCCTTCAGCCGCTTGGCGGCGTCGATCGCCGCGTTGCCCACCATGAAAGTGATGCGCGACGAATAGGCGCCGTTGTCCTTGGGCGTGATGGCGGTATCGGCGGCGATGACGCGGATGCGATCGAGCGAAATGTCGAGCGTCTCGGCCACCGCGATCGCGACCATGGTCGAGGAGCCCTGGCCGATATCGGCAGCGCCGGTGAGCGCCGTCACGCCGCCATCGAAGTCCAGCCTGAGGTTTACCACCGCATGGGGCTCGCCGGTACGGTGGATCGGCTTGGCGGCGCCGCTGACGTAATGCGAGCAGGCCATGCCGAGCCCCTTGCCGGGCGGCAGCTTGCCGAGGCGCTCGCGCCAGCCGCTGGCGCGCTCGACGCGGTCGAGGCATTCCGCCAGTCCGTAACTGTTGACCACCAGGTCATTCATGGTGCGTGTCGGCGCCTGCAGCAGATTGGCGCGCCGCACGGCGAAGGGGTCGAGCCCCAACTCGCGGGCCATGCGGTCGAGCAGATTTTCGAAGGCATGGCGCGTGTCGACCGAACCGTGCCCGCGCATGGCGCCGCAGGGCGGCAGATTGGCGTAGACCCGGTAACCGTCGTACTTGATCGCGGGAATATCGTAGAGGCCCTGCAACAACGCGCCGGCATAGAGAATAGTGATGATGCCGTAACCGGCGTAAGCGCCGCCTCGCTGCACCACATGGCATTCGCATGCGGTGAGGCGTCCATTCTTGCTCATCCCGATCTTCAGCTTGATATCGGTCTGCGGACGGGCGCGGTGGGTGATGAAGGTTTCCTCGCGGGTGAGCTGCATCATCACCTTGCCGGCGGCGGCCTTCGCGAGCAGGGCGGTGACGATCTCGAAATTCAATGCTTCGACGCGCGCGCCGAAACCGCCGCCGATGAACGGCTTGATCACGCGGATGCGCGAGGAATCCATTTCCAGGCATTCCGCAAGCATAAGATGCAGGTAGTAGCCGACCTGCGACACGGTCTGTACCGTCAGACGGCCGGTGAGCGGATCGAACTCGGAAAGACTGGCGTGCGGCTCGATCTGCGCGTGGTTGATCTCGGCGCAACTGAATAGCTCTTCGCGCACCAGATCGGCCGCGGCAAAACCTTGCGCGACATCGCCGAACTGGTGATGGACGTCGCGTTCGAGGTTGCCGGGCTTGTCATCGTGCAGAAGCACCGCATCCGGCGCGCGCGCGGCTACGGATGTATAATAAGCGGGCAGTTCCTTCACTTCGAGTTCGATGAGCTGGAGCGCGCGCTCGGCGGTCTCCTCATCAATCGCCGCCACCGCAGCGACCGGCTCGCCGCGATAGCGCACGCGACCGCGCGCCAGCGGATATTCGTTCATGGCGATCGGCAGCACGCCGTAAGTGTGCGGACAGTCATCGCCGGTGACGACCGCCGCCACGCCGGCAAGCGCGCGCGCCTTGGAAACGTCCAACCGAATGATTTCTCCGTGGCTGACCGGGCTGCGCAAAATGCGCCCGACCAGAGCGTCGGCATGGTCGAGATCGGCGGTATAGCGGGCGCGCCCGGTGACCTTTTCCATGCCATCGATCAGCGGAACGCCGCGGCGCGCGAGCTTGCCGGCTGCGATCGGAGCGGCCGTCATGACGTTGCCTCCGCGGCCGCCTTGACCGACTCGATGATTTTCACATAGCCGGTGCACCGGCAAAGATTTCCCGATAGCGCGGCGCGTATTTCGCCGTCGCTCGGCGTCGGATTTCGGCGCAAGAGCGCTTCGGCCGCCATGATCATTCCCGGCGTGCAGAAGCCGCATTGCGTGCCGAGCTTCTCGTGAAAAGCGCGCTGCAATCGGTTGAGCCGGCCCTGCGTCGCCAAGCCTTCGATCGTTTCGACGTCACAGCCCTCGCAGCGCACCGCGAGCGTGATGCAGGATGGCACGGCTTCGCCGTCGACCAAGACCGTGCACGCGCCGCACTCGCCGCCATCGCAGCCGGTCTTCACCCCGGTGAGATGCGCGACGTCGCGCAAATAGTCGACGAGTAGCTCCCGTTCGGATACGGCGTCTTCGCGCCAGCGCCCGTTCAGTTTCAATCTCAACAGGCGCTTTTTTGGCGGCCGGCCCGGCGCATGCATCGGAGCACTCCTGAATCAAAAAAATGCGCCGTTTGCCGGCATGTTTCCATGACAAAAATCAAGACAACTCACTCCGATTACAGCGTTTTCGGGCGATCTACCTGACCGAAGTCAAGGATCGGACTGCCATTAGCCAGTAGATTTTCAAGCCTAATTGTTCTTGGGCGGGCTTACGATGGCGCTTCGCGACCATAATGCCGCGGTTGATTTCGCGGTCAAAGAACCGGAACAAGCAGCGCAAGACGTTTCCGCGCTGAGCGTGTTTTTCAATCCGAAAAGCGTCGCCGTGGTGGGCGCCTCATCGGACCCGAAGAAACCGGGCAACACCGCTCTGCGCCACATGATCTCCATGGGCTACAAAGGGAAATTGTACCCGGTCAATCCGCGCGAAAAGGGCATCCTGGGACTGCCTTGCTACAAGAGCGTGAGCGACATACCTGAACCGGTCGATCTGTGCATTCTGATGGTGGCGGCCGAGCTGACCGTGCCGGTCGCCAAGCAGCTGGTCGAGCGGAAACGCCGCTTCAATGACGTCAAGGGCGCGATCTGCATGTCGGCGGGCTTCGGCGANNCCGAACTGCGTCGGCGTCATGGATACGGTGAGCGGCTTCAACACCAATTTCGACATCGGCACCTATCCGCGCGGCGGCATCAGCGTGCTCACGCAGAGCGGCGCCTTCGGCAATTCATTTCTGTTTGCTTCGGGGACGAGCGGCCGGGTGGGCCTGAACAAATATGTCTCCATGGGCAATATGGCCGACGTTCAGATGGCCGAACTGCTCGCCTTCTTGAAGGACGACGAGTCGACGCGCGTCATCGGCATCTATCTCGAAGGTTTGTCCGACCCGCGCGGTTTCTTCCAAGCGGCCTGCGAAGCCGCCGCGGTCAAGCCGGTGGTGGTGCTGAAAAGCGGCCGCAGCGAATTGGGCTCCACCGCAGCGCTCTCCCACACCGGTGCGATCGCCGGCGCCGAGGCGATTTACGAAGGCGCATTTCGCCAGTTCGGATTGATGCGCGTGCGAAGCGTCGCGGAGTTCTACGACACGCTGCGCGCGTTCTCGATGCAGCCGGTGCCGAAGGGCAACCGCGTCGCCGTACTCACCCACATGGGCGGGCCGGGAACGATGTGCATCGACGAGATTTCCGAATTGCCCGGCATCAAGCTGGCGTCGTTCACCGATGAAACCACCGCGGCGTTGAAGGCGATCCTGTCGCCCGCCGCCAATGTCGGCCATCCGCCCGGTTATATCGACCTCACCGCCGCACATTTCGAGCGCTTGCACCATCAGGTGCTGCAGATCCTGTTCAAGGATCCGAACGTCGACTCGGTGATCCAGATTCTGGCGCCCAGCGCGTTCCTCGATCAGCCGCTGCTCGCCAAGGAGGTCGCCGGCGCGTTCCAGTCGCAAGGCAGCTCGCCGAAGCCGCTGCTCAATGTCATCACCTTCGGCGACTTTGCCCACGAACTGCGCCGCGGCCTGGAAGGCGCCAGCCTGCCGACCTTCGATTACCCGGACACGGTCGCGCGGGTCGCGGCCAATCTCTCGAATTACGGCGCTAGTCGCGCGTCGGCCGCGCCAGTGGACGGAAAGACTAAAGTGGCCACCACGAAAGGGCCGGCGGCGCAACTGATCGCCGCCACTGCCAAAGAGGGGCGGCTTAGCCTGCTCGAACCGGAAGCCTATGCGGTGTGCAAGCAGTACGACATCCCGGTGCCGCCGTTCAAAATGGTCGATTCGCTTGCGGGCGCCTTAGCGGCCGCCAGAGAGATCGGCTACCCGGTCGTGATCAAAGTGGTGTCGGCGCAGATCCTGCACAAATCCGACATCGGCGGCGTTATGCTCGGCATCGGTTCCGACAGTGCGCTGGAAAAATCCTATGCGCAGCTCGTCGACAACATCCGCAAGGCGGCGCCCNNCTGGTGCTGGGCGCGATCCGCGACAAGTTGTTCGGCCCGGTGGTGATGTTCGGCCTCGGCGGCATCTATGTCGAAGTGCTCAAGCGCGTCGGTTTCCGCCTGGCGCCGTTCGGCATCGAACAGGCGCGCGCGCTCATCCACGACACGCTGCCGCCGAAGATCATCGCTGGTGCGCGCGGCCGCAAGAAACTCAATGTCGACGCCATCGCCGCCATGCTGGTCTCGCTTGGCCGGTTGCTGGAGGAGCACCCGCAGATCGACGAAGTGGACCTCAATCCCTGCCTGGCGCTTGACGACGGCTGCCTGGCGGTGGACGCGCGCATCATCCTAGCTAAGGCCAAGAAAGGATAAGCCACAGGAATGACCGACGTTCGCGACTATAATGCCGCTGTCGATTTCGTGGATCGCAACGTCGCCGAGGGACGGGGCGAAAAGACCGCGTTCATCGACCCGTCGCGCAACCTGACCTATGGCGAACTGCGCGACAACGCGGCGCGCATCGGCCCGATGCTGGCACGGATGGGGATCGAACCGGAAAACCGGATCGCCCTCGTTCTGCTCGATACCGTCGACTTTCCCGTGTTGTTCTGGGGCGCCATCCGGGCGGGCATCGTTCCGGTTCTGGTCAATACACGGTTGACGGTCGACCAGTATCGCTACCTTTTCGAAGATTCGCGCGCCAAGGCGGTCTTTGTTTCGACCGCGCTGCTCCCGATGGTGCAGGAAGCGGCGAAGGACCTGCCCAACGTCAAAGAAATTGTCGTGGTCGGCGGCGGCCCGGCGTCGGTGCCGCGGCTTGACACTTTGTTGGCGGCCGAAAACGAAGGCTCGGCGCCGGCCAGAACCTGTGCCGATGAGGTCGCGTACTGGCTCTATTCGTCCGGCACGACCGGAATGCCGAAGGGAACGATGCATGCGCATTCGACGCCGATGAACATCGCGCGTACCTCGGGGCAGGGCCGCATCGGCATCCGTGAAGACGACGTGATCTTTTCCGCGCCGAAGCTGTTCTTCGCCTATGGCCTCGGCGACGCAATGTTGTGCCCGATGTCGGTCGGCGCGACCACGGTGCTCTATCCGGAGCGGCCGACGCCGCAGACCGTGTTCGAGACGCTGCGCGGATACCAGCCGACGATGTTTTTCGCAGTGCCGACGCTTTATGCCGCAATGCTTGCCGATCCCGACTGCAAGCCAGAAAACATGTCGAGCCGGATACGACTCTGTTTTTCGGCCGGCGAGCCGTTGCCAGTCCATGTTGGCGAAGCTTGGAAGCAAAAATTTGGCATCGACATCGTAAACGGCGTCGGCTCGACCGAGATGGGGCATCTTTTTCTGACCAACCTTCCGGATGCCGTGGAGTACGGTACATCCGGCGTGCCGGTGGACGGTTACGACCTCAGGCTGGTTGACGATGCTGGGCAGGATGTTGCTGACGATGAAATCGGCGAGCTTTGGGTGCGCGGCGAATCGTCCGCGACCGGCTACTGGAATCAGCGTGAGAAATCGCGCCGCACGTTTGTGGGCGAGTGGACCCGCACCGGTGACAAATATGTGCGGCGTTCGGATGGCGTGTACACCTTCTGCGGCCGCACTGACGATATGTTCAAGGTCAGCGGCATTTGGGTATCGCCGTTCGAGGTCGAGGACGCATTGGTTAGCCATCCGAAGGTTCTCGAGGCCGCCGTCGTGCCCGTCGAAGACGATAACGGCCTGATCAAGCCAAAAGCATTTGTCGTGCTCAAAAATCAAAAAGAAAGCGATATCGGCCGGGCGCTCTATGAAGAGCTCAAGGTTCATGTGAAGCGCGCGATCGGTCCTTGGAAGTATCCGCGCTGGATTGAATTTGTCGACAGCCTGCCAAAGACTGCGACCGGAAAAGTCCAACGCTTCTTGCTGCGCGACAAGGGGCTTAATCTGAACGGCGGAGACCGCTGATGCCGCCGCTCGCTCATCTTGCGTGGCCGTTTTTCGGCGAGGAACACCGGCAATTTGGCCCGGCGCTCGCGGATTGGGCTAACAAGGAAGTCGGCCGGCACATCGATCACGCCAACGTGGATCAATCCTGCCGGGCGCTCGTTCGGGCTTTGGGCGATGCCGGCTGGCTCAAGGCCGTCGTGCCGAAAGCCTATGGCGGCCTCACGGAAAAGCTCGACGTGCGCACGATTTGCGCCGCGCGTGAGATTCTCTCCTGGCACGACAGCCTCGCTGATTTTGCGTTCGCCATGCAGGGACTGGGGACGGCCTCGATATCGCTGTTCGGCAGCGACGAGATCAAAGCTAAATATCTGCCGCCGGTGCGCGATGGCCGTCATATCGCGGCATTCGCGCTCTCGGAACCCGAAGCGGGGTCCGACGTCAGCGCGCTGGCGACGACCGCGACCAAAGATGGGCCGTCGCACATGCGCATTGACGGCCTCAAGACCTGGATCTCCAATGGCGGAATCGCGGACCACTACGTGGTGTTCGCGCGGACCGGCGAGGCCCCCGGTGCCAAGGGGCTTTCCTGTTTCATCGTCGACGCTGATACCCCGGGTCTTGCGGTCGCCGGCCGCATTGAGATCATAGCTCCACACCCGCTCGCGACGCTTCGCTTCACCGGCTGCCGCGTCCCGCTGGCCAATCGTCTCGGCGGCGCCGGCGAAGGCTTCAAGGTGGCGATGGCGACGCTCGATATCTTCCGCTCGACCGTTGCCGCCGCGGCGCTCGGGATGGCGCGCCGCGCATTCGACGAAATGATCGAGCGCGCGGCGACGCGCAATTTGTTCGGGGCGCCGCTGGCGGATTTGCAGCTCACGCAGGTAGCGCTTGCCGATAGCGCCATCGACATCGATGCGGCCGCCTTGCTGATTTACCGCGCGGCCTGGGAAAAGGATTCCGGCGCGGCGCGCATTACACGCCAGGCCTCGATGGCCAAAGCCTTTGCGCCCGAGATGGCGCAACGGGTCATCGATCGCGCCGTGCAGATCTTCGGCGGCAACGGCGTGCGCGTCGGTGTCAAAGTCGAGGCGCTTTACCGCGAAATACGCGCCCTGCGCATCTACGAGGGCGCGACCGAAGTACAGAAGATGATCGTGGCGCGGGAACTGCTGAAGGCGCGCGAAGCCACGCGCCGGCAAGCCGCCGAGTAGGAAATATGTTGCTGACCGAGGAGCAGGAGCAAGTTCGGGATGCCGCGTGCGAATTCGCGCAGCGTTCCTTGGCGCCCCATTCGGCCGAATGGGATAGCCAGGCGATATTTCCGCGTGCGGCGTTGCGCGAACTCGGCAGCCTCGGCTTCATGGGGATGACGGTTCCGCCGGAATGGGACGGCGCCGGCACCGACTACGTCGCCTATGCACTGGCGCTGGAGGAAATCGCCGCCGGCGATGGNNATGGCGCGCGGCGAGATGCTGAGCGCGTTCTGTCTGACAGAGCCGCAAAGCGGCTCGGACGCCGGCGCGATCCGCACGCGTGCCGAACGGCGGCGCGGATCCTATGTTCTCAATGGAACCAAGCAGTTCGTCACCTCGGGCAAGAACGCCGACGTCGCGCTGGTCTTTGCCGCGACAGACCTCGTGCAGGGCAAGAAGGGCATCAGCTGCTTCATCGTCGACACCAAGCAGTCGGGTTATTGCGTCGCCCGGATCGAGAGCAAAATGGGACAGCAGGCGTCCGATACTTGCGAAATTCGGCTCGAAGATCTTTGCGTGCTGGAGGAGAACCGGCTCGGTGCCGAAGGCCAAGGCTACCGTATCGCGCTGGCCAACCTGGAAGGCGGCCGCATCGGCATCGCCTCGCAGGCCGTGGGCATGGCCCGCGCGGCCTTCCAGATTGCGCTCGCCTACGCGCAAGAGCGTAGAAGCTTCGGCAAAACGATCATCGAACATCAAGCCGTTGCATTTCGCTTGGCCGACATGGCGACCCAGCTCGAAGCGGCGCGTCAGCTCGTGCTGCATGCCGCCGCGTTGCGTAGCCAGGGCATGCCATGCCTCAAGCAGGCGTCGATGGCGAAGTTGTTCGCCACCGAAGCGGCCGAACGCATCTGCTCCGACGCCATTCAGACGCTGGGCGGGGCCGGCTACATGACCGACTTCGGCGTCGAGCGAATTTACCGCGCCGTGCGCGCCAGTAAGATTTACGAGGGCACCAACGATATTCAGCGGCTGGTCATCAGCCGCGCGCTCGTTGATCAGGCAGCGCAGGAAGAACGGACTGCATTATGTTCCTGACACACACCGCCGATGCCGTGGCCACCCTGACGCTGAAGCACCCTCCGGTGAACGCGATCAACGAAGAATGGGTGCGGGCGTTCGACGCCAAGCTTGACGAACTGGGCCGTGGCCCGCGTTTTACCGTCCTGCATATCCGCTCGGAGCAGAAGGTGTTCTGTGCGGGCGCCGATCTTAAAGAAGTGCGCGCGCGCATGGATGCAGCCGACGGTCCCGACCGGATGTACGCCTATGTGGCGAGCATCCAACGGCTTTATGCGCGCATTGAAAAGCTTCCGCAGGTCACGCTCGCCGAGATCGGCGGTGCGGCTATGGGCGGCGGATTTGAACTCGCGCTATCTTGCGATCTGCGGATCGCGGCGGCCGAAGCCAAGCTGGGCCTGCCGGAAGTGCGGCTTGGCCTGATACCCGGCGCCGGCGGTACGCAGCGCCTCACCCGGTTATGTGGTCCCGCGCTCGCCGCCCGGCTCATTCTCGGCGCCGAAATACTCGATGGTGCGGCTGCGAGTGAACTCGGCGTGGTGCATTGGGCGGTGCCGCGTGCCGAGCTGGCGCAGCGCGCCGCCGAGATGGCCCGCCGCATCGCCGGCCTACCGGCCGCGGCACTCGCCGCCAGCAAGGCGTGCATCGCGGCGGCCGGTCACAAAGACCGCGGCGGATACACCGACGAATTGGAATTCACCCGGCTGCTGCTCAGCAATCCCGAAACGCGGCAGCGCGTTCAGGCGTTCCTTGCAGGTCAGGCCGAATCTTCCAAGCAGATCAAAAAAGGGGCGGCATGATGAAATTCGACGGCAAGATTGCATTGGTCACCGGCGGTGCCTCCGGCATCGGCAAGGCCACGGTGATGGCATTCGCCCGCCAGGGCGCGACGGTGATCTGCGCCGACGTGAACGCCGCGGCCGGCGAGGCGTTGAAGACGGATGCGGCCGGCGCCAAGCTGTCGGTCGATTTCGTTGCCATCGATCTGGCTGATTCCTCCTCGATCCGCGCCGCCGCCGCCGAAGTGCTCAAGCGCTATCCGCGCGTCGACATCCTGGTGAACGGTGCCGGATGGGGCGACATCCAGCCCTACATGCAGAACACGCCGGAGTTCATCAACCGCGTGATCGCCATCAACCTCGCCGGTCCGGCGCATCTGACACAGGCGCTGCTGCCGCCGATGATCGCCACCAACGGCGGCAAGATCATCAACATCGCCAGCGACGCCGGGCGCGTCGGCAGCGGCGGCGAGACGGTTTACGCCGGCGCCAAGGGCGGGCTGATTGCCTTCACCAAGTCGCTCGCGCGCGAGGTCGCCCGCTACTCGATCAACGTCAATTGCGTGTGCCCGGGTCCGACCGATACGCCGATGCTCGCCACCCGATCGGAGAAGCTGCGCGAGGCCTTTCTCAAGGCGATCCCGTTCCGCCGATTTGCCAAGCCGGAGGAAATCGCCGACGCCGTCCTTTTCTTCGCCAGCCCGCAAGCCGACTACGTTACCGGGCAGGTGATGAGCGTGAGCGGCGGACTGACTTTTGCCGGTTAACGCATGATCCCGAAGAGCGGAAATGAATTAGACTTTAATGGAGGTAACGATGACTAGTGTAGTTGCAACCGCGCCGGCCGCGGCACAAGCCGACACCGCCGCGCGCTTTCGTCCGACGCGCGTCGACTTCAAGAATTTCAAGCCGCAACATTTTCTGTGGCAGGTCGATGGTTCGGTCGCGACCATCACACTCAACCGGCCGGAGCGGAAGAATCCGCTCACTCTGGAATCGTATTCCGAGTTGCGCGACACATTCCGCGACCTCGTCTATGCCGACAATATCAAAACTGTGGTGATCACGGGGGCGGGCGGCAATTTTTGTTCCGGCGGCGACGTGCACGAAATCATCGGCCCGCTGGTCGAGATGCAGCGCAAAGGCGACATGGCGGGGTTGCTCGCGTTCACCCGCATGACCGGCGATCTGGTCAGGGCCATGCGGGCGTGTCCGCAGCCGATCGTTGCGGCAGTCGACGGCATCTGCGCCGGAGCGGGTGCGATTCTGGCGATGGCGTCCGATCTGCGCTACGGCACCGAGCGCAGCAAGGTTGCGTTCTTGTTCGTGCGCGTCGGGCTGGCCGGTGCCGATATGGGCGCCTGCAATGTGCTGCCGCGGATCATCGGCGCGGGCCGCGCCGCCGAGCTGCTCTATACCGGCCGTTCGATGGCAGGCCCCGAGGCCGAGCGATGGGGCTTTTACAACAAGCTCTGTGCGCCCGAAGTTTTGCTCGCGGACGCGCAGGCGCTGGCAAAATCGCTGGCCGAGGGTCCGACTTTCGGACACGCCATGACCAAGCGCTGCATTCATCAGGAATGGAGCATGGGCATTGACGACGCGATCGAAGCGGAAGCCCAGGCGCAGGCGATTTGCATGCAGACGAAAGACTACGAACGAGCCTATGAGGCGTTCGTGGCCAAGGCCAAGCCGGTCTTCAAGGGCAACTGATAATGATCGAAACTTAGCGCGTGAACGGGTGACTGAAAATCGTATAATCGCGAACTGACCGCCGTCGCGCCCACCGGGTTGGCGGGCGAATGGCGGTCCACACGCGCATCGATCATGGTGGGGAAACGCACGATGTTCTCGCAAGCGAAATTTGTGCTCATTCTCTTCGCGCTGACGCAGTTTCTCAGGTTCGTGGCCTGGCGGCATCCGCGTTTTGCGGCGCGCCTCAAAGAGCGCAATCTGGTTGCGCAGATCAAGGCGCGCGACGAGGGGACCGGCCGTTGGATCGACATCCGCGACGGCAAGATCAGATCGGGCGCCGGGCAGCATCCGAAGCCCGATATCACGCTCTTCT
>PKXB01000121.1:0-144 GCA_003133345.1 Hyphomicrobiales bacterium | reverse complement strand
ACATGACCAACGGCGGGCCGGTCTTCATCACCGTCAAGGACGACAAGATCGTTCGCATGACGCCGATCGATTTCGACGACAGCGACCCGCAGCCGTGGACGATCGAAGCGCGCGGCATGAATTTCACGCCGCCGCGCAAGACGA
>PKXB01000104.1 GCA_003133345.1 Hyphomicrobiales bacterium | reverse complement strand
CGGGACAGCATTTTGTCGGTCTGCGTCATTCTGCTTGTCTCCGTTGTTCCGTCAAAGCGTCACACCGCGTTGGCGGTGTGCAGCGCGGCGATTTCCTGGTCGGCGAAGCCGAATTCCTTGAGCACCTCATCGGTATGCTGGCCAAGCTCGGGCGGCGTCGCCACGATCTTGCTCGGCGTGCGCGACAGCGTGATCGGCTGGCCGACGAAGGTCTGTTCCTTGCCGTCGGGCCTGGTGGCATTTTGCGCGATGTCTAAATGCTTGACCTGTTCGTCGGCGAACACCTGGTCGATCGAATTGATCGGCCCGGCCGGCACGCCCGCCTCGTTGAAGATGTCGATCCATTCGGCGCTGGTCTTACCGACCGTCTTGGCTTCGATCGCGGCATTGCACGCATCGCGGTTCTTCGAGCGCAGCGCGCCGGTTTTGAAGTCGGGATTCTCAATCATCTCGGACGCGCCGATGGCGTTGCACAGGCGGTCCCACATGACGTGGCCGGCNNGATTGTTGCCGGCCTGCTTGGCCACCTCATGCGCCTGCAGCCAACGCGCGGCCTGGAAGTCGAGCATGAAGATTTGCGCCTGTAGCAGCGAGGTGGTGATCCACTGCCCCTCGCCGGAGGTTTCGCGCTCGAGCAGCGCGACCATGATGCCAAGCGCGCAGAACAGGCCGGCGCAGAGATCCGCGACGGGAATGCCGACGCGCACCGGACCCTGGCCGGGCAGGCCGGTAATCGACATCAGCCCGCCCATGCNNATGCCCTGCGCGATCTGGTCGACGCCGGGCCGGTCGCGATAAGGCCCGTCCTGGCCGAAGCCGGAAATGCTGGCGAGGATGACGCGTTTGTTGACCTTGCGCAGTTCGTCGTAGTCGATGCCGAGCCGGTGTTTCACGTCGGGACGGAAATTCTCCACCACCACGTCGGCCTTCGCGACCATACGCAGGAAGGCGGCGTGCCCCTGCGACGACTTGAGGTCGAGGGTCATGCTGCGCTTGTTGCGATGCAGGTTCTGGAAATCCGCCCCCTGGCGTGGGCCGCCCGGGCCCTCGCCTTTCTCCAAACGCTTCGGCGTCTCGATCTTGATGACGTTGGCGCCCCAATCGGCGAGTTGGCGCACGCAAGTCGGCCCGGAACGCACGCGCGTGAGGTCGAGGACAGTGAAGCGGGAAAGGGCCTGGGAGGCCCTGGTAAACGGCATTCCGACGGCTCCGGATAGCATACGACGGCGTTAAACGAGCGTTTTCGGGCCCGACATTCCCCGATCTAAAGCGGCTTGTCCATCAGGCCGAATGTGCTGTTTCGACCACTTTATTCATCATTTGGCGGAATAAGGGATATCCCTGCCTTGAAAAGACCATCGCCGCCTGTCATATGAGCGGCACGGATGAATAACCCGATCTCGGGTTTGCGGGCTGCGTGCACGAAACTCATTAAAACGAATTTCGCCCCGCCTCCTCCGTTTCTCAAACTAACGACAACCCTGGCCACGCGGGATGTCTTTAAACCCCGCGATTCCGCCGTTCGCAATAGCGAGCCGGCCGCTTCGCCATATAAGAAAGAGACTCTTTGACTTCATTTAACGACTTCGGCCTCGTAGAGCCGATCACCCGCGCGCTCGTGGATGAAAAATACGTCACTCCCACTCCGATCCAAGCCCAGACCATTCCCCTTGCCATGCAAGGCCGCGACGTCATCGGCATCGCGCAGACCGGAACCGGCAAGACCGCGGCCTTCGCGCTGCCGATCATCAATCACCTGCACACCAAGCGCCTGCGGCCCGAGAAAAAGGCCTGCCGCGTGCTGGTGCTCTCGCCCACGCGCGAATTGTCCGGCCAGATCGCCGACAGCTTCCGTGCCTATGGGCGGCACATCCGCCCACTCGCCATCGCACTCGCGATCGGCGGCGTGCCGATCAACAAGCAGATCCGCTCGCTGGCGCACGGCGTCGAAGTGCTGGTGGCCACGCCCGGCCGCCTGATCGATCTGGTGAACCAGCGCGCGCTGCGTCTCGACCAGGTCGAGGTGTTGGTGCTCGACGAAGCCGACCGCATGCTCGACATGGGCTTTATCCACGACATCAAGCGAATCGTCGCCATGCTGCGCAAGGAGCGGCAGACGCTGTTCTTCTCCGCCACCATGCCGCAGGAAATCACCAAGCTCGCCGACCAGATGTTACGCGATCCCGCCCGTGTGGCGGTGACGCCGCAGGCCTCGACCGTCGAGAAGGTCCAGCAACGGGTCATCCTGACCGAAAAGGCATCGAAGCCGGCGTTGCTGGCCGAGCTGCTCAAGAGCGAACCGGTCGAGCGCGTACTGGTGTTCACGCGCACCAAGCACGGCGCCGACAAGGTGGTGCGCGGCTTGCAAAACGCCGGACACGCCGCCGAGGCGATCCACGGCAACAAGTCGCAGAACCAACGCGAGCGCGTGCTCGCCAACTTCCGTACCGGGTCCTTGCGCATCTTGATCGCCACCGACATCGCCGCCCGCGGCATCGACGTGGACGGCGTCAGCCACGTGGTCAATTACGATCTGCCGAACATTCCGGAATCTTATGTCCACCGCATCGGCCGCACCGCGCGCGCCGGCGCCGAGGGCATAGCGATCTCGTTCTGCGATTACGAGGAAGCGCCGTTCCTGCGCGACATCGAGCGGCTGATCCGGATGGCAATCCCGGCCATCGACCGCCGCACCGGCCAGCGCCCCGCCCATCGGCCCGCGCAGCAAAATGCCGGCAACCGCAATGGCGGGAGACCGCATCGTAACGGCCACCAGCAGCGCGGACACGGCGGCGGAAATGGCGGCGGCGGAAATGGCCGTCACCAGGGCAATAACGGCCACCGCTCGCAAGCTCCAGGCAACGGCCACCAAGGCCGCTACCCGAGCCAGAATGGCCAGCAGGCCGCCCCCCGGGCGGAAGCCACGTCGGGGGAGCCAAACGGCATCGGAAATGTTACATTCCTCCAGCGTCCGAACGAGCCGCGCCGCAACGCCGGCCATCGGACGCAAAGCTGAAGCCGGAGGCAACTGGATGGCGAAGGAAGAACTGCTGGAGTTCGACGGCACCGTGACCGAGGTTCTGCCGGACGGCAATTTCCGGGTGAAGCTCGACAACGAACATGAGGTGCTCGCCTACACCGCCGGGAAGATGCGCAAATTTCGCATCCGCACCGGCGTCGGCGACCGCGTGATCGTGGAAATGTCGCCCTATGACTTACAACGCGGACGCATCAGTTTTCGCCACAAGGGCGACGCCCCGACCCCGGGCCCGCAGCAACGCCGGCCGAACTTCCGCCGACGGTAATGAATTGAATGTCCCGGCCGCATTGGCCGGGACGTTTTACTTGTTACTTGGCGCATGATCTTTTCCGAAAACCGGTTTCCACTTTTCGGGATCATGCGCTTGGGGGCACGAAGCGACCGCAGGAGCGCCGGGCGTGCCATGAAAACATCCTCGATCTCACGTCTGGCGCTAGCGATCGTCCTCGCCGGGGCGCTGGGCTCCGCCGCCGCGCAAGAAAAGCCGCAGGAAAAACCGGCGCGCGCCGAGCAGCACGAGGCCGGCAAGGGCGTGCTGCGCCTGCTGCCGCCGGATTCCGTCACCGAACATTCCATCGACACGCCGCGCGGCAAGCTCGCCTATACGGCGACCGCCGGCACGCTGGCGTTCTACGACCAATCCGGCGAGCAAAGCGCGGCGGTGTTCTATACCGCCTATGTCACCAAGGACGCGGGCGCGAACCGGCCGCTCACCTTCGTGTTCAACGGCGGGCCGGGTGCGGCGTCCGCCTTCCTGCATCTCGGCCTGGTCGGCCCGCGCATCCTCGATCTCGGGCCGGATGGCCGCGACGCGGCGACCGCGACCTTGCGCGACAATCCCGACACCTGGCTGGCGTTCAGCGACCTGGTGCTGATCGATCCGATCGGCACCGGATGGAGCCGCGCGGTCAAGCCGGACGATGCCAAGAATTTCTGGAGCATCCGCAGCGACGCCGATTCATTTGCAAAAGCGATCGCGCTCTACGTCGCCAAGAATAACCGCGCCGCNNGCGCGCGCGCTGCAGCGCGATCAGGGCATCGTGGTCTCCGGCATCGTCATGCTGTCGCCGATGCTGGAAGGCTGGCTCACCTTCGGCGACGACGAGTCCGCGCTGCGCGCGGCGCTGCAATTGCCGTCGCTGGCGGCCGCCGAGCTCGAGCGCAAGAACGCGTTTAGCCGCGCGACGCTGGCCGAGGCGGAAAAATTCGCCATGACCGACTATCTGGTGACCATGGCCGGCGCGCCGCCGCAAGGCGCCGCGGGCAAGTCATTCTATGAGCGAGTGGCGCAAATAAGCGGGCTGCCGGTGGACGTGGTGACGCAAGCGCGCGGCTTCGTCGCCGACGCTTTCGTGAAAAACCTGCGTTCCGACGGCAAGATCGTCAGCCGCTACGACGCGACGTTCGCGGTCGACGATCCCTATCCCGAATTACGATCGTCGCATGGCGGCGATCCGATCCTCGACGGCGTCACCCGCGCTTATGGCGGCGGCATGGCCGCCTACGCCCGCAACGAGCTCGGCTTCAAGACCGAGATGACCTATGCGCTGCTCGCGGGCGACGCCACCCGCCAGTGGGATTGGCAGGGCGGTCGGCTGCAGGCGAGCGCGGAAGACGATTTGCGCACGCTGCTCGCCTTCGGCTCGTCGTTCCGCCTGCTGATCGCGCACGGGCTTTTGGACATGATCACGCCCTACGGCATGACGCGCTATGTGCTTGATCACCTGCCGCCGATCGGGCCGCCCGGCCGCGCGCAGCTCAAGCTCTATCGNNCGGGACGGCGCGTTAGCGCCGGGCCCGGAATCCAGAGAGTACTCCATTTGTCTCTCTGGATTCCGGGTTCGCTCGCTACGCTCGCGCCCCGGAATGACTCAATGGCCGTTGAATTCCAGCACATCAAAACCGACGCGGCGGTCCACGACATAAATGAGCCCGCGTGAATCGAGCATCACGTCGTTGCTCTGCGGCGCTTTTCTCCCGCCCACCGGCTCCGGAATGAAATAGCCCACCTCGCGCGGCGCCATCGGATCGGCCACGTCGATAATGCGCAAGCCGCCACCGAACCACACCGCATACACCAGCGTGCCGGTCATGCGCTCGTGGAACTGGTGCGCGCCGAAGCGCGCGCCCGGCGTGCGGGCGAATGGCGAATCGAGCTCGCTCACTTCGAACAGCGAGAGCGGCTTCACCGCGGCATAATCGGACACATCAAAGACGGAAATGCCGGCATGCGGACGCCCGCGGCGCGCCGCTTCTTCATTGGCGCTCTGCGCCTGGTCTTCTTCATCAATCGTGAGCGCGATGCGTTTGCCGCCGATCTTGCCGGGCACCGGCATGACCGTGTGCGTCGGCTCGGGGAACGGCGGATGATAATTGTAGGACGCCACGGTCTTTGGCTTGCTCAGGTCGGCCACGTCGACGATACGGAAGCCGCCGTGCCAGCAGCTGGCGAACATTTCGTTGCCGAAGCGCAGCGCGTGGTGCAGCCGGTGCCGCTTGCCCGACCAATTCGGCTTTTCGCCGGCGGCGATGTGCTGCCCGGGCAGCCACCAGCGCGAGACTTCCTGCGGGCGTTGCGGATCGCGCAGGTCGTAGATGACCAGCATAGCGCCGATGAAGCCATCCATCTCGGTGGAGATGTAGGCATAGCGCTCGTCCAT
This sequence comes from Hyphomicrobiales bacterium, assembly GCA_003133345.1. Taxonomy (GTDB): domain Bacteria; phylum Pseudomonadota; class Alphaproteobacteria; order Rhizobiales; family Xanthobacteraceae; genus Pseudolabrys. The sequence goes on along the minus strand of PKXB01000104.1, from coordinate 3,421 downwards.
GTCGAAGCGATGCACGCCGACGCCGCCGGTCAGTTGATGATGGATCAATTTCGGCTTTGCCGGATCGGCAAGATCGTAGATGCGGAAGCCGCCGTTGCGATAGGGTTGCTTTTCGGCGGCTTCGATTTCGACGATATCGGCTTCGTTCAAGCTCAGCTTCTGCGCCAGCTCGGCGCGCGTGGGCTCGCGACCGAGCGCCTCGCGCAGTTCGCGGCGCACGCCCGGCATCTGCTCGGCGCGCCGCCCTGCCGGCGTCGCGTTGCGCTCGTGGTTGACCAGCATCAGACCGCCGGCCACGCGTACCTTGTGGCTATGCGAGGCCGGATCGTCGAGCGTGACACTCGCCACCAGGCGCGGATTGGCCGGATCGGCGATATCGACGATCGAGGTGCCGAGCTGCTGTTTGTTCGGGATGTGCCCGACATAGGCAAAGTGCCCAGCGATAGTGACCTGCCCGGCGCCGGGAAGATCGAGATGACCCAGGCGCCGTACATTGCGGGCGAGCGCACCGTTCGGCCGGTCGATCTTGTTCATTGTTACTTCTCCATGGTGGCGCCGGAGGCCTTCACGATCGCCGTCCATTTCAGAATTTCCGCCGCAATATAGGCTTTGAACTGCTCCGGCGTGTCGCCAACAATATCGACGCCGAGCCGGCCGAGCGAAACCTGCACCCCCGGATCTTGCAGCGCCTTGACCGCCGCGTCATGCAGCTTCGCGACGATCTCCGGCGGCGTGCCGGTTGGCGCCACCAGCCCGTGCCAGGTACTGGCGTCGAAACCTTTCAGGCCGGCCTCGTCCATGGTCGGCACGTCGGGCAGGACCGCCGTGCGCTTGAGCGTGGTCACCGCCAGCGCCTTCACCTGTCCGGCCTTGATGTGGCCGATCACGGAAGCCGCGGTGGCGAACATCATCTGGTCGCGGCCCGCCACCACGTCCTGCAACGCGGGCGCCGCGCCCTTGTAGGGCACGTGCACGATATCGACATGCGCCTCCGTCTTGAACAATTCGCCGGCCAGATGCGCGGCGGCGCCATAACCGGACGAGGCGAAATTGATCTTGCCGGGTTGCGCCTTGCAAAGCGCGATCAACTCTTTCAGCGAATGCGCCGGCACGACCGGATTGACCACCAGGATATTGGCCTGCGTGCCGATCAGCGTGATCGGCATGAAATCTTTTTGCGGACTGTAAGTAAGCTTTTTGTACAGGCTCTCGTTGGTGGCGAGGATGCTGTTGTTGCCCATCAACAGGGTGTAGCCGTCGGTCGCCGCATGGGCGACCGAATCCGCGGCGATGTTGCCGCCGGCGCCGGGGCGGTTCTCGATCACGAACGGCGCGCCGAGCAATTCCTCCATCTTCTTGCCGACAATGCGGGCGAGCACGTCGCTCGGGCCGCCGGGTGGGAACGCCACCACCAGCATCACCGGCCGGCTCGGATAATCGGCGGCGTTTGCCGGAACGGCGAGAACCAGCAAGGCGGCGATGCCACCGAACAGCGCGGCGCGGCGTGCCCGGTTCGCGAGGAATGTCATGGCAATGCACCTCCGGCTTAACGTCGCGCCCCTCATGGCGGTCTCGGCCCGATGCTACCTTCCTGCCTCGACTTCAGGAAGCCGATGAATCGCCCGCTTCCACGGGCGCGGTGGCCAGAAACGCCAGCAAATCAAGATCAATTCTTCGGTCCCCCTTGATGTAAGTCAAAGCCCCCGGTGGATAATTTGGCTGTTCTAGCCAGGGCTCATATGTGCTGGCGGATAGCCTTTTTGAACAAGCGGCTTTTTGCGCAGGCATTGGTGCGCCGGCGATCAATGCAGACGAAATCTTGCCGATCGGCATCCTGTGAACCTGCAACCATCGGCAACTCAGCGAGCCTGCGTGAGTGCGAAGCGGACGAGATCAAGTGGCAATGGGAGGAGATCGGAAATGAAACGTCGGTATTTTATTGCAACCTTAATGCTGAGTACCCTTGTCGGCTTCGTACCCGCTAAGGCGGCCGATCCCAGCAAGATCAAAGTGGGCATCCTGCTTCCGCTCACCGGGCCGTTCGCGGCGGTGGCCGAAACCCAGAAGCAAGGCGCGCTGCTGGCGGTCGACGTCATCAACAAGCGGGGCGGTCTCAACATGCCCTGGGGCAAGGTGACGGTAGAAGGCGTCGTCGACGACGACGAAGCCAAACTCGACGTCGGCGTCCGCCGTTATCGTTATTTGGTTTCCGAAGGCGTCAAAGGCGTGGGCGGTCAAACCTGGGCGCCGCTGGCCTATGCCATCAATGCCATGGTTTCCAAGGATCCGATGCCTTACTTCCCGATCTGCGTCATGGCGAAGGAATCCTTCCAGAAGGGCAAGCTCGCCGATTCCAGCTTCGCCGCCGCCTACAGCCCGTGGACGGTCGGCTATATGGCCGGCAAGTCGGCGGTCCAGACGCTGGGCAAAAAGCGCGTCTTCTTCCTGGCCCGCTCCGACAGCTGGGGCTGGGACATGCGCGACGGCGCTTATGCGGCCGCTAAGGAATTCGGCGCTGAGATCGTCGGCTACGACGAGGCCTCGCTCGGCACCAGCGATTTCACCACCATCCTGCAGAAGGTCCGGGCCGCAAAGCCGGACGTTCTGATCGCGGCTCAGTTCGCGGCCGACTCGGTGGCGCTCCTCAAGCAGGTCTCGCAAATGGGCCTGGGCAAGGAGATGACCATCTTCAACGCCTTCATCACCAACGTGGTGGCCAAAGGGCTGCCGCCGGAAGCATTGCAGGGCATCTACGCCATGCACTACTTCTACTACGACCTGAGCACCTTCGAAGATAAAGCGGTGGCCAAGAGCGCACAGGAGTTCACCGAGCTGTTCCGCGCCAAGTACAACACGCCGCCCGACTCCTATGCGACCATCGCCTACGTCGCTTACATGGAGATGTTCCGGGGCTTCGAGGCCGCCAAGTCGTTCGACGCGAAACAGGTCTCGGCGGCTCTGATGGCAGGCGGCGGTCAATTCAACACCGTCAAGGGCCCGGCCACCTGGCGCCAGGATCATTCGGCCGTCTACAAGTACGCGGCCTTCCTGGTGAAGGGCAAAGGCGCCGAGCGGAAGAACGAGTGGGATCTGTTCAGCGTGGAAGGTTCCTTGGGCGGCGACTCCGTGTTGCCGACGCTCAAGGCCCTTGGCTACTGATCCGCGATTCGATCGGGCGATCTTCGCCTTCGGTCGAGGAAACGCCGTCAATCTCCGCCCCGGCGCAAGCTTTCGGGCCTGCGCCGGGGTGAAGACATTAAGATAGGGTGAGACGTGGTTACCGACACGCGCATCGAGATCATCAGAGCCGACAACGTCACAAAACGCTTTGATAAGATGGTTGCGGTCGACAATGTCAGCTATTCGCTGAGGGAGAATGAAGTCGCCGGCATCATCGGATCGAACGGCGCCGGCAAGACGA
>PKXB01000199.1 GCA_003133345.1 Hyphomicrobiales bacterium | reverse complement strand
CGTTCTCGCCGCTGGTATTATATATGTTCATGGCCGCACTTCGAGTTCGAGTACCGAACTGCAGAAAAAGCGTGGAGTATGTTTTGCAACAACAAGTGAGGCTCGTCGGTGGGAAAATAAAAAACAAGCAATATATCGAAACGGAGAACCAAATAGTCGCGCACTTCAATAAGGAACTCAATAAAAACTACAAATCTATGGAGGAGCTTTATGATAACGGTGTTATCAATATAACGATAGACCCACATCAAAGCATAGCAGCGATGGCTGACATCGCTAAGGGCTTCTCATTAGTCGTCTCTAAATTGCAACTCCATTTTGTAAATAATTGTACGTCTGTTGACTTTATTTGCAGTGACAATCCAATCGTTTATTTTCCAGCAGGCCAACAGCCGGACCAATACGCGCCTTATCAATTTCGTCCAGAACAGCCGTTTGAATTCATCTTTCCAATCACTAAACGGCGCTGCCTATATCATAATTCGCTCAGCCCGATAGAGGCTGAACAAATCGTCATAAGTGATGTTCACGATCCGGCATTAATAAAACGGATCAACGATTTTGTCGGTGCTTTTGCAGATAGATGTGTTGTGTCATCGAGAAGGCTGGAAGAATCCGAGCTACCTAAAATGAATAGTTGTCCCAGACTCGTTGTATATCGGCGTAGCCATCCACGAGGAACTTTAATGTATTTCCAATACGAAATGGGTGAGCCACTACGCTTACCAAAATGGCAACATAAATTCGAAACAATGGATGAGAATTGAACCAAATTTATACGTCGATCCCTTCAAACCCTCTGCCTGTCATTATCAATCGGCAGCACCTGCCCCGAGATCGCCTTCCGCCTTCGCGCTCGTGCGCTTCGGAGGACAAGCCGCTCGGCCCACCCTAAAGAATAGCGCCTGCGGTCATGCGCAGACCGGCTTTTATAGCGGCAGCGCTGGATTGGTCAGCAGGGCGACGAGCAGTAAAATCGCGATGATGGCGACAAGCGCGTAACCGCCGATTCGGCCAAAACCGTGCGATGCAGCCTCTGTCAGATTTTGATGCGTATGGCTGATCATGGGAACCCCCGTTGGTAGCCGGAAACCGACAGCATGCGTGTTTTCAATACCAATTCGCGAGCCGGCGCAATGATTTGGATCAAATGCGGCCATAAAGCCCGCAACGCGTAGGGCGGCCAAAGGCGTACCCGGATCGGCGCGGAGCCTGTCATCGGGCCGCGCTTCGCGCGGACCCGTTGGCGCCGTCCGGGCACAGGCTCCGCGCCAAGCCCACGCGTCGTTTTCGCGCGCATGAGGAATTCTGTTCGTGGGCTGCGCTCAGCCCACCCTGCTCCACGGCATCATTCAGGATGCAGCTTCGATTTCCGATGGCGCAGACAGTTCGGCTGGCGTTCGCTCTTTTGCGTCATAGACTTTGACCTGGGCGTGCGAATCTCTGTTCTTGAGTTCCAGGCCCGCCTTCAATGCCCCCGTAAAGCTCCCATACTCTGAATTGAACCGCCCGCCGAGTTCGACGACATAGCCCTCGCACGGTAGAACACAGGTTAGAATAGGATTTTCCATGAGACCCCTCGTGTGTCATCGCGAGACACGATTGCCCTCATACGCGGCAGGCATTTCCACCCGTTTAAACGATCGGGTTAATTTTTGCTGAATTGCTGGGGCCGGCACGCCGGGCGGCTGAGGCGAAGCGGGTGACGGGCGATAAGGCGGCGCAATACGCTGCGCTTTTGCGCCCTACGCACTTTGCCCTGGCCGATCGAGCCGCCCATCCTCTCCCCGTCACCCTGAGGTGCGCGGTGCTAGCCGCGCACCTCAGGATGACGGGTTCCCCATTCATTTCCTGCTATGCTGGCGCGCTCAACCAGGCGAGGCCCGCTCCATGCTTTATCTCGCGCTCAAGGCCGGCCTGTCCGGCGTCATCATCGCCGTGGTCTCCGAGGTCGCTCGCCGACGCTCGGCGCCCTCATCGTCTCGCTGCCGCTGGTATCCCTGCTCGGCATCCTCTGGCTTTGGCGCGATACCGGCGACGCGGTCAGGATCGCGGCGCACGCCGAATCGACGTTCTGGTATGTGCTGCCGACGCTGCCGATGTTCCTGGTGCTGCCGGCGCTGCTGCGCCACGGCGTCGGCTTCTGGAGCGCGCTGCTCGCTTGCTGCGCGCTCACTTTCGCGCTTTACCTGCTGACGGTATGGGGGCTCGGCAAATTCGGTTTCACACTCTGAGCAAATGTCGAAAGGCCTTTCATGCTGCGAACACTGTCAGCCGCCCTCGCCGTCGCCGTTATGCTGTCGCTCGCGCCGGCGGCCCAGGCCGCGCCGGCGGATAAACCGGCCGCCGCGACGCAAAAGCCCATCGTGCACAAGAAGAAACACGTCACCCGCCACTGGCACGGCTACGGCTTCCTGCCCGGCTACCGCCCGCCCGAGGTGATCGCGCGCGAGCGGGCGGAGCATTACTGGGCCAGTGGCCCGCATTATTACGGCCCGGCCTGGCCGCGCTTCTACCGCGGGCGCTGGAACGGCGGCGGCTTCGGCCCCTGNNCGAATGAATCGTTCCGCCCAAACGATCAACGCCGTGAACTGGTCCGGATAGACGAGGCAATACAAAATCGCCGCCACCGGTGCCACCGGCCAAAACCACTCTCGCATGGGTACCCCCTTGCAAGAACAAGGGCGGTATGATGCTGCGCCGGCTGTATAAAATTACCTATTGCAGCCCGGACATTTTGCGGAAAATTCGAACGATCCGGCGGCGGCCCTATTCCTCCTTCTCGGTCGTGAAATACAACGGATAGCCCTTGGCGCGGCCCATCTCGGTCGCTTCCTTGGCCTTGGTGTCCGCCACGTCCTTGGTATAGACCGCGATCACGCAGGCGCCGCGCTGGTGCGCCGTCATCATCACGCGATAGGCCTGTGACTCGTTCATGCGGAACACGGCCTTCAGCACCTGCACGACGAATTCGCGCGGCGTGAAGTCGTCGTTGAGCAGGATGACCTTCCACAGCGGCGGCCGCTGCGTTTCCGGCTTGGTCTTGCTGCGCGGTTTGACGAAAGTTGGGCTCATCGCGGCCGTCCTGGCGCCCAGCGGCGGGCGCGGCTCGACCATGATTCAACGCATCATCCGTTCAGGCAAGCGGGTTGCTTAGCGTTTGCGGCGCCACAGCGCGTCCAGGCTCCAGGGCCCGGCGCCGGCGAAGGCGATGTACAAAAACACGAAACAGAACAGGATCGCGCCGTCGCCGCGGTTGAGGATCGGAAAGAAACCGGCCGGCGCGTGGCTGAGAAAGTAAGCGAACGCCATCTGTCCCGACATGATGAAGGCCGCGGTGCGTGTGAACAGGCCGAGCGTGACCAGCGCGCCGCCAGCGAATTCGATGGCACCGGCGAACCAGTACAGGCTGAAAAGCGCCGGTGTCGGCAGTGGCGATGGGAACCCGAACAGCCGCGACAGGCCGTGTTCGAGGAACAGCAACGCCACCACGATGCGCAAGATCGACAGCATGGCAGGCGCGTAAGGCGCGATGTCTTGCAGGGAGTGGCGCGCGGCGGTTTGCGGCGCGCTGGATCGTTCGACGTGGAGCAATGGAAATCCCGACTGTTGGCTGACCCCGGCGCGGTATAGCGAAAGCCGCCCGCCTCACTCATCACAAAAGCATGACAATGGCCGATTTTAACGCGCCCCAGCCATGCGCGATCGGCGTGAATACCGCACTACCGCACTGCGGTGTAAGGTTGCGCGAGCCCGCGCCGCAACTTTGACTCAATCTGTCCCGTTCCGTCGTAAATATTTCATCGGACTCGTGTCTGTTACGTCAGCCTTGCTGCTTCACTCCCGCGCGCATTGCGTTAAAATAAAAAAATAGAGGGATGAGGCGAGGCGCGACAATAAACTTGGAGGAGGCCCCTATGGATCTTCACAGCCGCGGCGCCGNNGCCTGCGGCTACGCCTTCGAGACCACCGTCCACTTCGCGGAGGCGGCTTAGCGGGCCACGACGCTCACGCAATTTTGCGCGCCCGCGGGCGGCCGCGGCGGCTATACTGCGCGCCATGATCGACCGCCGACATCTGCTGCTGGGGCCGCGCTGGGTGCGCTTGCCACTCGCCTGGCGCAGGCCACCACCATGAGTCGCGTCACGGCCTATGCATTCACCTTCAAGGCCCTGGACGGGACCGATATCCTGCTCGCGTCCTATGCCGGCCACCCGATTCTGCTGGTCAATACCGCCTCGCTGTGCGGCTACACGCCGCAATACACCGGCCTGCAGGCGCTGTGGACGCGCTATCGCGGCAAGGGCCTCATGGTGCTCGCCGTGCCGTCCAACGACTTCGGCGGCCAGGAGCCGGGCGGCGTCAGCGAGATCGAGAAGACCGCCCAGGGCGACTACCATGTCACCTTCCCGCTCACCGAAAAGGTCGCGGTCAAGGGCCCGGACGCCCATCCGTTCTACAAATGGGCGGCACAGGAACGCCCGCTGGAGGCCCCGCACTAGAATTTCCATAAATATCTGATCGGCCGCAACGGCCGTCTGAAGGCGGCCTTTACCTCCGCCGTGGAACCCAACGATCCGCGCCTGATCGCGGCGATCGAGCAGGAATTGGCCGGGGAATAAGCGCATGATTCCGAAAAGTGGGAACCGGTTTTCGGAAAAGATCATGTGCAAAGCCAATAACAATGTCGTTTTTGCCATTGTGACGCGTCGGTCACGCAACGGCGGCCGCCGTCATAAATCCGATAAAATCCGATTGACGAATCAGCCTGCTCATGACGAAGTCATAAGTGAATTTTAGTCACGTGGGCCGGCGTTCGATCGCCGACCCGATACGAGGTTCCTCCCGCGTGGCGTTTAGACTGGGCGGCCGCGAGGCCGCCCCTTTTCATTACCGGACATCATGGATTTGTGCGCTCAGGCGGCGCTGACTTGTGCGCTTGCTTGGGCGTCGGCCATTTCCGTTTTCGGCTCGGTGGCTGTCGCGGGCCGTGGATCGATGGCTTCGACCAATTGCAGGAAGCTCTTGCCGGGCAGCGGCGGCGCGAACACATAGCCTTGCGCCGAACGGACCCCGAGCTCGCGCAGATACATCACCTGCTCGAAATTCTCCACGCCCTCGGCTACCACGTCCATGCGCATGTTGTGGGCGAGATCGACCAAGGTCTCGACGATGGTGGTGGAGTTGCGGTCGGTGCCGATGGCGTCGACGAACATCTTGTCGATCTTGATGATGTCGACACCGAGCTTGAGCATATAGGACAGCCCGCTGTGGCCGGTGCCGACGTCGTCGATGGCGATGCGCACGCCGAGCCCCTGGAAAGCCGCGATGGTCTGCCGGGTTTCGGTGAAGTTTTCGATCGGGTCGCGCTCGGTCAGTTCCAGCACCACCTGTGAGAGCTTGATCGGCGAGCCGGCAAAAATTTTGCGCACGTCCTTGACGATTCCCTCGTCGCAAAACAGCTGGCCGGCGAAATTGAACGAGATCTTCAGTGCCGGCCGGCAGCCGAGGGCGTGGCCTGCTTCAGCGCAAACCCGCCGCATCAGATCGCTGGTCATTTCGCGGATCAGCCCGCTCGACTCCGCGAGCGGAATGAATGCGCCGGGCAGCACCAGCGTGCCGTCGGCTTTTCGCCAGCGCACCAGGACTTCGGCGCCGCGCAATTGTCCGGAGCGGATATCGACGATCGGCTGGTAGTAGGGCACGAATTCGCCGGCCTTGAGCGCGCTCTCGATCTCGGCCACCGGATTGCCGGGCGCGCGCCGCGGCATCAGCATGGAGAACACGCCCAGGATCATAAGCATGGCGCCGGTGCCGAATAGGCCGAGCCACTGCAGTTTCGCGTGGCCGGCAATCACGTGGCCGCGCGGCATCGATATTTCGGCGTCGAAACCGAATTTGTCGGATTTCGTGTTGGCCACGAAAGCGGCGTCGACAGCATCGGGGCGCTCGCCGATATGGGCTATTATTGTGCTATTGGCAGTGGCGATGTGCGCATAGGCGCTGAACGGGCCGCCTTGGGTGGATATCAGCGGCAGGAACAAAAATGCCGGCACCAGCGCCGCAATTCCATTGGGACCGGCGCCGACCTGTCGGCGGAGCCGCACCATGGGCTGGCCGTTCTCGAGCTGGATGATGTCGAACGAATACCAATTGGCGCCGACCAGCGGCTCGGAGGCGACCATCTTGCGCTGGCCGAGCGGCAAGCCGAGATGGGTGCACAGCGTCTGCCCGTCGGGACCGATGACAGCGATTTCCTTGACCGGCATGGTGTCAAAGGCGGCTTGCCGCATCGCCTCGACGTCGCTCGGCCGACAGCTATCGACGCCGCGCGCCGCCAGGCCGTCGAGCGTGGCGATTACTTGCGTGACGCGGGATTCGGCGAGCGCGATCGCACGCTTGGCGGAGATGTCGACCTCTTCCTGGCCCTGGCGATCGATCAAGCCGCTGAGCCAGAAATCGAACGCAATCAAAGGAGCGCCGGCAAGCAATACGCCAGCGACGATCGCAGCGATATTCCGGCGCGTGAGTGCGCGCACAATCAACCCCATCCTGGTGCCCGGCTAGCCCACCCCATTCTGGTGTCCGATGAGTGAGCCACGGCGCCGTAAAGGCCGCTTTAAGCGTCAGGCGGGGCCGTCAAATAAGGAGGCATTATGGGACCAAGCCCGCCGATATGGTTAGGGATTGGTAAAAACAGTGCGGCGGCTGGTGGCGGGCCCATCGATCCTGCGGCCATTGGCACGACGGCCCGGCGCGCTAGACTGGCGGCGATCCGCCTCGATCAGACGGGCGGACGACGGGAGGACCGACATGGTCGAGCCGAAGCGGCATTTCCTGCGTTCCTGCGTTTGCTGTAGCGAGCCTGCGGACTTGAGCCGGCGCGGCTTCATCGCGTCTGCGCTCGGCGCCGGTGCGGCAGCCGCAACCGGGCTCGCGCCGCACCGGGCGGCGGCCCAGGCCAAGCCCAGCCGCATCGACGTGCATCATCATTTCGCCCCGACTTTCCATCGCGACGCCCTCGGTTCAAAGCGCGGCGGCACCTGGCCGACCTGGTCGCCGCAGATGTCGCTCGACGACATGGACAAAAACGGCATCGCCACCGCCATGCTGTCGGTGGTGCAGCCCGGCACCTGGTTCGGCGATGTCGAGGAGACCCGCGCTCTGACGCGCAAGCTCAACGACTACGGCGCCACGCTGGTGCGCGACCACCCGGGCCGCTATGGCATGTTCGCCTGCATCGCACCGCCGGACATCGAAGGCAGCCTGAAGGAGATCGAATACGGCCTCGACACGCTGCATGCCGATGGCATCGCCCTGCTCACCAGCTATGGCACGACCTATCTCGGCGATCCGTCGTTTGCGCCGGTCTATGCCGAACTCAACCGGCGCAAGGCGATTGTCTATGTCCACCCGATCGCGCCGAACTGCTGCAAAAGCCTGGTACCCGGCATTCCGGTGGGCTCGATCGAATACGCCACCGACAGCACGCGCACCATCGCGCATCTGGTGTTCAGCGGCACCGTGACGAAATTTCCGGACATCCGCTGGATCTTCTCGCATAGCGGCGGCACGCTGCCGTTCCTGACCGGGCGTTTCATCCGGCTCGCCGAGGAGCGCAAGCCCGCATTCCTACCGAACGGACCACTACCGGAATTCCGCAAATTCCACTACGAGCTGGCGCAGGGCAACACGCCGGGCCAGATCGCCGCGCTGCTCAAGATGGTCCCGCTTGAGCAGGTGCTCTACGGCACCGATTTTCCGTTCCGGCCCGGCGCCGAAGTCAATGCCGGCATTGCCGCCTATGGCTTCAGCGCGGCCGAGATCGAATCGATCGAGCGCGGCGCCGCGTTCAAGCTGCTGCCGCGGCTGAAGGCCTGAATTTCGTCACCCTGGCGTGATGGGTTTTACGTAAACGGAGCATCGCATGAGTTTCTTCCCCGGCAAGGACCCGCAAGCCGGCGATGTCTATGCCTGCGCGGCCATCGCCCATGTGGTGGTGCCGCGCACGGTCGATCTCGGCGACGGCTTTTCGGTACGGCGCGCGCTGCCATCGGCGCGCTCGCGCATGGTCGGGCCGTTCATTTTCTTTGACCATTTCGGGCCGACGGAATTCCGCGCCAGCAACGGGCTCGACGTGCGGCCGCATCCGCATATCGGGCTTGCCACCGTCACCTATCTGTTTGACGGCGAGATCGTGCACCGCGACAGCCTCGGCACCGCCGTGGCGATCAAACCGGGCGAAGTGAACTGGATGACCGCCGGCCGCGGCATCGTGCATTCCGAGCGCACCGGCGCGGAGAAGCGCGCTACCGGCAGTCCGATCCACGGCTTGCAAATGTGGGTCGCCCTGCCGGCGGCGAAGGAAGAAATCGAGCCGGGCTTCGGACATTACGAAATATCAGAATTCCCGATGATCCATGATGACGGGAAATTCGTGCGCGTGGTGGTCGGCTCGCTCTATGGCAAAAATTCACCGGTCCCAACGGTGCATGAAACGTTCTTCGGAAATGTCGCACTGCGCGCCGGCGCGACACTGCCGCTCGACGCCGATCATGAGGAGCGCGCGCTCTATGTTGTCGATGGCACCATCGACATTGCCGGCGACCCGTTCGAGAGCAAACGGCTGCTGGTGTTCAAGCCGGGCGACCGGGTGACAATCAAGGCCGTGACCGACGCCCATTTCGTGATCTGCGGCGGCGCGCCGATGGACGGCCCGCGTCACATCTGGTGGAACTTCGTGTCGTCGCGCAAAGAACGCATCGAGCAGGCCAAGGCGGAATGGGCGGCCGGCCATTTCGGCAAGGTGCCGGGCGACGAGATCGAGTTCATTCCGTTGCCGGAGAAGCCGAGCGTCGATTCAGTCGACGACGCGGCCCCACTTTGACGTGAGGTGCTGAGCGCCCTGAAGCGTGGACTCTATTTCTTCGGTAGCTCAAGCCGGATATGCAGCTCCTTGAGCTGCTTGGGCGTCGCNNCGGCCAGCAGCATGACGATGCGGTCGATGCCGGGCGCGATGCCGCCGTGCGGCGGCGCGCCGAGCGAGAGCGCGTGCAGCATGCCGCCGAATTTCTGCTCCAGCACGTCTTCCGGATAGCCGGCGATGGCGAAGGCCTTCTTCATCACCTCGGGGCGGTGATTGCGGATCGCGCCGGACGACAATTCAGTGCCGTTGCAGACGATGTCATATTGGATCGCCTTAAGGCCGAGGATTTTTTCCTGGTCGTTTGCATCGAGCGCCAGAAAATCCTCGACGCCCAGGTTCGGCATCGAGAACGGATTGTGGGAGAAGTCGATTCTCTTCTCTTCCTCGTTCCATTCGTACATCGGGAAATCGACGATCCAGCAGAACTCGAAGCGGTCCTTGGCGATCAGGCCGAGCTCTTCGCCGACCTTGACGCGCGCGCTGCCTGCGAACTTGACGAAATCCTTCGGCTTGCCGGCGACAAAGAAGCAAGCGTCACCCACGGAAAGCTTCATCTGATCGGCGATTTGCTTGGTGCGCTCCGGTCCGATGTTCTTCGCTAAGGGGCCGGCGCCGCCCTCCTCGCCCTCGCGCCAGAAGATGTAACCGAGGCCCGGCTGGCCCTCGCCTTGCGCCCAGGAATTCATGCGGTCGCAGAAGGCGCGGTTGCCGCCCTTCGGCGCAGGGATTGCCCACACGCGGCCCGCGGAATCGTTGGCGAGAATGTTGGCGAAAATCTTGAAGCCGGAACCGCGGAACGCTTCACTGACATCCTGCATCACAATTGGGTTGCGCAGGTCCGGCTTGTCGGTGCCGTATTTCGACAACGCCTCGGCATAGGGAATGAGCGGGAATTTCGGCGTCACCGATTTACCTTTGGCGAATTCCTCGAACACGCCGCGGATCACCGGCTCAACCGCGTCGAACACATCCTGCTGCGTGACGAAGCTCATTTCCAAATCGAGTTGATAGAATTCGCCGGGCGAGCGGTCGGCGCGCGCGTCCTCGTCGCGGAAGCAGGGCGCGATCTGGAAATAGCGGTCGAAGCCCGCCACCATAATGAGCTGCTTGAACTGCTGCGGCGCCTGCGGCAGCGCGTAGAATTTTCCCGGATGGATGCGCGAGGGCACCAGGTAGTCGCGCGCGCCTTCCGGCGACGACGCGGTGAGGATCGGCGTCTGGAATTCGAAGAAGCCGCCCTCCTTCATGCGCCGCCGCAGCGAATCGATGATCGCCCCGCGCAGCATGATGTTGTTGTGCAGATGCTCGCGGCGCAGATCGAGGAAGCGGTATTTGAGCCNNACCTCGATCTCGTCGATATAGACCTCGACCTGGCCGGTCGGCAGATCAGCGTTCTCGGTGCCGGCCGGGCGCTTGCGCAGCTTGCCGTCGATGCGCACCACCCATTCCGAGCGCAGCGTCTCGGCCAGCTTGAAGGCCGGGCTGTCGGGATCGGCCACCACTTGGGTGAGCCCAAAATGGTCGCGCAGATCGATGAACAGCACCCCGCCGTGATCGCGGATGCGGTGGCACCAGCCCGATAGGCGTACCGGTTTGCCGATGTCGCCCTCGCGCAATGCGCCGCAGGTGTGTGAGCGATAGCGATGCATATGCGTTTCTGGGCGATTCCGAGGGGCGATTCAGTGTGGCTGTGAGGCGCGCGAAAAGCGCATGAGGGGTCGGCTTTGTCAAGGCAATCGCCGCAACGACCTCAGCGACAATTGCGCAGTCGGACGCGGTCGCGTATCCGGTAGCGCCATGCCCCGCAAAACGCGCCCCAAAAAGAAGATCAAGCCGGCCGTCGCCGAGATGTCCACCGGTGAAGCCACCGCCGCCACGCTGATCGCGCATGGGCTCAACACGATCTACGCGCTGCCGGGCGTGCACAACGACCACCTGTTCGACGCTTTCCAGCGCGCCGGCGACGCCTTGCGCGTCGTCCACACCCGCCATGAGCAGGGCGCGGCCTATATGGCACTGGGCGCCGCTTTGGCGACCGGCAAGCCGCAGGCCTATGTGGTCGTGCCGGGTCCGGGCCTGCTCAATTCCGGCGCCGCGCTGCTCACCGCCTACGGCATGAATGCGCCGGTGCTGGCGCTGATCGGGCAAATACCGGCGGCGGCGATCGGCCGCGGCTTCGGCCACCTGCACGAGATCCGCGACCAGGCCGGCATCATCGCCCGGCTGGTCGATCATTCCGCTCGCATCGACGGGCCGGCGGAAGCTTCCGCAAAAGTCGCCAAGGCGATCGCGTCCATGCGGCAAGGACGGCCGGGCCCGGCCGCGCTCGAATGCGCCATCGATGTGTGGGGCAAGCGCAGCCCGGTCGCGCTCGCGCCGCCCACGCCGGCGCGGGTTCCGCGCATCGACGAGGACAAGGTAACCGCGGCGGCCAAACTCCTGGGCAAAGCCAAGCGCGTGCTGATCGTCGCCGGCGGCGGCGCGCAGGACGCCTCAATCGAGGTGACGCAGCTTTCCGACCTGTTGCAGGCGCCCGTGCTCGCCTACCGGCGCGGGCGCGGCGTGCTCGACGGCCGCAGTCCGTTCAGCGTCACGCTGCCGCTCGGCCATGAGCTGTGGGGCGAGGCCGATGCGGTGCTGGCGGTCGGCACGAAACTTAATCCGATGACGGTGTGGGGAATCGATCCAGGAATTGCCATTGTCCGCATCGACGCCGACCGCGAAGAGCCTTCCCGTTATCGCAAGCCGAAAGTGGCGCTGATCGGTGACGCCGCGCCGATCCTGCGGCACCTGATCGACGCGCTCGCGAAACATAATGCGCGCCGCGCCTCGCGCCGCGACGAAATGCAGGAGCGCCAGGCCAAGCTGCGCGCACGCCTCAACAAGCTTAGCCCGCAACTCGCCTTCCTCGACGTCATCCGCGCGGAACTGCCGGAGGACGGCATCTATGTCGACGAGGTCACGCAGATCGGCTTCGCCGCCCGCCTCGCCATGCCGGTCTACAAGCCGCGCACGTTTCTCTCGCCCGGTTATCAGGACAATCTCGGCTGGGGCTACGCCACCGCGCTCGGCGCGCAACACGCGCGGCCCGACGTGCCGGTACTCTCGATCAACGGCGACGGCGGCTTTCTCTACACCGGTAACGAGCTCGCCACCGCCATGCGCCACCGTATTCCGCTGGCGGCGGTAGTATTCGCGGATGGCGCCTTCGGCAATGTGCGCCGCATCCAAGAGGAGAAATTCGGCAATCGGCTGATTGCATCGGACCTCGCCAATCCGGATTTCGTCAAATATGCCGAAAGCTTCGGCGCCGCCGGCCGGCGCGCGCGCAGCCCGGCGGAACTGGGCGCCGCGCTCAAGGCCGCTTTCGCTGCCCGCGAGCCGACTTTGATCGAGGTGCCGGTGGGCCCGATGCCCTCACCCTGGGAATTCATCCACATGCCGCGCGTGCGCGGACTTTAGCTTGGCGCATGATCTTTTCCGAAAACCAGTGCCCACTTTTCGGGATCATGCGCGAAGTGGGTTGCCATGACCGTCCAAGATCAGGTTAGGTTGCACGCGACCATGGATTTGATCACCACCACCGAGGAACTGGCCGAGGTTTGCACGCGCATGGCGCGGCATCCCTTTGTCACCGTCGATACCGAGTTCCTGCGCGAGACCACCTATTATCCCCTGCTCTGCGTGGCGCAACTGGCCAGCCCCGACGAGGCGGTGGTGGTCGATGCCCTGGCGC
Source organism: Hyphomicrobiales bacterium (assembly GCA_003133345.1). Lineage (GTDB taxonomy): Bacteria > Pseudomonadota > Alphaproteobacteria > Rhizobiales > Xanthobacteraceae > Pseudolabrys. Next base: position 1,177 of record PKXB01000199.1, on the reverse strand, counting down.
CCGGCATCGATCTTGGCCCGCTGTTCGCGCTGCTGACCGACGAGAAGGTGGTCAAGGTGTTCCACGCCGCGCGCCAGGACATCGAAATCGTCTGGAACATGGCGAAAAAGATCCCGCATCCGATCTTCGATTCTCAAGTCGCCGCCATGGTGCTCGGCTATGGCGACTCGATCTCCTACGACCAGCTGGTGCAGCGCATCACCGGCGACCTGCTCGACAAGTCGCACCGCTTCACCGACTGGACGCGGCGGCCGCTGAGCGACGCGCAGGTTACTTATGCGCTCTCCGATGTCACGCATTTGCGCGCCGTCTACCTCAAGCTGGCTGCGGATCTCGCCAAGCGCGAACGCACCAGCTGGGTCGAGGCCGAGATGGGCGTGCTCACGTCGCCCGAGACCTATCGCATGGAACCGGAGCGAGCCTGGGAGCGGCTCAAGAGCCGCGTGCGTAAGCCGAAAGAGCTTGCCGTGCTGATCGAGATCGCCGCCTGGCGCGAACGCGAGGCGCAGACCCGCGACGTGCCGCGCTCGCGCGTGCTCAAGGACGACGTGGTCGGCGACATCGCGGTGCAGGCGCCGACCTCGATCGAGCGGCTGGGGCATCTTCGCTCATTGCCCAAGGGCTTCGAGCGCTCGCGCTGGGGCGAGGCGATCGTGGAGGCGGTCAGGCGCGGCATCGAGCGCGATCCCCAGACGCTGCCGCGGCTCGAACGGTTCCGCCCGGCGCCCAATGGCGCCGCCACGGTCGAGCTGCTCAAGGTGCTGCTGCGCATGACCGCTGAAAGCCACGGCGTCGCCGCCAAGGTGATCGCCACCGTCGACGAGCTCGACCGCATCGCCGCCGACGATGAGGCCGACGTGCCGGCGCTGAAAGGCTGGCGGCGCGAACTGTTCGGCGAAAAGGCGCTCGCCCTCAAGCACGGCCAGCTGGCGCTGGCGGTCGACAAAGGTCGCGTGGTGACGGTCGATAAAAACTAATTCGTATACTTATATATCGGGATTGGTTAGCAGCGGTTGGTCAATGTCCGCTTTGCCCGCGAACGCGGACTCTTTGCCGCAGCCGCAATCGTCGCGCGCTCCACTATGATTTAAATCAATACCTTCAGCGCTTTCTCAGCTTAGTCTTTCACGTCCATAATGACGTAACTTGCGGGGGGTTATACCAGCGGCGAGAACGG
>PKXB01000235.1:249-13780 GCA_003133345.1 Hyphomicrobiales bacterium | reverse complement strand
GTTCGGCGATCCAGGGCGCGGCGTCGGTCGCTGGCCTGCTGATCACCACCGAGGCGATGGTCGCCGAGGTTCCGCAGAAGAAGGGCCAGGGCGGCGGTATGCCGGGCGGCGGCGGAATGGGCGGCATGGGCGGCGGCGGGATGGACTTCTAAACCTTCCGCTCCAGCCAAAAATAAAGAAGGCCCGGGAGAAATCCCGGGCCTTTTTCATCACACAGCGCTGAAAATGAAAACGACCACAAATGAGAGGCGCGGGTACATCCGCCGTCGCCTTGAATCTCATCGTGGCCGTCAGGGCGTTCCGTACTCAACACTTCCGGCTCGCCAACTTGACCACCATATAGGGGCTAGTTGTGTCATTTCAATGACGGCGCCATGCAGACTTTGTTTACGATCGGCTACCAGCAGGCCAAGCCCGACGCTGTGTTGGGCGAGCTCAAGCGCGCCAAGATCGACCTGTTAGTCGATATCCGCGCGGTCGCGGCCTCGCGCCGCCCCGGTTTTTCCAAGCGCCAGCTCGCGGCCTCTCTCGACGAGGCCGGAATCGCCTATATCCATCTGCAAAAACTCGGGACACCTGCGCAAGGCCGCCAGGCCGCGCGCGCTGGCGACTTTGAGGCGCTCTGGCGCATCTACGACAAGCACATCAAGACACCCGAGGCGCAAGCTGCGCTCGGCGAACTGCTGGCGCTGATCAAATCCGGCAAACGCGTCTGTCTGCTGTGCTACGAGCGCGATCCGAACGAATGCCACCGCAGCCGCATCGCCGCGCTGGTGAAGAAGCGCACGCGCGTGAAGGTCGACGACCTGATCCCGCCGCTGTTTTAGCGCGCATGATCCCGAAAAGTGGGAACCGGTTTTCGGATAAGATCATGCGCCAAGAAAAAGCTATTCCGCCGGCTGCGCCGCCCGGTTGCGCGCGCGCTCCACGCCCGAGACCAGGAACACGATGCCGAGCACGCCCACCAGGAACACCGCCGCGATGCCGGCGACCGCCATCAGCAGCAGGTCGAAGCCGCCGCGGCTGTAGAGCCAGGCGATGATCGACACCGCGGCGCCCGCCGACACGAAGGTGAGGAAATAGCGCACCGCATAGACGCGGCCGCGCCAGGCATCGGCGGTGTAGCGCGCGATCACCAGATCGCCGACCGTCACCTGTCCGTAGATCGCCGCCATGGTGACGGCGAGCGCCAGGATCAGCATCAGGCCGCTCGAATTGGCCGCCCACAGGATGCCGAGGAATTGCAGCGCCACGATCACGGCGAACAATTGATAGGGCCTGAACCACTCGACCAGCCGGCCGACCACGATCTGCGCCACCGCGCCGCACATGAATACCGCGGTGGCGACCGAGCCGACCCAAAGTAGCGGCACGTCGGCGCCCAGCCGCTCGTCCACGATCTTGGGCAGCGCGATCGAGATGGTGTTGAAGGTCAAGCCGCCGGCGAGCGAGATCACCACATAGAGGCCGAACATGATCAGGGCCGCGCGTTGCGAGAGCACCACATCGGCGGTCTTCTTGCGGCTCGCCGTGTGGTGGCGGTCGTCGGGGACCAGCATGACATAGGCGATGCCCGTGGCGATGCACACCAGTGCCGGCACTAGGAACGCCGCGCGCCAGCCCAGCCAGGAGGCGATCGTGGCGGCGACGCCGGCGGCCAGCGCCGCGCCCAGATTGCCGCACACGCCGTTGAACGCGATGGAGCGCCCCTGCGCTTTGGAAGCTTCCAACAGCATCGGCATGCCGACCGGGTGATAGATCGCGGCGAACACCCCGAGCGCGAACAGGGCGATGGCGAGCCCCACCAGATTGGGCGCCGCCGCGACGCCCACCAGCGAGACGCCGCAGCCGATATAGAACGCCGCCATCATGTTGCGGCGGCTCCAGCGATCGGCGAGCCAGCCGGCGGGCAGCGAAAACACACCGAAGGCGACGAAAGCCGCGGTCGACAGCGCGATCAGCTCGGCATAGGGCCGCTGGTAGATCACCTCCAGCCCGATCACGACCGTCGGATAGATCAGCAGCACGAAATGATCGAGCGCGTGCGCCCAGTTGAGGAAAGCGATCGACCGCCGGCGGGCGCTTTTGTCGGCTTGCAAGGCATTATCGGCGGTTGCAGCGGCCATGAAGTCCTCGTTCAGCGAGCGCCCTATCGCTTGCCTGCATATACCGCTTGGCCGCCCGTTGTTCTATCCGGATTTTGCAAATCGGCCTCGACTCCCGTCGCCCGGCACGCTTAAGTTGAGAAGGTAACCTGGTGCGTTTCTGCCTGGCTGTTCTGGGGCTCGGGGGCCTCAATGAGTCGCGGGGGACGCGTAAGCGCGGCGATGGTCGTCGCCGTGGCCTTCAGTGGTTGTTGCGTTTGCGTGTCCACCGGACCTGCCCGGGCCGGCGACGACGGCGCGCAATTCCTTTTGTTTTCGGGCGCCGACCTGTGGCGCGACGGCCGTTTCATGCACGGCGGCCTGCAGTGGTCGCCCGGCGGGCTCGACCACGAGGGCTTCACGCTGCAGCTCTTGGCTTCGGGCGGGCTGTACCGTTACCGCTCCGGCGCGCTCGACAATGCCTGGGTGATCGGCGCCGAGGAGGAGGCGCAGGTACTGCCGGGCTAGCGGTTCAAGCGCGACCGGCTCGAGCTCAAGGTTTTCGCCGGGCCCGACATCAAGAACGACGTCACCAGTCCCTACGATCCGTCCAACCGACTGCACGGTACATCCGTCGGTATCCGCGGCGCCGTCAATCTGTGGTTCGAACCGACGCCCGCCACCATGGTCGCCGCCGACGCGTCGCTGTCTTCGATCGCCACCGGTTATTCGGCGCGCGTCGCTTATGGCTGGCGGCTGCACGATTGGTTCTATCTCGGCCCGGAGGCGCAGACCTTTGCCTGCGTCGGCTATAGCCAGTTACGATTCGGCGTCCACCTGACCGGATTGAAGACCGAGCAATGGGAATGGTCGGCGGCGGCCGGCTGGTCCGGCGATAGCGATCATCGCTCCAGCCCCTATCTGCGCCTCGGCGTGCTGACCAGGCGATGAGCTAGTCGAGCGTGCGGCGGAAGCGCGTGACGGCGATGGTCATGGCCACCAGCATCAGCACGAACAAGGCCACGGCGTCATAGCGCAGATCAACGACCGAGGAGCCTTTCAGCATGACCGAGCGCACAATGCGCAGATAATGCGTGAGCGGCAGTGCCTCTCCGACATATTGCGCCCAGGTCGGCATGCCGGAAAACGGAAACAGGAAACCGGACAGCAGAATATTCGGCAGAAAAAACATCATCGACATCTGCATCGCCTGCAATTGGTTCTGCGCCACGGTCGAGAACGTGTAGCCGATCGACAGATTGGTGGCGATGAACAGCGTGCTGAGCGCGGCGAGCACACCTAGATTGCCGACGACCGGCACACCGAACAGCGTGACGCCGATGCCGATGATCAGCGAGGCCTGCACGAAACCGACCATGATATAGGGCGCGATCTTGCCGAGCATGATCTCGACGGGGGTGATCGGCATCGCCAGCAGGCTTTCCATGGTGCCGCGCTCGATCTCGCGTGTCACCGACAACGCAGTAAAGATCAGCATGGTCATGGTGAGGATGGTGCCAACCAGTCCGGGCACGATGTTGAGCTGGGTCACGCCGGCCGGATTGTAGCGCGCGTGGGTGCGGATTTCGAACGGCATGACCGGACTGTCGGGAACGTCGCGGTCGTGCGACAGCGCGGTCTGCAGCACCTGGCTGAGCGCGCTGAGCGCCGAACCCGCCGCCACCGGATCGGTGGCGTCGGCTGCAACCAGGATCGCCGGCTTGTCGCCGCGGCGCACCGCGCGCTCGAAATTGGCCGGTATTTCGATCGCGAACAGCACGGTTCCCGAGGCGAGCAACTGGTCGACCTCAGCCTCGGTGCGCGGCAGCTGGGTGACCTTGAAATAATCGGTGTTCCTTAGCGCCGCCAGCACCGAACGGGCCAGGTCGCTGCGTTCCTGCAGCAGCACCGCCGTCGGCAAGTGGCGCGGATTGGTGTTGATGGCGTAGCCGAACAACATCAACTGCACGAGCGGGATCATGATGATCATGGCGAACGACACGCGGTCGCGCTTGAGCTGGATGAATTCTTTCACCAGCACGGCCCAGGTCTTGCGCCAGAAGCCGTCGCCCGGGAGCCGTCGCGGGGCTTGCGTGGGAAGCAAGTGGGTCATTGGAAATTATCCCGCGCGTTGCCCATCAGGTCGATGAACACGTCCTCGAGCGAGGGCTCGGAGCGCTTCCAGGCGAGGCCTTTGCGCTTGCGATAGGGCGCGATCGCGGCTTCCAGCGCGCCCGCCTCGCGGCCCGAGACGTGCAGGCTGGTGCCGAACGGCGCCACCATGTCGACGCCGGGCTTGCCGGTGAGTTCGGCCGACAATTGGCTAAGCCCCTCGCCATACTCGGCGCTGACGATATAGGTGGTCAGGTGCGAGGCCTCGATCACCTGCTCGACGGTGCCGTGCACCAGCAGTTCGCCGTAAGCGATGTAAGCGATCTCGTGGCAGCGCTCGGCCTCGTCCATGTAATGGGTGGAGACCAGCACGGTGAGGCCGTCGGCGGCGAGCGCGTGGATCTCGTTCCAGAACTCGCGCCGCGCCTTGGGGTCGACGCCGGCAGTCGGCTCGTCGAGCAGCAGCAGTTGCGGGCTCGGCAGCGTGCAGGCGCCGAGCGCCAGCCGCTGCTTCCAGCCGCCCGACAATTCGCCGGCGATCTGCTCCTCGCGGCCGCCGAGGCCGAGCCGCTCGATCGCCGCGCGCGCGGCGGCGGCCGGCTTGGCGATGCCATAGATGCGGGCGATGAATTCCAGGTTCTCACGCACCGAGAGGTCCTCGTACAGACTGAAGCGCTGGGTCATGTAGCCGACCTGGTTCTTGATCTTGTCGGTCTCGGTGCGGATGTCGTAGCCAAGGCAGGTGCCGTCGCCCTCGTCGGGCGTGAGCAGCCCGCACAGCATGCGGATGGTGGTGGTCTTGCCGGAGCCGTTCGGCCCCAAGAAGCCGTAAATGGTGCCGCGCTTGACCTGCATGGACAGGTCGCGCACCACCGCCCGGCCGTCGAACTTTTTGGTCAGGTGATGGACGTCGATGACGATGTCTTGCGCTCCGTTTTGCGCCCCGTTTTGCGCGCTCATTTCGGCGCCTCTTTCGGCAGCGTGACGGTCACCGGCTGGCCGACGCGGAATTTCTCCGGCTGCTCAGGCCGCGCCTCGATCAGGAAGACGAGCTTGGCGCGCTCATCCAGGCTGTAGATCACCGGCGGGGTGAATTCCGCGCTGCGGGCGATGAAGCTCACTTTCGCGGTCAGCCCCTTCTCGCAGCCGTCGCAGGAGACCGTGACGGTCTCGCCGTATTTGATCTCCGGCAGCAGCGGCTCCGGCGCGAAGAAGCGCAATTTGAGATTCTGCGGCGGCAGCAGCGCCACCACCGGGCGCACGGCCGACACGTTTTCGCCCGGCCGGAAATAGACCTGCTGGATAGTGCCGTCGGCGGGACTATAGGCGCTGCGGCGCCCAAGCCGGGTTTCCGACCAGCCAAGATTGGCCTTGGCCTGGCGCAACGCGGCTTCGGCATCATCGTAGGTCTTTTGTGTGCCGGCCGCCGTCTTCAGCAATTCTTTGGCGCGATCGAAGTTCTGCTGCGCGTTAACGACGGCGGTCTTCTTCACCAGCAGATCGGCCTTTTGCAGATCGTCGTCGACGGTGAACAGCAGATCGCCCTGTTTGACCTGGTCGCCCTCGCGCACTTTCAGGTTTTCGACACGGCCCTGCTCGTCGGGGCTGACGAAGATCAGCTCGGCTTCGACCCAGCCCTGCAACTGGCGCTCATTGCCATTGTCGCAGCCGGCGAGCGCGAGGCCGGCGAGCACCATCGCCGACACGGCGGCAAATTTCATTCTCATAACGCTCTCCTCGGTGCAAACAACAATTCGACATAGGCCTTCATCATTTTGCGAACGTCGAGCGGCTCGAAACGTTCGAACAATCCGCTCCAGATGATGGCGACCAGGCCCGGCGCGACGATGATTTGCGGGAAATCGGCCAGGCCCTGGGGCACTTCGCCGCGGGCAGCGGCGCGGCGCAGAATGGCGCGCATGGCGGCTATGATGCGCGAGAGCACCTCGCGGTAATAGAATTCGGCGAGCTTGGGAAACCGCCGCCCTTCCGAGATCATCAGGCGGATGACGTCCTTGCGCCGCGTCTCGTAGACCTCGCGCACGAACAAATCGACGATCCGCTCGGCCAGCACGTTTATCGGCACGTCGGCCGCGCCCAACGCCTCGATGGTGCCGACCAATGGCGTCAGCATGGCGCGGATGAGCTCCTGGAACAGGCTCTCCTTGTCGCGGAAATAGAGATAGATCGTGCCCTTGGCGACGCCGGCGCGTTTGGCGACGTCGTCGAGCCGCGCCGCCTCGAAGCCGCGTGACGAGAATTCATCGAGCGCGGCGGCCAGGATCGCCTCGCGGCGAGCGGCGCTGCGTTCCTTGCGCGCCGCGCTGCGCGGCTCCGGCCCCGGACGATGGGTCGCCCCGCGCCGGCGGCGCGGGATCTTACGGGTCGATCGGGGGTGCGATGTGGTCATGACATTTACTGACTGACTGGTCAGTCATAGTATAGTGTGGCCGAGGCGCGGCGCAAGCGTCGATAATGTCAATCAAATCAGTTGGTTGGCTTGTGTATGCGGATTTGGCGGGCCGCGCCGCTCAAAAACACCGTGCTCATTGGCGGTCGGCGATCAGCCCTTGGCGTCGCAGAAGAAGGTGCGGATCACGCATTCCTTGCCGCCGTCCTTGTAGCAGGAGCGCAAGGCCTCGTTCTGGCTCACGCCCAGCCGCGGCCCCTTGCCCCAGCCATGGACGCCGCAGGCATTGGCAAAATCGACCGCGAAGGCGGCGCAGCCGCGCTTGGCGACGGTCACCACCCGGCAGGTGTCGCTTTGGCATTTTGCCAGCGCGCTTTTGCGCGCTTCGTCGACGGTGCGGAAATCGTGAGCCTCGCCGAACGCCCCGCAGGCGCCGATCGCGAGCGCGCCGGCCGCGCGCGCGGTATTGACGGCGACCAGCATCAGCGTCGCGGTCGCGAGCAACAGCGTCGCGACCACGAGCGCGCGCAATGTCGGCGTGTAGCTGTCCGTCATCGCCCTTCCCTTACCCAGGCCCGTCGTCAGATAGGGGCTGAGTCGCGGCGGCGATCAACGATTCGAGTCTTAAGCGCGTTCGATTTCGGCCTTGACGGCGGAAAACGACTCGGGCGTGTCCACGTCGGTGAGCGCCGCCTCGCCGGCGACCGGCACTTCGACGACCGCTTCGGCATAACTGCCGATCAGGTGGCGGGCGCCGATGTCGCCGTTAATCGACATCAGATCGTGGAAGAAGCGGCGCGACCACACCACCGGGTTGCCGCGCCGCCCGTCGAATGTCGGCACCACCACCAGCGCGATGCGCTCGGGATCGAAGGCCGCGATCAGCTTGTCGATCAACTGACTATCGACCTGCGGCATGTCGCCGAGGCAGACGATGGCGCCGTCGGCGTCCGCCGGCACGGCGGCGATGCCGGTCTTCAGCGAGCTGCCGAGACCTTCGGCATAATCGGGATTGTTCACAAAGCGAACGGGCAGCCCGGCCAGCGCCGCCTCCACGCGTTCGCGCTCATGGCCGGTGACGACGATCACCGGCTTGGCGCGCGAAGCCAGCGCCTGCTCGGCGGCGATGCGCACCAGCGGCTTGCCGCCGATCTCGGCGATCAGCTTGTTGATCGCGCCCATGCGGGTGGAGCTCCCGGCCGCCAGCACCAGTGCGGCAATGCGGCGGCCCTTTTCCGGCACCGGCTCGCTGCGCGGCTGCGGCCGCGTGACGATTTCCATCAGCAAGCCGCCGACGCCCATGCCGGTGATATCCGCGCGCGATACTGGCAAGCCGGCGAGCAGCCGCATCAGCACCCAGTCGAAGCCATTTTCCTTAGGGCTACGCGCGCAACCCGGCGCGCCAATCACCGCCTGCCCGCGCAGGCGTCCGATCAGCATCAGATTGCCGGGATCGACCGGCATGCCGAAATGTTCGATCTTGCCGCCGACCGCTTCGACCGCCGCCGGGATGACGTCGCGGCGGTCGGCAATCGCGGAAGCGCCGAACACGATCACCAGCTCGGCGCCCGCGTTGAGCACCTCATCGATGGCACGCGCCAGCGCAGGCGTCTCGTGCGGCACGCGGCGCTCGGCGACGATGCTGGCGCCGGCCGGCGCAATGCGCGCGGCAGTGATCTTGAGCGTCTTCTCCACCACTTTGGGCGCAAGGCCGGGCAACAAGGTCGAAACGATCCCTATTTTGCGTACCTTGTAGGGCGCCACCTGGATAACCGGTTTCGTCTTTGCGGCTTCCGCCACCGCCTGGTCGCGCGCTGTCCCTGCGACTGCGAACGGAATGATCTTCACTGTGGCGATCATTTCGCCTTCCACCACCGGCTTGAACGCCGGCAGCGTCGCCAGCGTCACCGCTTCGTCGATGCGGTTGAGCCGGTCGACGGCGTCCTTGTCGAGCACCAGCACGCCGGAAGTCTCGGCGAACAGATTGCAGCGGCCGGTGAAGGCGCGGTCGGCGCGCACGCCCTCGCCTTTCACGGCCGATGCGATATCGGCGGCCGCCTGATCTTCCGAGACGTCGCCGGGCTCTAACCGCGCCACCACGATGTCCTTGACGCCCGCCGCTTTCAGCGCGGCGACTTCCGCCGGCCCGATCAGCGTGCCTTTCTTGAGCACGAGATCGCCCTGGCGGATCGAATGCACCGCGGTGGCGCCGAGCGCATCGTGAGGTGCGACCGGGCCGAATTTCATGCCGCCTCCGCTTTCTCGGACTTCATGCGCAGCCTTTGCGTGATCTCGCCCATGATGGCGACCGCGATTTCGGCCGGCGATACCGCGCCGATGGGCAAACCGATGGGGGCATGGATGCGTGCGATGTCGGCGTCGCTCAGCCCGGCCTCCTTCAGCCGCGCGACCCGCTTGGCATGGGTCTTCTTGGAGCCGAGCGCGCCGATATAAAAACAGTCACGCGCCAGCGCGTGCTTGAGCGCCGGATCGTCGATCTTCGGATCGTGCGTGAGCGCGACAAAGGCGGTGTAGTGATCGACATTGAGCGGCGGCAGCGCCACGTCCGGCCACTCGGCGATCACTTTCACATCGGGGAAACGCTCGATCGACGCGAAGGCCGTGCGCGGATCGACGATGGTCACGTCATAGCCGAGCAATTGCCCGACCGGCGCCAGTGTCTGGCTGATATGCACCGCGCCGGTGATCACCAGCTGCGGCGACGGCACGTGCACGGTGAGGAACACGCGGCCCTGCGCGGTCTCCTCCATGCCGCTTTTCGCCATGCGCAGGCGCTTTTCCACCGTCTCTTTAAGCGGATCGCGCGCCATATCGGCGGCTTTCACCAGCCGCTGCTCGCCGCTCGCCACATCGGTGACGATGACCACCGCGCGCCGCGCGGCGCGTTCGGCATTGAGCGCGTGCAGGATGTCGAGTTTCACTTAAGTCACCTTCTCGACATAGACCCGGATGGTGCCGCCGCAGGATAGGCCGACGTTCCAGGCGGCCTCATCGGCGACGCCGAATTCCAGCATCTTGGGCTTGCCGCTGTCGATCACGTCCATGGCTTCGGTCACCACCGCGCCCTCGACGCAGCCGCCCGATACGCTGCCAAGGAAATTGCCATCGTTATCGATCACCAGATTGGAGCCGACCGGCCGCGGCGCCGAGCCCCAGGTCTCGACCACGGTGGCGAGCGCCACGCCNNAGCATATCGGTTCTCCATTAGGCAACGTGCCGCAACCACAGTTTCGGATCGTAGTCCTTCGCCGGCGCGCGCGACAGGGCGCGCACCAGGGCACTCATCGACTCCAGATTGTGGATCGGCCGCAATTCGTCAACATAGGGCAGCATGGTGCGCACGCCCTTGGCGCGCGCCTCGAACCCCTCGAAGCGCAGCAGCGGATTGAGCCAGATCAGCCGCCGGCCGGAGCGGTGCAGCCGGTCCATCTCGAAAGCCAACGTGTCGTCGGCGTCGCGCTCGAGCCCATCGGTGATCAGCAGCACCACGGCGCCTTGCGTGAGCACGCGGCGCGACCATTGCTTGTTGAAGGCGCGCAGCGAGGCGGCGATGCGCGTGCCGCCCGACCAGTCGNNTGGCTCATCGAACCGGAAATATCCAAGAGCGCCACGATCGGCGGCTCCTTCTCGCGCGGTCCCAAATATTTCAGGTCGATCAGCGCCCCGCCCGCCTTCATGCTGGCGCGCAAGGTGCGGCGGATGTCGATCATGTGCCCGCGCCGGCTCGGCGCCAGCCGCCGCGTGCGTAGCAGGTCAAGCGGCAGCGCCAGCCGCGCGATCGCCTGCTTGGCGGCGGCGATCTCGGCCGCGCTCATCTGCGCGAAATCTTTTTTCTGCAACACTTCGCGGTCGGAGACGGTGAGCCGCGCGTCGATCTCGACCTCGGATTTGTCCACGCGCTCGTTAAGGCCGCCGAACAGCGCCTCCTGGATGCGCTGCGCGCCCGGCGGCGGCGGCTTGGGCGCAGTTGCCGGTGTGCCCGGCAGCATGGACGCGATCAGCTTCTCGATATAACCGCGCTTGCGGAAGAAAATGCGAAAGGCTTGGTCGAACAAGATCGAATGCTCGTGTCGTTTCACGAACACCGCGTGCAGCGTCCAGTAGAAATCCTCGCGGTCGCCGACGCGGGCGACGCTCACGGCTTCCAGCGCGTCGAGCACCGCGCCAGGTCCGACCGGGATGCCGGCCGCGCGCAGCGCGCGCGCGAAGTAGAGGATATTTTCGGCCAGGCGGCCATCGGCCATGAAAGCTACTCCGCCGCGCGCAGCTCCGACTTCACCTCGTCGAGCAGCGCCTTCACCTTGGTGCCGTCGAGCCGGGCGATGTCGTCCTGATATTTGAGTAGCGCGCCGAGCGTGTCCGACACCGTCGCCGGGTCGAGCGCCACCACGTCGAGCTCGGTCAACGCGCCGGCCCAGTCGAGCGTCTCGGCGACGCCGGGCGACTTGAACAGGTCCTCCTTGCGCAGCGCCTGCACGAAGGCGACCACCTGCTCGGACAATTTCTTGGCGATGCCCGGAACCTTGGCGCGCAGAATTTTCAATTCGCGCTCGGCGTTGGGATAGCCGACCCAATGATAGAGACACCGGCGCTTGAGCGCGTCATGCACCTCGCGGGTGCGGTTGGAGGTCACCAGCACGATCGGCGGCAGCAAAGCCTTCACGGTGCCAAGCTCCGGCACGGTGATCTGGAAATCGGCCAGCACCTCCAGCAGGAACGCCTCGAAGGCTTCGTCGGCGCGGTCGATCTCGTCGATCAGCAGCACCGGCGGCCCGGCCGGGTCGGGATCGAGCGCCTGAAGTAATGGGCGTTTGATCAGGAAGCGCTCGGAGAACACGTCATGCTCGATCCGTTCGCGGTCGCCCTCGCCTTGCGCTTCCGCCAGCCGGATGGCGATCATCTGCGCGCCGTAATTCCATTCGTAGACAGCCGACGATACGTCGAGCCCTTCGTAGCATTGCAGGCGGATCAGCCGGCGGCCCAGCGCCGAGGACAGCACCTTGGCAATTTCGGTCTTGCCGACGCCGGCCTCGCCTTCGACGAATAGCGGCCGGCCCATGCGCAGCGCTAGATAGAGCACGGTCGCCAGTGAGCGATCGGCGATGTAGTCGGCCTTGGCCAGCAGGTCGAGGGTGGCTTCGATCGAGGTCGGAAGCTGTTTTATGGTCATCTTGCGATCCTAACGAGGCACTTTAACCTATCGGGCGCGCGCCTTACATGTGTGTACGATAAGCCCCGCCAGCCACCCAGGAATAGCTCCTAGGACCCGCCCCCATGTCGAAAACCGTCGAACTGACGAAAGACGCTCTGCGGATACCCGCCATCGACCCGGGGGTGCGCATCGGCCATGTGCATCTGAAGGTCGCCGATTTGCAGCGGGCGCTCGACTTCTATTGCGGCGTGCTGGGTTTCGAGGTCACGACCACCCGCCCGGGCGCCGCCTTCATCTCGGCCGGCGGCTACCACCACCATCTGGGCTTGAACACCTGGGAGAGCCTGGGCGGCTCGCCCCCGCCTCCCGGCAGCACCGGCCTTTACCATACCGCCATTCTCTACCCGACCCGGCCACTGCTCGCCGACGCGCTGCGCCGGCTGATCGTCGCCAAGATCCCGCTCGAGGGCGCCAGCGACCACGGCGTGAGCGAGGCGCTCTATCTGCGCGATCCGGATGACAACGGCGTCGAGCTCTATTGGGACCGGCCGAAGGAGATGTGGCCGAAGCGCCCCGACGGCGGCCTGCAGATGTACACCAATCCGCTCGACCTGCACGATCTGCTGGCCGAACTCGACAAGGCGCCTGCGAAGTAATTTACGCCGTCGCCTTCGCCAGCGCCCTGCGCGCCAGCACGCCGACCAGATGCGCGCGATATTCCGGGCTGGCATGAATGTCGCTGTTCATGCCCGTGGCCGGAATGCTCAGCCCATCGAGCGACTTCGCCGCGAAGCGTTTTTTCAGCGCCTCCTCGAACGATTTTACCCGGAACACGCCGTTGCTGCCGGCGCCGGTCACCGCCACGCGGATATCCGCGCCGCGCTTGGACACGAACACACCGACCAGCGCGAAGCCCGAGGCCGGGTGCTTGAACTTCTCGTAGGCCGCCTTTTTGGCGATCGGGAAACTGATCTTGGTGATGATCTCGCCGTCTTCCAGCGCGGTCGAGAACATGCCGGTGAAGAAATCATCGGCCGCGATGCGCCGCTTGTTGGTGATGATGGTGGCCCCTAACCCGAGGCACGCCGCCGGATAATCGGCATTCGGATCGTTGTTGGCGATCGAGCCGCCGATGGTTCCGCGGTTGCGCACCTGCGGATCGCCGATCGAGCCCGGCACCGCGGCCAGGCCCGGCAGCGCCTGCTGCAGCACCGTCGCATTTGCGACGTCGGCGTGGCGCGTCATGGCGCCGATCACGATCGAGCGGCCCTTCTGTTCGACGCCGGTCAGCCCATCGACCAGCGCGAGATCGATCAACGCGGACGGGCTCGCCAGCCGCTGCTTCATCACCGGGATCAACGAGTGGCCGCCCGCCAAAATCTTGGCCTCCGGATTGCGCGCCAGCAGGCCGGCCGCCTGGCGGACCGTGGTCGGACGATGGAAGGTGAAGTTGTACATCGGTCTCTCCTATGACGCGGCAATGTTAGACAGCAATGTTAGGCAGCTTGACGCGGTTTGGCGCCTTGTAGCGCCGACCACACCGCATTGGCGGTNNGCGCCGGCCTCGCCGCAGCCCTTGATGCCGAGCGGGTTGGACGGCGATTTGGTTTCGGTCAGCCCCACGTGGAACGACGGCAGATCGTGGGCACGCGGCATGGTGTAGTCCATCATCGAGCCGGTCACGAGCTGGCCGCTCTTGTCGTAGACCGCGCCTTCCAGCAGCGCCTGGCCGATCCCTTGCGCGATGCCGCC
>PKXB01000235.1:0-194 GCA_003133345.1 Hyphomicrobiales bacterium | reverse complement strand
GCTCCAACTCGGCGCCGGTGAACTTGTGAGCGACATAGGCGTTGAGCGCCACGTCGCCCCAGGCCGCCGACTTGTCGGTGCCGGCGACGGTGAACTTGCCGTCCTTGAACTCAATGTCGCCTTCGGCCGCTTCCAGCACATAGGCCGCGACCTTCTTGGCCTTGGCCTCGATCTTGTCGAGCGCCTTGACGATC
>PKXB01000003.1:2454-4919 GCA_003133345.1 Hyphomicrobiales bacterium | reverse complement strand
ACTGGCGCGGCACGGCCTTCGGTGGCGCGCGAGGGCGGACCGATGTGCCGAAGATCGTCGACTGGTACATGAACGGCATGATCAACATCGATGATCTGATCACCCATGTGCTGCCATTCGCGCAAATCAACAAAGGTTTCGAACTGCTCCGAAAAGGCGAATCGATCCGCACGGTTCTGACTTACTGATTTCGGTTGAAACGATTGAGATGTCGCTGGCGCAGGATAAATCTGCGCCGGAGGCCGGTCGGGACCGGCAAAAGGGTCGGTCGTCGCGCACATAGGTCTACAGCCGACCCGTGCGCGTCTTGCGCTTAGCCAGCACTGGCACGGTCGTGTCGTTGGCATGGATGCGCTCGGCCGCGAACACATGCGCCCGGATTGCCTCGATCAGCGGCATCAGCGTCGCTGCCGTGGCGCCAACCCAGTCGGCGAGCGTAGAGACATCGAGATCGATGCCTTCGCGGACATAGGCTGCACTCTGGCGGTTGAGCGGCAGATGCAAGCCGTACTTTGAGAACAGGATATGCGCGAGTAGCCCCGGTCCGGCGCGTCCGCGCGCGATCGGATGCGAATGCGCCGGTGGTTTTGTGATTGTCTCGCAGACCCGGCAGGAGAACTTCGCGCGCACGTGCTGGATCACCTTCCACTGGCGCGGGATGAGCTCCAGCGTCTCGGTCACATCCATGCCGATCTTGCGCAGAGCCCCGCTACCGCAGCACGGGCACGCCGAGAGTGCCGAATATCTACGGTCATATGCGCCTGATCGTCTTGGAACCTGTGGGAGCGGCCGGCGTTGCATCTGCAGCTGACCGATGAGCGCTCGCCGGCTACTGCTGTGATAAAATTTTCTTGAGGACGGGAAGATGACCGCGACGCTCACCGAGAAGATCTGCACGCCTTGTCGCGGCGGAATCCCGCCACTTACGCGTGATGAAGCTCAACGCTTGCAAGCACAGGATCCCAGTTGGGACCTGATTGACGATACCCGCCGAATCGAGCGCACTTTTCGATTCCGCAACTTTCGGGAAGTGCTCGCCTTGTTCAGGATGTTGGTCAGCTTGCCGAGGCTGAAGGTCATCACCTCGACATCAGTTTCGGCTGGCGTTATGCGACCGTCTCTCTGAGCACAAAGAAGATCAAGGGGCTACACGAGAACGATTTCATCATGGCGAGCAAGATTGACCGAGTACTCGATCGCTCGGGTTAGCCCCTCGACCGCCAGTCGTGACACGGCAAATCTATTGCCAATCAAGCGAGGCCGTTTATGCCACACATCCGAACCGACAATCAGCCCGTAACTCAGATCACGGTCATCGAGCCCGAGTCGGGGAAGCAGGCGGAGGCGTTGTTATTGATGACTGAGCGGGCCCGCTTTCTGGCGCGCCAGCCCGGGTTCATTTCCGTCAGGCTGCATCGCAGCCTCGACGGGCATCGCATCGTCAACTACATCCAATGGCAGAGTTGCGATCTCTTGCAGTCGGCTCATAAATCGCCGGAATTCCGCAAGGAGTGGAACCACTTCGATCAGTTAACGGACGAGATCGACGCCCATCTGTACGAGGTAGCCCACGTCATGGACGCTAATCGGTAGGCATTGCCGTGTCCCTACTCAAAACTCTGAATACCGAAAAATTCCAGGATTTCTTTGGCTTTCAGAGTTTTGAGTAGGGACAGCCGGAACAGGGCGTTAGACGCAAATTCCCTACTCAATGAAACAGGGAATTATTTCGACGGAGCAGGGAATTCTGACGCAAGAACAGGAAATTTTACCAGCCGAACCCGAAATCATCACTGGATGAGGCGCACAACACGCGGAAAGACAGCGCCGTGGCAGCCCAGGGTGCCGGCGCATGACGATCATCGTCGTACGTTCGGCGCAGCTCCATGCGCATGCGTTCCAGATCTCGCGTCAGCCGCAGGATCGTCGAACTGGCGGGAGGCTGCCATCTCGAAACCGATCGCAATCACGCGAGCCCTACGGCGCCGGCGACGAAGTGTTATGCGCCGTAAACAATTCCGCCATGCGTGAATGGACTAGGCGGCTTAGCTACTAAACGCTTAGGCTTTATTCGGCCCCCGATTGAAGTCTAACGGCGTCACGTTGAAGCAATGTGGTGCTCTGGAAGATATAACCAAAAATGGCGCCACCGTGGATCATCGTCCTTCAGTTTCAAGCCTTACTTCTAGATACAACCACTTTCTGTTTGCGCCGATCTGCGAGGAATCTAACGGGATGCAGCTCAGCGTCCTTTCCGCACTAGTGCGGATGAATGTTGATCCGTGGGAGGAAGCGACTCGTTTGGCAGCAATGCCTAAAGCAATCGCTGAGAGGACGTTGGTCTCGACACTCGATCTGGTCCCCGGCAGAAGTTGGAACCCATCGGAAGCCGAGATAATAGCTGCACGATTAGTTCAGCTTCTTCCGCAGTCGAGTGGAGGTGCGACAATTGCGGCAACGGAGAT
>PKXB01000003.1:0-2406 GCA_003133345.1 Hyphomicrobiales bacterium | reverse complement strand
TGTTTCCACATCTAAATCTAGCGCATCATCCCTATTAAAGAGCGGTAGCGTAAATAACACGTTTCCTGATGCGAGCGGTCAATCCCATTAGATATGGGTCACCCGCTCGCCGAAGGATTCTAAATGTGAGTTCGTTCCGATCGACGAACTTATCCTTTCCGGCTGCATCATCGCTACGCGTGGATATGATTTCCGGAAAGGACAGGTACACGAAAGCCGTTCGGCACACGTCGGGAAAGCTCAGGGCGCTCACCTATCGCTAATACCAGATTGACCCCTGCAGGCGGATGTTTACAGAGGCCAGGGATGGCGCGAGGATGGAAGATGGACAGGGAAAGACAGCTACATCTTGCCGAGGTGTTCCGGGCGCGCCACCGGGCGCCACCCCTGCTGCTGCTTGCCAATGCCTGGGACGCGCTGTCGGCGCGGATCGTCGAGGAAGCGGGCTTCGATGCCGTCGCTACCACCAGCGGTGGCGTCAATTGGGTGCTGGGTTATGCCGATGGCGAGGCCGCGCCGTGGTCCGAGGTGGTCGCGGCCACCGCACGCATGGCGCGCGTATTGCGCGTGCCGCTGACCGCCGATATTGAGGCGGGCTATGGTGACAGCCCGGCGGAGGTGGCGAAAAGCGTCGCCGAGATCATCGCCGCCGGTGCGGTTGGAATCAATCTGGAGGATGGGACCAGCGCCTCAACCGCGCCGATGCGCGCTATCGACGATGCGGCAGCGCGCATACGCGCGGCGCGAAATGCGGCGCGAGAGGCCGAAGTCCCGATCGTCATCAATGCAAGGATCGATATCTATCTGAAGCAGGTTGGCGATCCGCCATCGCGCTTTGCCGAGACAGTGCGGCGCGCCGAAGCCTATCTAGCGGCGGGAGCCGATTGCATCTTTCCCTTTGCCGTCACCGATGCCGACACGATCGGCAGGCTGACGCAGGCGATCCAGGCGCCTATTAACATCGTCGGCCGCGCCGGCACGCCCGATGTGGTAACGCTCGAGCAGCTTGGCGTCAGGCGCGTCTCGACCGCTTCGAGCCTCGCCATGATGGCGATCGAGGAGACACAGCGGGTCGCCCAGGAGCTTCGCAAGCACGGAAGATTCGACATCCTGAATTACAAGCTGAAGCGGCCCGACATCCAAAAACTCTTCGAGGGAGCTTAGCGATGAAGGCGAGACTGGATTTCCGCCGGGCGTCTCCCGAAGGCATGAAGGCGATGGGCGAGCTACATGCATTCGTCCATGATTGCGGGCTCGATCAGACTCTTCTGGAGCTGGTTAAGTTGCGCGCCTCCCAGATCAATGGCTGCGGCCATTGCATCGACATGCATGTGAAGGAGCTACGCGCCATGGGCGAAGGAGAGCAGCGGCTTTACCTCCTCGATGCCTGGGAGGAGTCGCCCTTCTACAGCGACCGGGAGCGTGCAGCACTCGCCTGGTGCGAGACCGTGACTTGCATCACCGAAGGCCACGTCCCGGATGAAGTCTATGAAAAGGCGCGGACGCAGTTCAGCGAGAAGGAGCTCGTCAATCTCACCCTCGCGATCGTGGCGATCAATGGCGCGAACCGTCTCAACATCGCCTTTCGCACCGTGCCGGGAAGCCACCGGGTACAGCGGGCAGTCACAGCGGCAGAGTAAAGGCAAGATGCCTGTCCCTGCTCAAAAGTCCAAATGCAAGTAAGAGCCTAGAGTTCTGCGACGGCACGGGCACTTTGATGCATTGGCTTGGTACCGACTNNTCACGATGATCCCTGGTCATCTGGAGAATGTCGGTCTATATCTCAGGCGATATTTCGTGGCGCTGCCAGGAGAATGCATATGAGTACGTACGGATCGGCGGTCTGGTCGGGCGGAATCAAGGATGGCAAGGGCGCCATCTCGACCAAAAGCGGTGCGCTCAAGGATTATCCCTATGGCTTCGCCAGCCGCTTCGAGGGCAAGCCGGGGACCAATCCGGAAGAACTGATCGGCGCGGCGCATGCCGGCTGCTTCACGATGGCGCTGTCGCTCATTCTCGGTGAAGCTAAGCTCACCGCCGAGCACATGGAGACCAAGGCCGACGTGACGCTTGAAAAACAATCCGACGGCTTCGCGATCACGGCCGTCCATCTGATCTTGAAAGCTAAGGTGCCGGGTGCGGACGATGCAAAATTTCAGGAGCTTGCCAACAAGGCGAAAGCGGGCTGCCCAGTCTCCAAGTTGCTGAACGCCAAGATCACCTTGGACGCCGCGTTGGTCAGTTGACGGTGCGTGACTGGCGGCGCTTACGCGAAATACCTATCGATGATGCGCCGGTAGATCGGAGTCAGTGCCAACAGGTCGGCGGTGACGACGCATTCGTTGGTCTGGTGCGAGGTCGTGCCCTGTGTGTACCGAGAACTTCATCCCGTGCGGTCAAAATATT
>PKXB01000189.1 GCA_003133345.1 Hyphomicrobiales bacterium | reverse complement strand
TTGTTGCGTGAACCAAGCATCGAAAGGCGATTTCGCAATACAATCCAATCCGTGGTTACATGATCGAGAAGTTGGCGCTGGCGGCGCGCCTCATCCACCATCTCGGAGTAGTGGCTGGTGCCGGTGATGCCGAGGGTCTCGGGATCGACGGTGCCAAGCACATCGAGGTCGACAAAACTGTCGTTCAGCGGCGTAATCAAGGTATCAGCCATCGCATGCGCGTGCCGCGTCAGATTGCTATCGTGACCGGGAGTATCGATCACAATAAAGCTGTGGCTTTGCGCCAATGCATCGACGGCATCGGTGAGAGCCTGGCATGCTGCCGTCTCGTCCTCCGCAGTCGGATAATCGACCTGCGGATCGAAACACGTATGGTTGGGAATTTCGAGGTCGCGGCCAACGTGCTGAGCCCAGGCGCGTCGGTTCTCGATATAATGGGTGAAGCTTCGCTGCCTGGAATCGAGATCGATGGTGGCGACGCTTTGGCCTGACTTAATCAGCGCCATCGCAATATGCATTGCGACGGTGGATTTGCCCGATCCGCCTTTTTCATTTCCCACAACGATGACGCGTACGGGCCGCGTAAGAGTCGCCTTCTCAAGGGACATGAATGCCCTCCAAAACGTGGTTGACCTATCGGACGCCGGCTGATTTTTTTAGTAAGGACTATTAGTTCTGATTCGTTATTTCCGCGCCAGCACGAAATATCCGGCGCTACAATTTTTTTCGTCAAAAGTTCCATCGGAACTTCAAGACGGGTGACTAGCTGCGCGTTTATGAGACTGCGGCCTAGTTCTCGGCCGCGACCGAGGCCGCCGCGCTGGCCGCCACCGGCTTCACGCCGCCGACGCCGCGGTTGACCAGCACGACGCCGGCGGCGCAGACCACCATGCCGGCGACTGACAGCGCGTCCAGCTTCTCGCCGAACAGCATGAACGCGAGCAAGGCGGTCACCACCGGCACCAGGTAGAACAGGCTGGCAAAGCCGGTCGCCGCCGAACGGCGGATCAGCCAATACATCAGCCCGATCGCCGCGATCGACAGCACGAGCACCAACCAGGCCATGGCGAAGACCAGCTCAAAGCTCCAGTGGATCGTGCGCGTCTCGAACACGAAGGCGGCCACGCCGAACAGCGCCAGCGCGCCGGCATATTGCACCGTGTTGCCGGTGCGCCAGTCGATGCGGCCGCAATATCGCTTCTGGTAGAGCGTTCCCAGCGTGATGCCGAAGAGCGAGCCGAAGCTGGCGATCCAGCCGACGGCTGAGCCGGCATCCACGAGGGCGCGGTCATGCAGCACCAGCGCCACCCCGATCAGGCCGAGCACCAGGCCGAGCCATTGCAGGCGCGTCACCGTCTCGCCCATGAAGCGGTTGGCGATGGTCGAAGTGAGGATCGGCTGCAGGCCCGGGATCAGCGCCGAAATGCCGGCCGGCACACCCTGGCTGATGGCAATGAACACGCCGCCGAGATAAAGCCCATGCACCAGGGCGCCGGCCACCAGACTGTGGCCAATTTCCGGCGTGTCCGGCCAGCGCGCAAGTCCACGAATTTGCCCGATCAGCGCGATGGCGGCCATGATCAGCACCACGAACGCCATGCGCACCGCCAGAAACGTCATCGGCTCGATATAGGGCAGCCCGAAGCGCGCGCCGATGAAGCCGGTGCTCCACAGCAGCACGAACAGCATCGGGGCTGCTGCGATCGCCAGTTTGGTCAGGCGCATGAAAATCTCGGCATCGGCTTTGACGGAATCGGGCAGGAACCGCTCCCTTTAGCATTTTCCGCCGTGATATGGCCCCGATAGCAACCGAAAGTTCCTTCTCGCACTGCCACACATGTTTTTTCGGAACCGGCGGCGCGGCCAGCGGGTTTCCCTAGGTGGAGACGACCAGGCGCTTCTGGAACCGAAGGAGGATTACCATGACTGACCCACGTTATACCGATCCGCGCTTGAGCGACCCGGTGCTGCGCCGTGACGAACCCGTTGGCGGGACGTGGGGCTGGATTGCCGGCATCGCGGTGGTTGCGTTGATCGCGTTCCTGGTGATCGCCGGCCTGAACGGCAACAGCAACACTGCGAGCAACGGTTCTGCGCCGGCGACCACCGGCAGCACGACCGGCATGAACCCGTCGAGCACCACCGGCTCGGGCGCCACCTCGCCGCGGCCGCTGATGCCGGCGCCCGCGAGCCCGGCACCGAGCAAGCAGCAATAGCGCTCAACGTTTCGGACTGGATCTGGAATGCGTCGCGCCGCAAGGCGCGGCGCTAGCCGACGATGGCGGAGATTCCGAAGCCGACGGTCGCGCTGATCACCGCCTCGATCGCCTGGAACTGCATGCCGCTCAGGACGTGGCTGACGTATGGAAACATCATGTGCCCGACCGGCAGCATGACCGCCGCGACCAGCGCGACGCATAGCAGTTTGATAATCAGTGGCCGGTCGATCATGGCTTTCCCCCTGCGCCCCCGCGCGTTTTTTCTTATCTTGTCACGGCCTGCCCGGTCTGGGCAATCGCGTCAAGTCTGGAACGCCGGGTCGATGGGAACCCGGTAGCCGTTGGCCAGCCGATTGGTTTCGTTGGCCATGCCGGTGACCGCCGTCACCTCGCCGAACATGGCCTCGCTCATGCCTGCCTTGCGGGCGGCCGCGCTGTGGCTGGCGATGCAATAGGGGCAGCCATTGGTGACGCTGACCGCCAGATAGATCATCTCCTTGGTGAGCGGGTCGAGCGCGCCCGGCGCCATGATCTCTTTGATGCTTTCCCAGGTGCGCTTGAGCGTGGCCGGATCGCGCGCCAGGTATTTCCAGAAATTGTTCACGTCCGGCACGTTTCTGGTTTTCTTGATGTCGTCATAGACCGCGCGCACGGCGGCTGGGGCGTCGGCGTATTCGATGGGGTTCATGGTCGACCTCTTAAAAATCCAGTTTGTCGCGCACGGCGGCGATGCCGGCTTTGGCGCAGGCTTCGTCGTTGTCGCCGCCCGGCGCGCCGGAGACGCCAACGGCGCCGACCAGGGATCCCGCCGCCTCCACCATGACGCCGCCGGCGATGATGGTCGCGCCCGGCAGCGAACGGATGCCGGCCTGCGGCGAGCCCGGCCCGCTGGCGGCGACCAGTTCGCTGGTATTGGTGCGGAAGCTGACCGCGGTCCAGGCCTTACCGATCGCGGTCGGCACGGTATGGGCGCCGGCGAAGCGGTCGCGCAGCAGCACTTGCGTAACGCCGAAGCGGTCCACCACCGCGACCGTCACCTGGTAGCCCTGCTTCTGGCAGTCGGCGAGCGCGGCGCGGGCGAGTGCCAGCGCGAGATCGACGTTCATGGATTTGAAGGTGACCAGGCCTTCTTCCGCGCGAAGCGGCGCGCTCAAGAGCGGCGCCAGCAACAGCGCCAACAATAATTTTCGCAGCGTCATGGGGTACCGGGCCTTTCTCGTTGCGTTTGCAAGACTACCCCACGCGGGACTATATTCACAACAAGGGCGCCCGTCCGGGGAGAGAAGTCCGTGCCACTCTACGACCGCGCCACCGGCGCTGTGCGCGCCATTTATGACCGCCGCATCGCGACGCCGGCCACGCTCGACGCCGCGCATTATTTTCCCAACGCCCAACGCTTCACCGAGCGCTGGACCGACATCCGCCGCGAAGCGCTGGGCGTCGCCGGCATGCTCAACCAAGTGCCGCGCTTCCACGACATCATGCCGGCGCAAGCGGATATTTCGGCCAATGACGGGCGCGACTGGCGCGTGTTCATCATGAAGGCCTATGGCGTGACGGTGGAGAAAAACCTGCAACGCTGCCCGACGGTCGCCGCGCTCTTGCACGAGGCGCCTGAGGTGGTGTCGGCCATCTTGTCGTTTCTGGCGCCCGGCAAGCACGTCCCCGAGCACCGCGGCCCGTTCCGCGGAATCTTACGCTTTCATCTCATGCTGTCGATGCCGCGCGACGGCAACGGCGTTCCCGCTTGCGTCATGAACATCGACGGCGTGCCCTACCGGCTCGGCGACGGCGAAAGCCTGCTGTGGGACGACACCTATCGGCACGAAGTGTGGAACCGCAGCGAGGAGGTGCGCATCGCGCTGCTGCTCGACGTCTGGCGCAAGGACATGCCGGCCGACGTCGCGCTGCTGTCGCGCGCCATCCTGCTGGCCACCAAGGCGGTGATCCGCATGGGAGGGATGTCGTATGGCGGGTAAAGAATGCGCTAGTCTTCGCCCGCGGCCGCACTGACGGCCATTGCGCGAGGACACCATGCCGAAGACGCCGGACTATTTCTCAGGAAAAACCATCGTCATCACCGGGGCCGGCAGCGGCATCGGGCGGGCCACCGCGCTGATCTTCGCGCGCGAAGGCGCCAACGTGGTATGCGCCGACATCAACGGAGCCGGGGTCACGGAAACCGTCGAGCAGGTCAATGCCAAAAGCGGCCAGGCGCTGGCGCTCACCATCGACGTGACCAAGCGTGCGGCGGTCGAGGACATGGTGCAGCTGGCGATCGACGGCTTCGGCAGCGTGCAGTTCCTGTTCAACTCGGCCGGCGCCGCCGTTCGCCGCTCAAAATTTCTTGACATCGACGATGATCTGTTCGACCGCACCTTCGACCTCAACGTGAAAGGCACGTTCTACGCCATGCAGGCGGTGCTGCCGCACATGCTGAAGAACCAGTTCGGCGTGATCGTCAATATGGGCAGCATGACGCATAGGCGCGGCGGACCCGGCTCTGGCGTGCACTACGCCGCGGCCAAGGGCGCGGTGGTGACCATGACCATGGGCGTGGCGCGTGAATTCGCCACCCAGGGCATCCGCGCGCTGTCGATCTCGCCGGGGCCGATCGACACCGCGTTTCAGGCCGCAGCGGCGACCACACCGGAGATGGCGGAGCAAATGCTCAACGACGTGCCGATGCAACGCTTCGGCAAGCCGGAGGAAATCGGCGAGCTGGTGCTGTTCATGTGCTCGGACGCCTGCGCATTCATGACCGCGGACACGGTCTATGTGAACGGCGGCGGCGGCTGGCGCTGATTTCTATCTTGTCATGGCCGGGCGACACGGAGGAGATCGAGATCAGCGGTATCGGAGTGTTGCGGAACAAAGTGGTGGCGGGAACCTGACCACGGAATAAGCAGGTATAACTTTTTGAATTGCGTTGCACGGCGCGACAGCGCTCGCGCATCGGCGTAACGCAGTTGAACACAACGTGCGAATGCCGGTGCTCATGAACGACTCCCCCTCCGACGATGACGTCGGCCGCCAAATTCTCAGCGTTTTCATGCGCAACCGCGTCCCGGTGAGCGGCATGCTGCCGCGCAATTATTTTTTCACCGTGCGCGACGGGGATTTTCAGCGCGGACTCAACAAGGCGGTGGCGAACGACTGGATCGCCATCGACCGGCGCAACCGCTACCGCTATCAGCTCACGGCCACCGGCCATAGCGCCGGCCGGACGATCGAAGCGCCGGCGGTATAGGGCGCCTCTCCTTCGTCATTGCCGGGCATGACGACAAATTCGCACGGCGCTACGCGCCTTTGCCCACCCTACACTTGCTGGTGTCCAGGCCGTTAAGCCGCTTGCGCGCGGGCCGGTGTTCGGCGCGCCGCCAGCGTGCGGAAGCCATAGGCCACGCCCAGACCGACAACGAGAACGGCAACCGAGATCAGCGGCCGATACCACAGCCAAGCGACCGCGATGAGCGCCGGCGCGAGCACGAACGTGCAGACCAGAGCAACCAATAACGCGCCCGCCCCCACGATACTGCCGATGAACGGTACGAAGTCGGCGATGACGCTCAAGGGGAACAAGACCAGCGCAAAGCCGATGAACATCGCCAGCACGCCGACCGCCCGCAATAGCCAGGTCAGCATGCGGTTCTCGTCCTCGGCGACCTTGAACATTTCCGGCGCCGACATCAGGCCGCTGCGCGCCATCAGCAGCTTGTCGCCGCTCTGGGTCTGGTATTCGGCGAAGTCGGCGCCGCTCTGACGCCCGATGAAGCTGGCCGGACCGTTCGGAACGGTGCTGAAGGAAATGCGATGATCGCCGATATGCGGCTGGCCGGGGTCGACGCCGAGATAGATCCTGCCGTCGATCACCTGCAGCGGCCCGCTGATCCGCGCGCGCAGCGCCTCGGCATGCGCCGGATCGACCCGCGCCATTTGGTTGGCCGGCAGCAGCCGGAGCGCAGGTTCGCTCGGCCGGAAGGCGCCGAGCGTGGCGTCGCGCGCCGTATATGTTGTGCGCGTGTAGCGCATCTGCGGATTGTCGTGGCCCTCCGGGCGGCGGAAGTGGCTCGAATCGATGCGGCTGCCGTTCCACGCGAGGTGATAGGTATAGGTCGTGGTCGAATCCTCGCTGCCGCCGAGCGTCGTGTGACGCTCGGTATGTTTCTCCTCCTTCCACTGGTACATTTCCACCGTGCGGATCAGCCGCAGCCCCGTTACGGAAACGCGGAATTCCGGATCGCGCAACGGCGCCACAGCCGTGACGTCGCCGTTGACGTGAACGAGCTTGCCTTCGTTGGCCGGGTCAACCCGCGCGGGCTCGACGGTGACAACCAAACCCCGGCCCTCGGCCAGCGAACGTTCGGTCTGCACCGCCCGGCCTTCGTTCCAAAACAGCAGAACGCTGGAGCCGACGAGCAGAAACAGCCCGAACAGCACGGCCGCAATCGAATTACCAATGCGCGCGAACCAGGATTTGTGGGTTCGTTCGGTAAAGCTATCGCCGATGCCCGACATAGGCCCCTCCGTTGGCGCTAATGAATGCGCTCCTTGGCGCACGACAGCAGCGCGGGAATTGCAGCCGTGTTGAATTTGTAGATGGCAACGATGTCGACGTTTTTCCGGTCGGCCACGGATTGCACCACGACAAATTCCATCTTGGCGCGCGTCACCATCTCGAAGAACGCCTTGGCGTCGCCCTTGGCGACAACGACAAAGTCACCCTGATTGGGTTTTGGGACGTAATATTCGAACGGCCCGTCGTAGGCCTGCAGCACGGCGAACTCGTTGGTGGCGTATTCGCCTTTGGCGATTTGCTTGCCCGCGAACACGCGCACCGGCGGCGCCGGTGTCGTCTCGCGCGAGTCGAATGTTTCAAGCCGAATGAACGCGCCATCGGCGGTCATGCCGATGTCGAGGGAATGGCTGCTGCCTTCCTCGCGGAAGTAGCACGCGGTCTTGCCGGCCTTGGTCTTGCCGACATTGACCGCTTGCGCGCGGTCGAAGGTCGCGAGGCGCGTCAGCGGGCCGATCGGATCGCCGCGCGCTTGAGAGAATGCGGCGCACGGCGCCAACGCGGCGAACGCCACGATGGCGAGCGAGCAGCAAAGCCTGCAGAGAGCCATCGCGCGAACCCCGGCATTGAACGTCAAATGACCGGCGCAAACTGCACGGAAGCGTGGCCGCACTGGGAATTGGCGGGCTGCGGCAATCCCATTCTGTCATTGCCGGGCCTGACCCGGCAATCCATGAGGCCGTTCAACAAGTGCGTTCGAACGTAAGGCCGTTCCCTGTCAAGCCTCATCATGGATGCCCGGGTCAAGCCCGGGCATGACAATGCCTCATCATCGCGAGCGCGCGCGGCGGGGAGTTGGTCGAAGATCAAAGGTCGAATTTATCGCGCAGCGGCTCGGCGACGACGGCGCGGAGGAGGAAGAAGGGGGTGGGCATGGGGTTATGTCGCGGCTTGCAATTGCCCACGGGGGGCAGAAGAGTTGATGTATGATTTTGCGTTTCGTGTTACAATGAATACTTCTTCGACTGCTCCTTTTTAAGGTGGATCATTGATAGAACACGATTGGACCTGCCCATATTGCGGCAGACCCACGACGATCACAGACCCTTTATATGGTAAGGGCGCATATTCTATCGGTACGAGTAGGTCAAAACACGAAGATGTTGAACTGAGTTGGTTTGCATTCTCTTGCCCGAGCAAAGAATGCAAAGAACTCACGGTCAACGTCAATATCCGCCCCTATAAGTGGAACGACAATGTAAAACAGTTTGGCAAAAGTATTTTCTCGCAGCGACTCTTGCCTGAGTCATCGGCGAAGGCCTTACCAAAATATATTCCTCAAGAAATTAATTCGAGCTACGTCGAAGCCTCTAGAATCGTGAATCTTAGCCCAAAGGCGTCTGCGACTCTTGCTCGCCGCTGCTTACAAGGCAGGATTCGTGACTTTTGGAAAATTTCTGACAAACTAAATCTTTTCCAGGAAATTGAAGCGATAAAAGAATTCGTTTCATCAGACACGTGGGAGGCAATCGACGCCGTTCGAAATATTGGAAACATCGGCGCTCATATGGAGCAGGACGTTAATTTAATTGTTGACGTTGATCCAAAGGAAGCGGCTATTTTGATTCAGTTGATCGAAAGCCTTTTTGAAGACTGGTATATTGAAAGGCACAAGCGGCAAGAACGAAACGCCGCGGTCAAAGCACTTGCGGACACAAAGAAGCCGAAAACAAAACAGGCTGAAGAAAGCAATGTGCAAACAACAGAAAACTCTACCAAGACGGAATAGGCGAACTTTTCATTGAACGATCGATTGTCGCCGATCTTCTAATACCGCCGCGACTTTCTCGGCCAAACCTCTGAACCGGTCCACTTCTTCTTGCGTAATAAGCCGCACGTAACTCGGATGCACGGCTATATTGCGAAGCGCGGCTAAGTCACGAATAGCGTGAAAAGTTGCGTGATCAATCAATTGCCTCTTCAGCAATATTTCGGCTGCGCGCAACGCTGGCATGTTGGGTGCCAATGCATTCGCGGCCCGCGCCAAATTTAAAATTGCGGATTCAATGCTAAGCCATGCAACAAACACGGCACTGTTGTTTGAAAAGTCGCCAATGTCATCAAGCCGCTGTACCGTTTGCTCGACCTTTTTCGGCAACGATGTTGGGGCCGGCAATTCAGCAATCTCTTCCTCCACCTGCTCCAACTTCTCGCCAAACTCGGCTTCGGCATCTCCATATTTAAGCCGCCTAAGTCGCGGCAAGACGCGAAAAATTGCTCGCCTAAGTAACAATACAACGAGCACCATCGCGGCTGGCCAAGCCAACGATCCAATTATTGATGCAATGAATTGCAACCAATCCATCTCGCCTTCGCCATTTACACCGGCAAATTATCGTGCTTCCGGGCCGGCATCTCGACATGCTTGTTCTTCAGCATCGCCAGCGCGCGCGCCAGGCGGCGGCGCGTCGAGTGCGGCATGATCACGTCGTCGATATAGCCGCGCTCGGCGGCCACGAAGGGCGACAAAAAGCGGTCCTCGTATTCCTTGGTGCGCGCGGCGATCTTGTCCTTGTCGCCGATGTCGGCGCGGAAGATGATCTCCACCGCGCCCTTGGCGCCCATCACCGCGATCTGCGCGGTCGGCCAGGCGTAGTTCAGGTCGCCGCCGACGTGCTTCGACGCCATCACGTCATAGGCGCCGCCGAAGGCCTTGCGCGTGATAACCGTGACCAGCGGCACCGTACATTGGCTATAGGCGAACAAGAGCTTCGCCCCGTGCTTGATCAGCCCGTTATATTCCTGCGCGGTGCCGGGCAGGAAGCCGGGCACGTCGACGAAAGTGACGATCGGAATATTGAAGGCGTCGCAGAAACGCACGAAGCGCGCCGCCTTGCGCGAGGCGTCGCTGTCGAGCACGCCGGCCAGCACCATCGGCTGGTTGGCGACAAAGCCCACCGTCTTGCCGGCGATGCGGGCGAAGCCGGTGACGATGTTCTTGGCGTAGGCCGACGCGATCTCGAAGAAGTCGCCCTCGTCGGCGACTTTCAGGATCAGCTCCTTGATGTCGTAGGGCTTGTTCGGATTGTTCGGGATCAGCGTGTCGAGCGATTTGTCCTCGCGCTCGGCGGGATCTTGCGTCGGCCAGTCCGGCACGCCGCTCTCGTTGTTGGCCGGCAGGAAGTCGATCAGCCGGCGCATCTGCAACAGACACTCGACGTCGTTCTCGAAGGCGCCGTCGGCGACGCCCGATTTGGTGGTGTGCACGCTGGCGCCGCCCAGCTCCTCGGCGGTGACCACTTCGTTGGTCACGGTCTTCACCACGTCGGGGCCGGTGACGAACATGTAGCTGGTGTNNGGTCCCATGATGACGCTGATCTGCGGAATGACGCCGGAGGCGAGCACGTTGCGCTTGAACACCTCGCCATAGCCGCCGAGCGCGGCGACGCCCTCCTGGATGCGCGCGCCGCCGGCGTCGAACAGGCCGATGATGGGCGCGCGCGCCTTCATCGCCATGTCCTGCACCTTCATGATTTTCTGCGCGTGCGCCTCGCTGAGCGAGCCGCCGAACACGGTGAAGTCTTTCGAGAACAGATAGACGGTGCGGCCGTTGACCGTGCCCCAACCGGTGACCACGCCGTCGCCGGGCACCTTGGTCTTTTCCATGCCGAAATCGGACGAGCGGTGCTCGACGAACATGTCGAGTTCCTCGAACGAGCCCTTGTCGAGCAGCAATTCGATGCGCTCTCTGGCGGTTAATTTACCGCGCTTGTGCTGGGCCTCGATGCGGGCCGCCCCGCCGCCCAGACGGGCCTGTTCCCGCCGCTTCTCGAGTTTGTCGAGGATGTCTTTCATAGAGCCCCTGCCCTGCAAGTTCCGGCTGCCAGAGGCATAGCATGGCGTCCTCTCTCCCGTCATTGCCGGGCTTGACCCGACAATCCATGAGGCAGCTCGGCATATGTTGATTTACGTAAGGTCGCAAAACGCCGCATCTCATCATGGATGCCCGGGTCAAGCCCGGGCATGACAAAGTATTGAGGCTTGGCATCCCCGCCGAAGCCTGCTTAGAACCCCCGCATGACCGAACCCGCCACCGCCGCGCAACTGCTTCAGCAGGGCCTGTTCCACCACCGCCAGGGCGATATCGCGCAGGCCATGGAGCGCTATACGGAAGTCCTGCGCAACGACCCGAACAACGCCGACGCGCTCTATTACATCGCCGTGGTCGCCTGCCAGGACGGCCAATACCAGCAGGGCGTGGAACTCGCCCGCCGCGCCATCGAATTCGGCCCGCCGCAGGCGCGCCTGCACAATCTGCTCGGCCAGGCGCTGTACCGGCTGGACGAACCGATGGAGGCGCTCAAGAATTTCGACCGGGCGATCGCGCTCGATGCCAATTTCGCCGACGCCCACGGCAACCGCGCCAACATCCTGGTCGATGCCGGCTATCCCGAGGAGGCGCTGAAAAGTTTCGACCGCGCGCTCGCGCTCAATCCGACCTCGGCGACCGACTGGCTCAACCGCGGCGCCTTGCTGCAATCGCTCGGCCGTCATGAGGAAGCGCTGGCGAGCTTCGACCAGGCGGTCATGTGCAGTCCGGGACTCGCCGAGGCCCATGTCAATCGCGGCAATGCGCTCAAGGACCTCGGTCAATTCGACGCTGCTTCCGGGCAGACGGATTCCGCGCGGTTCGGCGAGGCAGACGCCTCATATACGAAGGCAATCGCGATCGATCCCAAGCTCGATCCGGCTTTTCTCGGACGCGGGCTGCTGCGCCTGCTGCGCGGCGACTGGGAGGCCGGCTTTGCCGACTACGAACACCGCTCGAACGTGGGCGATCCGACTTATATCGCGTTGCCGCAGCCGCGCTGGGAGGGCGAATTGCGTGCGGGCGAACGCGTCGTTCTCGTGAGCGAACAGGGCCTGGGCGACACCATCCAGTTTTGCCGTTTCGCGCCTTTGCTGGCGGCGCGCGGGTTCGACGTGACGATCCTGACCCGCAAGGCCATGGCGCCGCTGCTCGCGACACTTGCCGGCGTGACCATCGCGACCGAGCCCGATGCGCTCGGTCAGGACCCGCGGCCGCTGCGCTGGCTGCCGCTGTTGAGCGTTCCCGGCGTGCTCGGCACCCGGCCGGACAGCGTGCCGGCCGCGGTGCCTTATCTCTCGGCACAACCGGAGCGCGTCGAAGCTTGGCGCGCGCGGCTCGGCGGCGGCTTCAAGATCGGGATCAACTGGGCGTCCGGCCACTCGGACAAACCGCATTTCAAGCAGCGCGACATTCCGCTCGCCGCTTTCGCAGCCGTCGCCGCGCTGCCGGGCGTACAACTGATTTCGCTGCAAAAGGGGCCGGCGGCCGCGCAGATTACCGAGGTCCCCTTCAGCGACCGGATCATGACGCTGAATGCCGATCCCGACGCCGACGCGGATTTCTTCCTCGATACCGCGGCCGTGATGATGAGCCTCGAGCTCGTNNGTGCGCGGGCTCGCCTCAGCGCGCAAGCCGTAGCACAGTCACCGCCGCCTCGAACTCCGCACGGAAAAACGCGCGGCGCTCGAGCGCGGCGTCGTCGCGGCCCCATTGCGACATCTGCCAGTCCTCGTCCACATGCGCGGCGGCCCAGGCGGCGTCGGCCTCGAGCGCGCCCTGGGCGAGCGCCAGCGCCAGCAAGCCTGAGCCGGTCAACGTCGTGATCAAGGACACCGCGCCCAGCCGCCAAATGTCTTTCACGTTATTTGCGTCGGCGGGAATTTTCGCGCGCGCGGCGGCGAGTGCCTCGCTCGGCTGCGCCACATGCACGACGCCTTGCGCCACTTT
Source organism: Hyphomicrobiales bacterium (assembly GCA_003133345.1). Taxonomy (GTDB): domain Bacteria; phylum Pseudomonadota; class Alphaproteobacteria; order Rhizobiales; family Xanthobacteraceae; genus Pseudolabrys. The sequence continues at coordinate 4,694 of PKXB01000189.1, read as the reverse complement.
AAGGCGGGCGCCCAGCGCCTCATGCGCCCAGGCCAGCACCGGATCCCAAGCTTGCGTCTGCCGCTCGACCAGGCCGGGCGGCGCCGCGGCGCGATAGCACAGCAGATCCGAACCGAGATATTGCGCCACCTCGCCGGCCACCGGCTTAGGCGTATCCGCCACCGCGTCGATCACCGCATTGGCGAGCCGGGTGAGCGGCATGCGCGCCGGATCGATCAGCTCGGCTTGCGCGTTCCACTCAGCCGCGATCGCCTGTGCAAGCGGTGCCGTCGGTGCTGTGAGTGCGCGCCGCGCCGGCGTCTTTACCGGCTTACCATCAAGCAGCAGCGGGAAGCCGCCCGCCTCGGCTTCGCCCACATGCGCTTGGCTGTAGAATCGCTTGCGCAGTTTCGGCCGCGCGCCACGGCGCGCCGACTCGCGCGGGTCGAGGGGCTGGTTTTCGAAAATCTCAGTGAAAATATCGCGCATCAGGATCACGTGATTGTGCGCCGCAACAAGGGCGGCAGAGCGGCGGACCCCGGGCCGCCTATCTTGCGGAAAATAGCCGGTTCAACGACCGAAAACATTAAGGTAACGCGGCGATTTTCCCGCTACGCCGCCATGCTGTCGCCCCTTTCAGGGAGCGAAAAAGCGAGCGAAAACTTGCAGTTGATAGGCCACAGGCAGGACGGAAGGATAGGTAGCCTTGGGGGGTTCTACCCCATATATTCCGCCCCCTGAATCGCGGCCGTCCAACAAGACCGCGCCGGGGGAGAAAAGCCGCCTGAGGCTGTGACGCGACACCGTCGGGTCATCCGCGGTGAGGGGCGCGTTTCGAGGAGTGAATGAAGAATACCAACATTGCCGCGCCCGACTACTTCCACAAGGTCGTAGATTGCCAATGGGCTTGTCCGGCGCACACGCCGGTCCCCGAATATATCCGGTTGATCGCGGCGGGCCGCTATTCCGACGCCTACATGGTCAACTGGTACTCGAATGTGTTTCCGGGAATCCTCGGGCGCACCTGCGACCGCCCGTGCGAGCCGGCCTGCCGGCGCGTGCGCGTGGAGGACGAGCCGGTGGCGATCTGCCGCTTGAAGCGCGTGGCCGCCGATTACAAGGATGACATCCGCGCGCGGCTGCCCAAGCCGGCGCAGAAAAAGAACGGCAAGCGCGTAGCACTTGTCGGCGGCGGTCCCGCCTCGCTCACCGTCGCGCGCGATCTGGCGCCGCTCGGTTATCATTGCGTGGTGTTCGACAGCGACCGCCAAGCCGGCGGCATGATCCGTTCGCAGATTCCGAAATTCCGCCTGCCCGACCATGTGATCGACGAGGAATGCGGCTACATCCTCGATCTCGGCGTGGAATTCCGCGGCGGCAAACGCATCGACAGCATGAAGGCGCTGCTGGCGGAAGGCTGGGACGCGATCTTCGTCGGCTCCGGCGCGCCGCGCGGGCGCGACCTCGACATCCCCGGCCGCAAGGAAGCCGCCAAAAATATTCATATCGGCATCGATTGGCTGTCCTCGGTCTCGTTCGGCCACACCACGAAAATCGGCAAGCGGGTGATCGTGCTCGGCGGCGGCAACACCGCCATGGACTGCTGCCGCTCCTCGCGCCGGCTCGGCGGCGAGGACGTTCAGGTGGTGGTGCGTTCCGGCTTCGAGGAAATGAAGGCGTCGCCTTGGGAAAAGGAAGACGCCATGCACGAGGGCATCCCGATCCACAATTACCTGGTGCCCAAGGCCTTCACCCACGACAACGGCAAGCTCACCGGCATCACCTTCGAGAAGGTGAAGGCCGAGCGCGACGCCAAGGGCCGCCGCAAGCTGGTGCCGGCGGGCGAGCCCGATCAGCATTTCCCCTGCGACGACGTGCTGGTGGCGGTCGGCCAGGAGAACGCTTTCCCCTGGATCGAACGCGATAACGGCATCGAGTTCGACGAATGGAACATGCCGAAAGTCGACAAGCAGACCATGGCGTCGACCAATCCGAAGGCTTTCTTCGGCGGCGACGCGGCGTTCGGCCCGAAGAACATCATCTGGGCGGTGGCGCACGGCCACGAGGCCGCCGTCTCGATCGACAAGATGCTCAATGGCGAGGACATCGCGGATCGCCCGCTGCCTGCGGTCGTGCTGATGAGCCAGAAAATGGGCATCCACGAATGGTCGTACGACAACGAGATCGCGCTCGATAACCGCTACAAGGTGCCGCTGCGCGACAAAGTGATCGCGCTGAAAGACATCAAGGCCGAGGTCGAGTTGGGCTTCGATCCCCAACTCGCGCTCGCCGAAGCCGGCCGCTGCCTCAATTGCGACGTGCAGACGGTGTTCTCGGCGCAGCTCTGCATCGAATGCGACGCCTGCGTCGACATCTGCCCGATGGACTGCATCACTTTCACCGTGAACCGCGAAGAAGCCGATCTACGCAAGCATCTTAACGCGCCGGCGCACAATCTCAGCCAGGATCTCTATGTCCAAGACGGGCTAAAGACCGGCCGCGTCATGGTAAAAGACGAGGACGTCTGCCTTCACTGCGGTCTTTGCGCCGAGCGTTGCCCGACCGGCGCCTGGGACATGCAGAAATTTTTGCTCGATATGACCTACGCAGGGACTTCATGCCGACCGCCACGCCGATCAGCCGCGTAAACGACTTCGTCGTCCGCTTCGCCAACGTCAACGGCTCGGGGTCGGCGAGTGCGAACGAGATGTTTGCGCGCGCCGTGCTACGCATGGGCATCCCGGTCGCGCCGCGCAATATTTTCCCATCCAACATTCAGGGCCTGCCGACCTGGTACGAGGTGCGCGTCACCGAGGCGAGCCACCTGGGCGCCCGCGGCGGCACCGATCTGATGGTGGCGATGAATCCGCAGACCTTCGACCGGGACATCGCCGGCATCGAGCCGGGCGGCTACCTGCTCTACGATTCCACCAAACCGCTGCCGGCTTCCAAATTCCGCCAGGACATCACGGTCATCGGCGTGCCGCTGACCGCGATCTGCAACCGCGAATATTCCGATCCGCGCCAGCGCCAGCTGTTCAAGAACATCATCTATATCGGCGTGCTCACCGCGCTGCTCGACATGGACGTCAAGGTGGTCGAGCAGCTCCTCGGCGAGCAGTACCAGGGCAAGGAAAAGCTGATCGAGCCCAACATCAAGGCGCTGCATATCGGGCGCGACCACGCCACCCTCAACCTCGCCGGCCCGATCGGCCTGCGCCTGAAGAAGAGCGACAAGGTCGGCGACCGCATCTTCATCGAGGGCAATTCGGCGGCCGCGCTCGGCGCGGTCTATGGCGGCGCCACCGTCTGCGCCTGGTATCCGATTACGCCGTCATCCTCGCTCGCCGACGCCTTCACCCGCCATTGCGCCAAATTCCGCGTCGATCAGCAAACCAAGCAGGCCAAATACGCCATCATCCAGGCCGAGGACGAACTCGCCTCCATCGGCATCGTGATCGGCGCCGGCTGGAACGGCGCGCGCGCCTTCACCGCCACCTCCGGCCCCGGCATTTCGCTGATGCAGGAGTTCATCGGGCTCGCCTATTTCGCGGAAATTCCCGCGGTGCTGTTCGACGTGCAGCGCGCCGGTCCCTCCACCGGCATGCCGACGCGCACGCAGCAGTGCGACATCATCTCCTGCGCCTATGCCTCGCATGGCGACACCAAGCACATCCTGCTGTTCCCCGAGGATCCGGCGGAAGCCTTCGACTTCGCGGCGCAAGCTTTCGATCTCGCCGACCGGCTGCAGACGCCGATCTTCGTCATGCTCGATCTCGACATCGGCATGAACCACCACCTCGCCCGCCCGCTCGCTTGGGACGATGCCCGCAAATACGACCGCGGCAAGGTGATGACGGCCGAGGAACTGGAGGCGGGCAAGGAATTCGGCCGCTATCTCGACGTCGACGGCGACGGCATCCCCTACCGCACCTATCCGGGCACGCATCCGACCAAGGGCTCGTTCTTCACCCGCGGCACCTCGCGCGACCGCTACGCCAAATATACCGAGGAAGGCGCGCCTTACTTCGACAACATGCAGCGGCTGGTCCGCAAGTTCGACACCGCCAAGGACCTGGTGCCGCGCCCGCTGCAAGCCGGCGCAGCCAAGCCCACCAAATACGGCGTGATCTATTATGGCTCGACCTCGCCGGCGATGGACGAGGCGATCGCCATGATCGAGGCGCGCGGGCATGCGCTCGACCGCATGCGCGTGCGCGCCTTCCCGTTCCATTCCAGCGTCAATAGCTTCGTCGCCGACCATGACTTCGTATTCGTGGTCGAGCAGAACCGCGACGCGCAATTGCGTTCGCTCATCGTCAACGAATGCGGCATCGATCCGGTGCGGCTGGTGCCGATCCTGCATTACGACGGCACACCGATCACCGCGCGCTTCATCGCCAAGGCGATCGGCGATCATGTCGACAAGCTGAAAGTGACGCCGCTGAAGGTATCCTCATGACCTACCTTACCAAGCCGAAATTCCATCATCCCGACCTGCCGAAGAACGATCTCGGCTATACCCACCGCGACTACGAGGGCACGGTCTCGACCCTGTGCGCCGGCTGCGGCCACGATTCGATCACCGCCTCGATCATCCAGGCCTGCTTCGAGTTGTCGATCGAGCCGCACCGGGTCGCCAAGATCTCCGGCATCGGCTGCTCGTCGAAGACGCCGACCTATTTCCTCGGCAATTCGCACGGCTTCAATTCGGT
>PKXB01000181.1:35009-35557 GCA_003133345.1 Hyphomicrobiales bacterium | reverse complement strand
CAGTTCGGCAAGGGCTCGATCATGCGGCTCGGCAAGAACGACAGGTCGATGGATATCGAGGTCATTTCGTCGGGCTCGCTCGGGCTCGACATCGCGCTCGGCGTCGGCGGGCTGCCACGCGGCCGGGTTGTGGAGATTTACGGGCCGGAATCCTCCGGCAAGACCACGCTGGCGCTGCACACCATTGCCGAAGCGCAGAAGCTCGGCGGCATCTGCGCCTTCATCGACGCCGAGCACGCGCTCGACCCGGTTTATGCCCGCAAGCTCGGGGTCAATGTCGACGACCTCTTGATCTCGCAGCCGGACGCCGGCGAGCAGGCGCTGGAAATCGCCGACACGCTGGTGCGCTCCGGCGCGGTCGACGTGCTGGTGGTGGATTCGGTTGCAGCTCTCGTGCCGCGCTCCGAGCTGGAAGGTGAGATGGGCGACGTGCAGCCCGGCTCGCAGGCGCGGCTGATGAGCCAGGCGCTGCGCAAGCTCACCGCCTCGATCAGCAAATCGCGCACCATGGTGATTTTCATCAACCAGATCCGCATGAAGATCGGCGT
>PKXB01000181.1:17669-34995 GCA_003133345.1 Hyphomicrobiales bacterium | reverse complement strand
AGGTCGAGTTCGACATCATGTATGGCGAGGGCGTCTCCAAGGTCGGCGAGCTGATCGATCTCGGCGTCAAAGCGGGTGTGGTGGAGAAGTCCGGCGCCTGGTTCTCCTATGACAGCGTACGCATCGGCCAGGGCCGCGAGAACGCCAAGCAGTTCCTCAAGGACAATCCCGACATGGCCGCCAAGATCGAGGCGCAGGTGCGCCAGAACGCCGGCCCGATCGCCGAGGCGATTGCGGCCGGCGAGCCTGCCGACAAGGACGACGACGACGAGGCTGCGGAGGCTTAAAGGCGCAGGACACATAATTCCGCTCATTCCCGCACCCGCCTGCGCGGGTGCAGGCTACAGCGGGAATCCAGTTCTGGGTCCCCGCTGGAGTTTAGCCCCGACTAGATCGGGGCGGGGACGAACGGTGAGTAGCTTGTAAGGCGCGGCGGCGGCGCCCAGTGTTATCCGCCGCACCAATCTGGTGACGCGTCAAGCGTTCGCCCCCGTCGGCACCCGGCTGCGTAAAGCGGCCGCCACCGAGGACGGGGGCGAGGGCGTTTTTGGGGGAAGCTGTCATGGCCGGGCTCGTCCCGGCCATCTCGCTTAGGTGGGCACCGCCTTGCGCGCCTTATCGGGATCGCCGGGACAAGCCCGGCGAGGACAGTTTGGTAATTGGATCGCCCTTCCTGGACTTCACCACCCCCCATCGCTAAATAGGCCCCGAAACATCAAGCCGGGCGGGGATTTAGCATTCTCGCCCACGCTTTGCAGGGGACACGAGCGGCTTTCATTCATGAGCGGCGTCAACGACATCCGCAAAAGCTTCCTGGATTTCTTCGCCCGCAACGACCACACGGTCGAGGCGTCGTCCCCGCTGGTGCCGCGCAACGACCCCACTTTGATGTTCACCAATGCCGGCATGGTGCAGTTCAAGAACGTCTTCACCGGCCTGGAAAAGCGCCCCTACAGCCGCGCCGTCACCGCGCAAAAATGCGTGCGCGCCGGCGGCAAGCACAACGATCTCGACAATGTCGGCTACACCGCGCGCCACCACACCTTCTTCGAGATGCTCGGCAACTTCTCGTTCGGCGACTACTTCAAGGAACGTGCCATCCAGCTTGCCTGGGAGCTGATCACCAAGGAATTCGCGATTTCGCCCGAGCGCCTGCTGATCACCGTCTATATCGACGACGACGACGCCTTCAAGCTGTGGAAGAAGATCGCCGGGCTGCCCGACAAAAAGATTCTGCGCATCGTCGGCGACGACAATTTCTGGGCCATGGGCGAAACCGGCCCGTGCGGACCGTGCTCGGAAATCTTCTACGACCACGGCGACCACATTCCCGGCGGCCCGCCCGGCAGTCCGGAAGCCGACGGCGACCGTTTCATCGAGATCTGGAACCTGGTGTTCATGCAGTACGAGCAGCTGGCCTCCGGCCAGCGCCTCGACCTGCCGCGGCCCTCGATCGACACCGGCATGGGGCTCGAGCGCATCGTCGCGGTGATGCAGGGCACGAACGACAATTACGCCATCGACCTGTTCGCCACGCTGATCCACGCCATCGCCGAGCTGACCCATGTGGCCTCCGACGGGGCGCAAAAGGCCTCGCACCGGGTGATCGCCGATCACTTGCGCGCTAGCTCCTTCCTGATCGCCGACGGCGTGTTGCCCTCGAACGAGGGCCGCGGCTACGTGCTCCGCCGCATCATGCGGCGCGCCATGCGCCATGCCGAATTGCTCGGCGCCAGAGAGCCGCTGATGTGGAAGCTGGTGCCCTTGCTCACCCGCGAGATGGGCCAGGCCTACCCCGAGTTGATCCGCGCCGAGGCGCTGATCAGCGAGACGCTCAAGCTGGAAGAGAAGCGCTTTCGCAATACGCTGGAGCGCGGCCTCGCCATTCTCGAAGACGCCAGCAAGAACCTCAAGAAAGGCGCCATGTTCGACGGCGAGACGGCGTTCACGCTCTACGACACCTACGGCTTTCCTTTGGATCTGACGCAGGACGCGTTGCGCGCTCGCGGCATTGGCGTCGACGTCGCCTCGTTCACCGACGCCATGGAGCGCCAGCGCGCGATGGCGCGCGCCTCCTGGGCCGGCTCGGGCGAAGCCGCCACCGAAACCGTGTGGTTCTCCCTGCGCGAGAAAGTGGGGGCCAGCGAATTCCTCGGCTATGAGACCGAGAGCGCCGAAGGCGTGGTCGCCGCGCTGGTGCGCGACGGCAGGGAAGTATCCGAGCTCAAAAAAGGCGACAGCGGCGCGCTGGTGATGAACCAGACGCCGTTCTACGGCGAGAGTGGCGGCCAAGTTGGCGACCAAGGCGAGATGCGACGCGAGGGCCTGCATCTCACCGTCACCGACACCCAGAAAAAGGCCGGCGACCTTTTCATACATGTGGTCAAGGTGGACGAGGGAACGGTGAAAGTGGGCGATCCGCTGCTCATGGAAGTCGATCACGCGCGGCGCGCCGCCATAAGGCAGAACCATTCCGCCACCCATCTGCTGCACGAGGCGCTGCGCCAGGTGCTCGGCGATCACGTGGCGCAGAAAGGCTCGCTGGTGGCGCCCGACCGGCTGCGCTTCGACTTCTCGCATCCCAAGCCGCTGGCGCCGCAGGAAATCGAGCGCGTGGAAGACATCGCCAACGACCTCGTGCTGCAGAATTCCCCGGTGACCACGCGACTGATGGCGCTCGACGAAGCCCGCGCCTCCGGCGCGCGCGCGCTGTTCGGCGAGAAATACGGCGACGAGGTGCGCGTGGTGGCGATGGGCGAGGGAAGCGGCAACACGCTCGGCTGGTCGATCGAGCTATGCGGCGGCACCCACGTCAAGCGCACCGGGGATATTGGTTTGATCAACGGCGTCACCGACTCGGGCGTCGCCGCCGGCGTGCGCCGCCTGGAAGCGCTCACCGGCCGGCTGGCGCGCAAAGCCGCCGACAAACAGGTGCAAACCGCCAAGGCGGCGGCGGCAGAGCTCAAGGTGCCGCTCGAGGACATGCCGGCGCGCATCGTTTCGCTGCTCGATGAGCGCAAGAAGCTCGAGCGCGAGCTCACCGACGCGCGCAAGAAGCTCGCCATGGGCGGCGGCGGCAAAGCGGCGGGCGAGGCCTCCGATATGCGCAGCGTGGGCGACGTCAAGCTGTTGGCGCGCGCGGTCTCCGGCATCGAATTGAAGGACCTGCGCAGCCTGGCCGACGAGGGCAAACGCCAAGTCGGCTCCGGCGTGGTCGCTATCGTGGGCTTATCGGCCGACGGCAAGGCCGGCCTCGTGGTCGGCGTCACCGACGATCTCACCAAGCGCTTCAACGCGGTCGATCTGGTAAAAAAGGGCGCCGAAGTGCTCGGCGGCAAGGGCGGCGGCGGGCGTCCCGACATGGCGCAGGCCGGCGGCCCCGACGGTTCCAAGGCCGAAGACGCGCTCAAGGCGATCGAGGCGGCGCTTTCCGGGGGTTGATCGAGCGCAAAGCCGGCAGTCGAACGACATTGTACCGTTAGCGTTCCTGGAACCATGAGGGTGCGCGCGCCATGGCACGCGTCAGGGTCACGGAACTGCGGCGGCGGGTCTATCAGGTCCTCGAACAGGGCCCGGTGGGCGACGCCATAGGCGTCGTCATCGATCGGCTGCTGGTGCTGCTCATCCTGCTCAATCTGGTCGCGGTCGCGCTCGAATCGGTGCCGGAATACGGCGCGCGCTATGCGCTCGCATTCAATCTGATCGAAATCGTCTCGCTCGTCGTGTTCACGGTCGAATACGGCTTGCGGCTGTGGGTCGCGGTCGAGCATGGCCCGCATCGGCATCTCAATGGCGCGCGCGCGCGGCTCAAATACGCGCTCAGCCCGGCCGGCATCGTCGATCTCGCCGCCGTGCTGCCGTTCTGGTTCGCGTTCGTGCTGCCGGCCGACCTGCGCTTCGTGCTGGTGTTCCGCATCGTGCGCTTCTTCAAGATCGCGCGCTATTCGCCGGCCATGCGNNTGATGCATCTGGCCGAGGGCAAGGTGCAGCCGGACAGGCTCGGCACCATTCCCGACGCCTTGTGGTGGGCGATCGTCACCGTCGGCACCATCGGTTATGGCGACGTAGTGCCGGTCACCGTGCTCGGCAAGCTGATCGCCACCGGCACCATCTTCATTGGCGTAATCATGATGGCGCTGCCGGTCGGCATCATCGCCACCGCCTTCGCCGAGCAAATCCACCGCCGCGATTTTATCGTCACCTGGGGCATGATCGCGCGCGTGCCGCTGTTCGCCGAGCTCGACGCCGCTGCGATCTCCGACATCATGCAACTGCTGCGCGCGCAGGTGGCGGAGGCCGGCGAGACCATCGTGCGCGCCGGCGATCCCGCGCATTCGATGTATTTCATCGCCGCCGGCGAGGTGGAGGTGGCGCTCAAAAAGGAAATGCTGCGGCTCGGCGTCGGCCATTTCTTCGGCGAGGTGGCGGTGCTGCGCCGCGCCCGCCGCTCGGCCACCGCCACCGCGCTCACGCGCACGAATTTGCTGGTGCTCTCGGCGCAGGATCTGCACGCGCTGATGCAGCGCGACTCGCGCATCGCCGCACGCATCAAGGACGTGGTGGAAAAACGCGTCGGCCGCGATGTGGTTTCGCCCAAGGGCGATATCGTGACGGAGGAGATTGAGTAGCTTTTATCCCTCCCCCGCTTGCGGNNAGCGCCAGATCCTTGGTCATGAAGCCGGCTTCGACGGTGTCGACGCAGACCTTCTCCAGGGTAGCCGCGAACTTCTCCAGCGCGTCGTTGTTGTCGAGCTTGGCGCGATGCGCGAGGCCGCGCGTCCAGGCGAAGATCGAGGCGATCGAGTTGGTCGAGGTCTCGCGGCCCTTCTGGTGCTCGCGGTAGTGGCGCGTCACCGTGCCGTGGGCGGCTTCCGATTCCATGGTCTTGCCGTCCGGGGTCAGCAGCACCGAACTCATCAGCCCGAGCGAGCCGAAGCCCTGCGCCACCACGTCCGACTGCACGTCGCCGTCGTAGTTCTTGCAGGCCCAGACATAGCCGCCCGACCATTTCATCGCCGCCGCCACCATGTCGTCGATCAGCCGGTGCTCGTAGGTGATCTTCTTCTTGTCGAACTCGGCCTTGAATTCGGCGTCGAAGATCTCCTGGAACAGGTCCTTAAAACGCCCGTCATAGACCTTGAGGATGGTGTTCTTGGTGGAGAGATAGAGCGGATAGCCGCGCGACAGCGCGTAATTCATCGAGGCGCGCGCGAAATCGCGGATCGAGTCGTCGAGATTGTACATCGCCATCGCGATGCCCGCGCTCGGGAATTCGAACACCTCGTGCTCGACCTTCTTGCCGTCGGCGCCGACATAGCTCAGCGTGAGTTTGGCGTTGGCCGGCACCCGGATGTCAGTGGCGCGATACACGTCGCCATAGGCATGGCGGCCGATGATGATCGGCTTGGTCCAGCCTGGCACCAGGCGCGGCACGTTCTTGCAGATGATCGGCTCGCGGAAGATCACGCCGCCGAGGATGTTGCGGATGGTGCCGTTGGGCGAACGCCACATTTTCTTGAGATTGAATTCCTTCACGCGCGCCTCGTCGGGCGTGATAGTGGCGCATTTGATGCCGACGCCGACCTTCTTGTTCATTTCGGCCGCATCGATGGTGATCTGATCGTTGGTCTCGTCACGTTTCTCGACGCTGAGATCGTAATAGAGCAAGTCGATATCCAGATAGGGGTGGATCAGCTTGTCCTTAATGAGTTGCCAGATAATGCGGGTCATCTCGTCGCCGTCCATTTCGACGACGGGGTTTGTTACCTTGATCTTCGCCATTTCGGATAAAACCTTTTGCAAGTCGCGCGGACTTATGGGGAACGCCTTCCGGCGCGCGTGCCTATAGCACCTCAAATCGCGTGGCGGAAGCATACTTTACGCACACTTCCCCCGCTCGGTGAGCGCGGCTATACCGCCCGCACGGAGGGTGAACCATGCCCGGGGCCGGCACCGACAAGACCAAGCGCTGGATCGAGAGGCCTGCGCCGATCGTCGTCCTGGTCGAGCCGCAGCTCGGCGAGAACATCGGCGCCGCCGCGCGCGCCATGGCCAATTTCGGACTGTCTCGGCTGCGGCTGGTCAAGCCGGTGCAGGGCTGGCCGAACGAGAAGGCGCGCGCCGTGGCGGCCGGCGCCGACCGCGTGCTCGACGGCGCGGCGCTCTACGACACCCTTGCCGATGCCATTGGTGACTGCAATTTCGTGCTGGCCGCAACCGCGCGCAATCACGATCAGGCCAAGCCCGTGATCGGGGCGGCGGCGGCGGCGGCGGAAATGGCGCCGCGGGTGGCGGCGCGCGAGAACGTCGCCGTCGTGTTCGGGCGCGAGCGCAACGGCTTGGAGAACCACGAGGTCGCGCGCGCCGACCGCATTATCACGCTGCCGGTCAATCCGGCGTTCGCCTCGCTCAACCTGGCGCAGGCGGTGGTGATCGTCGCTTACGAATGGTTCAAACAGGCGGGCGGCGAATTGCCGTTCGCCAGCCCGCAAAAATCGCCGCCGGCGGCCAAGCAGCAGCTCGACGCGTTCTTTTCTGACTTGGAGCGCGAACTCGACAAGGTCGAATTTTTCCGCCCCGAGGAAAAGCGCGGAACCATGGGCGTGAACCTTCGCAATATTTTCCAGCGTATGCAGCCTTCGCAGCAGGACATGCGCACCTTGCACGGTGTGATCACGGCGATCGCGCAGGGGCGCAAAGGGCCGGCGCGCGGCGGCGTGCTCGATGGCGCCGGGGCGCAAAAACTGCGCGATTTGCTGGCCGAACATGGCGCCGGCCGCGCGCCGTCGGAGCGCACTCCGTTACGCGGCCTGCCGCGGCTCTTGCGCCGCAACCCGACCGACGCCGAGCGCGCACTCTGGCAGGCGCTGGTCAACGACCGCCGGTTCGCCGGGCGCGGCTACAAGCGGCAGGTGCCGATCGGCCCGCACATCGCCGATTTCGTGTCGTTCCCGCTCAAATGCGTGATCGATCTGGTGCCGGCGACGGAGAACGAGGCGCCCGCGCGCGCCGAAAAACGGGCGTGGTTGGAGGCGCATGAATATCGGGTGGTCGAGGTAAAGGCGGCGGATGTGGAAGCGGACGTGGCGCGCGTCCTCAATGAATTGGCGGTGTCAGCCCTTTAACGACTTCATGTGCGGGGCAAGACCCTCGCGTATAAAGCCGAGGTCGCTGCCGACGGCAATAAAGCGGAATCCGCGCTTGGCCATGGCGAGTGCGCGCTCGGCGTCGCGGCAATAGATGCCGGGGATCTTGCCGGCCTTTTTCGCCGCCGCGCCAATCTGGTCGATGGCGCGCTCGACTTCGCCTGCCTGCACGTCCTGCGCCTTGCCGCCGCTCAAGACGGTCGATAGATCGTAAGGGCCGATGAACAGCGCATCGATCCCCGGCGTTGCCGCGATGGCATCGACATTGGCGAGCGCGGCCGTTGTCTCGATCATCGCCAGCGTCAGGGTGCCTTCGTTGGCTTCGCGCAGATAGTCCACCGCGTTGCTGCGGCCTTGCAATGCCATGGCGCGGTTGGGGCCCCAGCTTCGCTCGCCGAGCGGCGGATATTTCGCCGCCGCAACGAATGTCCGTGCGTCGCTCTCGCTATTGATCATCGGTACAATGATCGCTTCGGCGCCGCAATCGAGCGCCCGGCTGGCGGCCGCGAAATCGGCTAGCGGCACTCGCACGACCGGCGTCGCGCCGGCGTGATAGATCGCTCCGATCGCGGTGACGACCGCGGCGAAGTCCCATAGACCGTGCTGCTGGTCGATATTGACGGCGGAAAAACCTTCGCGCGCGACCGTCTCGGCGACGATGGGCGAGCCAAGAGCGCACCAGCCGCAATAAACGGTTTCGCCGGTGCGCAGCCGCCGGGCGAGGGAAAAGGCGGTCACCTCAGCCGCTCGCTTTGATCTGCGCGATCGCCTGCGCCATCAGCTCGTCCATGGCGCGGCGGATGTCCTGGTCGGAGATGGCCAGTTTCTTGCCGTCGAAGTCCTTGCGGATTTTCTTAAAAACGTCGTGGTCGCCGACTTCCTCGAAATCGGCGATCACGACCTCCTTGGCATAGGCCTCGGCTGGCGCGCCGGAGAGGCCCATCTTCTCGGCCGCCCACATCCCGAGCAGCTTGTTGCGCCGGGCACTGGCCTTGAATTTGAGTTCCTCGTCGTGCGCGAATTTCTTCTCGAAGCCGTCCTCGCGCTTGTCGAAAGTCGTGGTCATGCCGCCCTCGTTGGTGCACACAGATAGCCACTGCCGCCTTGCATATCGCTGTGTTAGCGTCAAGGCAACATGCGGCAGTGTTGATGACGCGAAATTGCCAAGTGGAAAACGTCTTGCACCCTCGATTGTGCTGCCCCAACCGATCGGCTAGGTTGACCTTGTGCCCGGATCGTTTTAGCGCATTTGAAAACGGCCGGTCCCGCCGCCGCGGATCTCGAGACGTCACGAATAGGAGCCACGGCATCCCATGGACTTTCAAAACCCACGGTACACCCCGATGAGTCGCCGCCGCCGCATTTATGAGGGCAAGGCGAAGATCCTCTACGAAGGCCCCGAGCCGGGAACGCTGATTCAGCACTTCAAGGATGACGCGACCGCCTTCAACGCCAAGAAACACGAAGTGATTGAAGGCAAAGGCGTTCTCAACAACCGAATCTCCGAATACGTATTCCAACACCTCAACGATATCGGGGTTCCCACCCATTTCATCCGCCGGCTCAACATGCGCGAGCAGTTGATCCGCGAGGTGGAGATCATCCCGCTCGAGGTGGTGGTGCGCAATGTCGCCGCCGGCTCGCTGGCAACCCGCCTCGGCATCGACGAGGGCACCCAGCTGCCGCGCTCGATCATCGAGTTTTATTACAAGAATGACGCGCTCAACGACCCGATGGTGTCGGAAGAGCACATCACCGCCTTCGGCTGGGCCTCACCGCAGGAAATCGACGACATCATGGCGCTCGCCATCCGCGTCAACGACTTCCTCTCGGGCGTGTTCCTCGGCGTCGGTATCCGCCTGGTCGACTTCAAGATGGAAACCGGCCGGCTGTGGGAAAACGACGTGATGCGCATTGTCGTGGCCGACGAGATTTCGCCCGATAGCTGCCGGTTGTGGGACATCAAGACCAACAACAAGCTCGACAAGGACCGCTTCCGCCGCGATCTCGGCGGGCTGCTGGAGGCCTATACCGAGGTCGCCAAGCGGCTGGGCATCATGAACGAGGGCGAGCCGCCACGTGGCGCCGGCCCGGTGCTGGTGAAAAGCTAGCCAATCGCGCCATTTCGGTCTTTTTGGCCGTGAATTACCCGAAGCCCGGTCTTGTGCCGGGCTTCGGCGTCTCTAGTTTAGGTGTGGATGGTCCGAACGAACCTGGGCGGGCCACCGACTCATGCGATAAGCCGTCAGCGATGAAAGCCCGCGTCACCGTCACCCTGAAAACCGGCATTCTCGACCCGCAAGGCAAGGCGATCGAGGGGGCGCTGCGCTCACTCGGCGTCGCCGGGGTCGCCAGCGTGCGCCAGGGCAAGGTGTTCGACATCGANNCTGCTGGCCAATACCGTGATCGAAAATTACCGGGTGGACGTATTGGGATGAGAGAGTGTGGAACTCTCGCGCTCCGCGCGGATCGATCCATGACTGGCGCTGGCAGCATAAAGGCTCACATTTTTGCGGCGGCGCTCGCTGCGCTCGCCATGGCTCCCGGCATTTGCTTCGGCCAGACCTCCGGCGAACAGGGTCCGCTCAAGCCGGGCAGCGTGCGGGTGACCACGCGGGTGCCCGAAGTCGGTAAATGGGACGTAGCCTCCAACCCGAACGGATCTCAGCGCGTTTACAAATGCAAGCTACTGGCTTGTTCCGATGCGCAGACCGTCTCATTCACGTTTCAAAAAAGCCCGACCCGCCATCCCGACCCGCAGGCGCTCGAAAAATACGCCAAAATCGAACTGCCGAAACGCACCCGCGCGCTGGCCGCGGCGCTTGGCGTGCTCTCGGAGGGGGCGCAAAAGGTCGATACGCTGGGCTCCGGGACCGCGATGCTGAAAGGCTATCCGTCGGTGTTCAATGAAACCCAATTCTCGCAAGGTAAGGCATCGATCTTTGTTCACACCGCGATTATTTTCGCCGGAGCGGCGATGATTCGCATCGATTCGCGGTCGCCGAACCGCGAGCTTGCAAAAAAGTCGCTGGACGAGTTCATCGAAGCCATGCAGATCGTTGAAGGTCCGCCGCTGCCGCCAGGCGGAGTTCCGCGGCCGCCGGCCGTGACGACCAAATCGCTTTGAATTGATGGAAATCCTTTCATGAAATCCGCCGTCGTCGTTTTTCCCGGCATCAATCGCGAGCGCGACATGGCGCGCACGCTTGCGCTCATCTCGGGGCGCGAGCCGGCGATGGTGTGGCATGCCGACACCGCGCTGCCCGCCGGCACCGACCTGGTAGTGATCCCCGGCGGCTTTTCCTATGGCGACTACCTGCGTTGCGGGGCGATCGCGGCGCGCTCACCGATCATGGACGCGGTGCGCGGCTTCGCGGCACAAGGCGGGCTGGTGCTCGGCGTCTGCAACGGCTTCCAGATCCTGTGCGAAGCCGGCCTGTTGCCGGGGGTACTGATGCGCAACGAGAATCTGCGCTTCATCTGCCGCGACGTCTATCTGCGGGTCGAGCGCTCCGACACGCCGTTCACCCGCGGCTACAATGCGGGCCAGGTAATCCGCGTGCCGGTGGCGCATGGCGAGGGTAACTACATCGCCGACGGCGAGACCATTGCACGGCTGGAAGGCGAGGGGCGGGTGATGTTCCGCTATTCGTCGCCTGATGGCATGATCGATCCGAACTGGAACCACAACGGCGCCATCAACGCCATCGCCGGCATCGTCAACGAGCGCGGCAACGTGCTCGGCATGATGCCGCACCCGGAGAATCACGTGGAATCGGCGCTCGGCGTCACCGACGGGCGCGGGCTGTTCGCGGGCCTGGTCGAGGTGCTGGACCGGGCGGCCTAGAGTGATCTCCAACTCACCGAAAATCACCGCCGAACTGGTCGCCGAGCACGGCCTCAAGCCGGACGAGTATCAGCGCGTGCTCGACCTGATCGGCCGCGAACCGAGCCTGACCGAGCTCGGCATTTTTTCGGCGATGTGGAACGAGCACTGCTCGTACAAGTCCTCCAAAGTGCATCTGCGCACGCTGCCGACCAAGGGCCCGTGGGTGATCCAGGGCCCGGGCGAGAATGCCGGAGTCATCGATATCGGCGACGGCTTGGCTTGCGTGTTCAAGATGGAGAGCCATAACCACCCGAGCTATATCGAGCCCTATCAGGGCGCCGCCACCGGCGTCGGCGGCATTTTGCGCGACGTGTTCACCATGGGCGCGCGGCCGATTGCATGCCTGAATGCGCTCTCGTTCGGCGATCCCAAACATCCCAAGACCCGGCATCTGGTGTCCGGCGTGGTCGCCGGCATCGGCGGCTACGGCAATAGCTTCGGCGTGCCGACCGTGGGCGGCTCGGTGCGCTTCCATGCGCGGTACGATGGCAACAACCTGGTCAACGCCATGGCGGTGGGCATCGCGCAGAAGGACAAGATTTTCTACGCGGCCGCCTCCGGCGTCGGCATGCCGATCGTGTATTTGGGTTCCAAGACCGGGCGCGACGGCATCCACGGCGCCTCCATGGCCTCGGCGGAGTTCGGCGAGGACTCGGAAGCCAAACGCCCGACCGTGCAGGTGGGCGACCCGTTCTCGGAAAAACTGCTGTTAGAGGCTTGTCTCGAGATCATGCACAAAGGCTGTGTGATCGCGATCCAGGACATGGGCGCCGCGGGCCTCACTTGTTCGGCGGTGGAGATGGGCGCCAAGGGCGNNAGCCAGGAGCGCATGCTCATGGTGCTCAAGCCGGAGAAGGAAAAGGAAGCCGAGGCGATCTTCCGCAAATGGGGGCTCGATTTCGCGATCGTCGGCGAGACCACGCCGGGCAAGCGCTTCATCGTGCGCCACGGCGGCGACGTGATGGCCGATCTGCCGATCAAGGAACTCGGCGACCAGGCGCCCGAATACAAGCGGCCATGGGTCAACGCGGCAAAGCCCGCCGTCCTCGACGCCGACGAGGTCGAGGCGCCGATGGGCGTCGCCGACGCGTTGGAAAAACTCATCGCCACGCCCGATCTGTGCTCCAAGCGCTGGGTCTGGGAGCAATACGACCACATCATTCTCGGCAACACCGTGCAGCGGCCGGGCGGCGATGCCGCGGTGGTGCGGGTGGAGAATGGGCCGAAGGGGCTCGCGCTCACCACCGACGTGACGCCACGCTACTGCGAGGCCGATCCGTTCGAGGGCGGCAAGCAGGCGGTGGCGGAATGCTGGCGCAATTTGACCGCCGTCGGCGCGCGCCCGCTCGCCGTGACCGACAATTTGAACTTTGGCAATCCGGAACGGCCGGAGATCATGGGCCAGTTCGTCGGCTGCATCCGCGGCATCGCGGAGGCCTGCAAGGCGCTCGCCTTCCCGGTCGTATCGGGCAATGTGTCGCTCTACAACGAAACCAAATTTCCAGGCGAGGATTTGGGCCGTGCCATCCTGCCGACGCCTTCGATCGGCGGCGTCGGCCTGCTCGACGATTTCACCAAGTCGGCGACGCTCGCTTTCAAACGCGCCGGCGAAGCCATCCTGTTCGTCGGCGAGACCACGGGCTGGCTCGGCCAGTCGGTATACTTGCGCGATCTATGCGGCCGCGAGGAGGGCGCCCCGCCGCCGGTCGATCTGGTCGAGGAGCGCGAAAACGGCGATTTCGTGCGCGCGCTCATCCTCGACGGCACCGCCGCCGCCGCGCACGATCTCTCCGACGGCGGCTTGGCCGTCGCACTGGCGGAGATGGCGATGGCGTCCGGCATCGGCGCGGCGCTGACCGCGGCGCCTGACGATATCCCGGCGCACGCCTACTGGTTCGGCGAGGATCAGGCGCGCTACCTCGTCAGCGTGCCGGCGGCGCAGGTTAAGGCGGTGCTCGAGCGCGCCCAGGCGGCGAGCGTGCCGGTGTGGGCAATTGGGACAACCGGCGGCGATGCATTGACCCTTGGCGACGAGCGCCCCATCCTGGTCACGATTTTGCGCGAGCGTTTCGAAGGCTGGCTACCGGCCTACATGGCCGGCGAACTGCCGCAAGCTTAGCGCGGGGGGAGTGGCCCACCATGGCGATGGATGCCGGCGAGATCGAACGGCTGATCAAGGCGTGCATCCCGGATGCGCGGGTGACCATCCGCGATCTGGCTGGCGACGGCGACCATTACGCGGCCACGGTGATTTCCGCCTCGTTCAAGGGCAAGTCGCGGGTGCAGCAGCACCAGCTGGTCTATGAGGCGCTCAAAACCCAGATGGGCGGCGTGCTGCACGCGCTCGCGCTGCAGACCGCCACGCCCGAAGCTTGATGGCCGGTGCCTTGCGCCCCGCAAAAGCCCTGATTTTCCGGCCATTTTCAGCCCGCTTGGGGTGGCACTGGAATCTGCGCTACATATATCTGCTATCTGCAAGCAAGGCGGCCTTGGCGCCGTCCAACGGGACAAGAAATTCATGGGCATCGAGCAATTCATCGACAATGAAGTGAAGGGAAACGACGTGGTGCTGTTCATGAAGGGCACNNGTCGCCTACAAAGGCCTCAACGTGCTGGATTCCGCCGACTTGCGGGACGGCATCAAGGCCTATTCCAACTGGCCGACCATTCCGCAGCTCTATGTGAAGGGCGAGTTCGTCGGCGGTTGCGACATCGTGCGCGAGATGTTCCAGGCCGGCGAATTGCAGCAAACGCTCAAGGACAAGGGCGTGGCGGTGAAGGCCGACACCTCGGCCTGAGCGGCCCGGTTCCGTCCCGCTTGCAGGCGGGTAGGGCAAGATGGTTCGTGCCGCCTTGATCATCGCCGCGATCGTCGATGTCGCGCTAGCCGCGCTCATGGTCGCCGTGTCCGGATTCCTGTTCGGATCGGGCCCGGAGAGCATGCATGGCGGCGTATTGCTGACCGCGGCCTATGCCGCCGGGGTGCTCGCCTGCCTGGCGGCGCCCATTGCCGGATTTGTATTCAATGGGCGCGGAAAAACCGGCGCCGGCGTGCTGGTCGCGTGGTTGCCGCCAGCAGGCGCGCTGCTGGCGTTCGCCATTCCAGCGCCTTACTAAGCCGCGCCGCGTTTCAAGTCTTGCGCGGCGCGCGCGGTGCGGCGCCGCTCTCCGCTTTTGTCCGCCGCAAAACCAAATAGATGATCGCCAGCACGATCACGACGCCGAGCAGCCCGGAACTGGCAGTCGTGGCGAACTTGGTCACATTGTCGGCGACGGACGCCACATAAGGCCCGGCATTCTGCCCGAGCAGCAGGAAGATCAGTATCAACGCAAGCACAGTCAGGAAGCCGAGCTCGACGAATTCCCACAGCACACGCTTCGCAATGGCCACGAATTTCCACATGACACGGCCCCCAGGCTGGCGAAGAGCTCAAACGCGGGCAAACAAGCGAAATTAGAGAGGAGTGGGGAGCATTGAGGCCCCCCACCGGATTGCCTCATCTGTTCAGGATGACCCGGCCGCGTGGCGCCAAACTTGTCGGCGTCAAGCGAGCTTCCGGTTCGAGAACAGCCAGAAAATAAATCCGAGCGTGATCAGGCCGACGAGACCGTTCGAGCCCATATCCTTGACCAAGCCCATGATGTTGGCGGTCACGGTGCCAAAGAATGGGAGGCTCGAACCGACGAGAAGCGCCAGCACGATCGCCAACGCCAACAACATCAAGCCAATTTCGGTGAACGCTCCGATCCAGCTTTTGACGGTATCGATCCCTTTCATTGCGATTTCTCCCTAGCCATGCCCCTTCGATTCGGGACGGCACAAAATTATCGCAGATGCGCCACTAGATGTAGTAAAAAGCGGCAGACGCACTACAAAATATTGTGCACTGCACAGGCTTACCGTTGAATGCAAAACCCCGCCGGGTAGGCGGGGGCTTCGTTTCGATCCTAAAAGCCGCGAAAGCGGCCGGATTTGAGGGTCAGCGCGAGTAGTACTCGATCACCAGATGCGGCTCCATCTGGACCGGATATGGCACGTCGGTAATGACGGGGATGCGCGAAAGCTTGGCGGTCAACTTGGCGGCGTCGACCTCGATGTAGTCGGGCACGTCGCGTTCGGCCAAAGCCTGCGCTTCCAGCACCAGATTCATCTGCTTCGACTTTTCCTTGATCTCCACCACGTCGCCGACCTTGACCCTGTAGCTCGGGATGTTCACCCGCTTGCCGTTCACCTTGATGTGACCGTGGTTGACGAACTGGCGCGCGGCGAAAACGGTGGGCACAAATTTGGCGCGATAGACGACGGCGTCGAGCCGGCGCTCCAGCAGGCCGATCATGTGGGCGCCGCTNNTCGCCCTTCATGCGGATCGCTTCGCCATAGATGCCGCGGAACTGCTTTTCGGAAATATTGCCGTAATAGCCGCGCAGCTTCTGCTTGGCCTTGAGCTGCACGCCATAGTCGGAGAGCTTGCTCTTGCGGCGCTGGCCGTGCTGGCCGGGGCCGTATTCGCGCCGGTTCACCGGGCTTTTNNCCCATCCGGCGGTCGAGTTTGTACTTGGATTCTTGGCGCTTGGTCATCGCGTCCTCTTTCAGTCATTAAGGGTGAGGAACCGCGCCCTCCTCTGTCCCGGGTCTCCCCGGAACCGACAGGCAGAACCTCGTAAGCGCAAGGTCTTGCCACGGGTCGCGAAACGCCCCGCTAGGCCATGAAAACCCGCAGGACGCGCGGGTTTTAGGGGTTCGCGGCGGGGGTGTCAAACCGGTGGCGGGGGCGAGAACCCATAGCCCGCCAGCGCGGCGGCGAGCGCAGGCGAGGGCACGCGGCCGGAGGTGAAGACGATGCGCGGCGTGGCGGGCGGCGACCCGGGCGGGCGGGTGCGCAACAGATCGGCGACGCGGCGGGCGATCGCCGGCGCCGGGTCGAGCCAGTCGACCGGCCAAGGTGCGTTGGCCTTAAAGCGCTCGGTCAGCAGCGGGTAGTGGGTGCAGGCCAGGACCACCGTATCGGTGCGGCGGCCGTCGGCGTCCACGAAGCAGCCGGCGATCTCGGTCTTGATCGCCGCATCGGCGACCGGCGTGCCGCCAAGCTCGGCCTCCGCATAGGACGCAAGCCGCGGCGAGCCGACCAGGGCGACATCGCAGCCGGCGGCGAATTCGCGGATCAGCGCGCGAGTATATTCGCGGGAAACGGTGGCTTGCGTGCCGAGCACGGCGACGCGTTTGGTCTTGGATTGTGCGCAGGCCGGCTTGATCGCCGGCACCGTGCCGACGAAAGGCACCGCAAAGCGCGCGCGCAGATCGGCGAGCGCCAGCGTGGAGGCGGTATTGCAGGCCACCACCACCAGATCGGGCGCGTGCTGCGTGATCGCCTGGCCGACGACGTCGATAATGCGCGCGATCAAAGCGGCTTCCGGCTGGTTGCCGTAGGGGAAGCCGGCGTCGTCGGCCACATAGACGTAAGCTGCGTCGGGCCGTGCGGCGGCCACCTCGCGGTAGACGGTGAGCCCGCCGACGCCGGAATCGAAGATGAGGATGGTCGCAGGGGCGTCGGGCACGGCGTCAGGCTTTTAAGGTATGCATGATCTTATCCGAAAACCGGAGCCCACTTTTCGGGATCATGCGCCGAACACGCGCTTGAAGATGGTATCGACGTGCTTGAAATGGTGATCGAGGTCAAAATTGGCCTCGAGCTCCTTGTCGCTCAATTTTGCACTAACGTCCTTGTCGGCCTTGAGCAGCGCCAGGAAATCCTTTTCGCCGCCCCACACCTGCATGGCGTTGCGCTGCACTAGCCGATAGGCGTCCTCGCGTGGGACGCCCTTTTGCGTGAGCGCGATCAGCACGCGTTGCGAATGGATCAGTCCGCCGAGTTTGTCGAGATTTTTCTGCATGGTGGCTGGATAGACCACCAGTCTGTCGATAATGCCGGCGAGCCGCGCCAACGCGAAGTCGAGCGTCACCGTCGCATCGGGCCCGATCATGCGTTCCACGGAAGAATGCGAGATGTCGCGCTCGTGCCAGAGCGCGACGTTCTCCATAGCGGGCAGGGCATAGGCACGCACCATGCGCGCCAACCCCGTGAGGTTTTCCGACAGCACCGGATTGCGCTTGTGCGGCATGGCCGANNATTTCGGTGGCCAGCCGCTCGATCGAGGACGCGACCACGGCCAGTGTCGCGAAATACATGGCGTGGCGGTCGCGCGGGATGATCTGGGTCGAGACCGGCTCTACGCCTAAGCCCATCGCCTTGGCGACATGCGCTTCCACGCGCGGATCGACCTGGGCGAAGGT
>PKXB01000181.1:0-17645 GCA_003133345.1 Hyphomicrobiales bacterium | reverse complement strand
AGCCCGAACGTGGTCGGCTCGGCGTGGATGCCGTGCGAGCGGCCGACCGTCGGCGTCAGTTTGTGCTCGAAGGCGCGGCGCTTGAGCGCGGTGAGCAGGGCGTCAGTGTCGGCAATCAAAATATCGGCGGCGCGCACCAACTGCACGTTGAAGCAGGTATCGAGCACGTCCGACGAAGTCATGCCGGAATGCACGAAGCGCGCCTCCGGCCCGACGATTTCGGAAAGATGCGTCAGGAAGGCGATGACGTCGTGCTTGACCTCGGCCTCGATGGCGTCGATGCGGGCGACGTCGAACTTGGCGGACTTTCCCTTGGCCCAGATTTTCTTGGCGGCGTCCTTCGGGATGATGCCGAGCTCGGCCATGCTATCTGCCGCATGCGCCTCGATCTCGAACCAGATGCGGAAGCGCGTTTCCGGCGACCAGATCGCGACCATCTCGGGGCGGGAATAGCGGGGGATGGTCACGCCGCTTCCCCACGCGCCAGTGCCGCGGCATTGCGGATCGCGGCGATATTGGCCTTGTAGTTGCCGCCCAAATTACCGCCCTTGAACACGGCGGAGCCGGCAACCAGCACATTGGCGCCGGCCTGCACCACGCGCGCCGCGTTGTCGGCGGTGATGCCGCCATCCACTTCGATGTCGATCGGCCGCGCGCCGACCAGTGTGCGCACCTCGCGCAGCTTGTCGAGCGCGGCGGGGATGAAAGCCTGGCCGCCGAATCCGGGATTGACGGACATGACCAAAATGAGATCGACCATGTCGATGACGTGCTCGATACTCGAAACAGGTGTCGCGGGATTCATGGTGACGCCGGCCTTCTTGCCGAGGGCGCGGATCGCCTGCAGCGAGCGGTGCACGTGCGGCCCGGCCTCCACATGCACGGTGATGATGTCGGAGCCGGCCTTGGCGAAGGCTTCCAGGTAAGGATCGCAAGGGGCGATCATCAGGTGCACGTCGAGCGTCTTTTTGGTGACCGGGCGGATCGCCTTCACCACGTCGGGGCCGATCGAGATATTGGGCACGAAGTGCCCGTCCATCACGTCGACATGGATCCAGTCGGCGCCGGCGGCCTCGACGGCGCGGATTTCATCGCCCAGTTTGGCGAAATCGGCCGAAAGAATCGACGGCGCGATGAGGAGCGGGCGCATGACGGCCTCCAAACGCCGTTCGCGTAACACGCGGCGCGCTTACGGGCAACGCCGCAGGCTGCGCCATGCACTGACCTGTTAACGATTGGCCGCCAGCCGCCGCGCCAGCGGGCGCAAAACCGCCGGCAGCAGAAAGATCGGAAACTGCACCATGGCGAAATAGAACCAGGCAAGGTCGGGCAGCGAGGTCCCGACCGCCGCCATGACCACGCCGATATTACGGAAGGCGGCAAGCAGGCCGATGACCAGGCCGCGGTCGAGGCCGGCGCGCAGGAACACCAGCACGCTGAGACCGATCAGCGCGCAGGTTAGTACGAAGATCAGCACCAAAAGCTCGACCGCGAACAGCGGGTCCGCCATTACGTGGCGCGGCACGCCGTCCATGGCCGCGATCGCGAAGATGAAGACCGCGATCACGTTGAGCCCGTCGATCGGCTCGTTCTGGCGCTCGATCCACTCCTGGCCGGCGACGCGCCGGATCGCATAGGCGATGGCGCCGGAGGCGGCGAAAAAGAAAAATAGTTTTATGCCAAGCTCGATCGGCGAGAACAGCGACGTGCCGAGAAATAAATAGCTGAATGCGACGGTGGTGATCGGCGACAACGCGTTGCTAACAATTAGCGTTACAAGTGAAAACGCCACGTCGAGGCCCATCAGCGCCGCGAACGCCGCCGAGGAGGTGATCGGCGTGATCGCCATTTGCAGGATCATGATAGTGTAGAGCGCAGGCCAGGCCTCGCGGATGCCCGACAGCGCGTAGGCCGCGCCGAACAGCAGCGGCACCGCCACCATGACCCAGAGCGCGGCGACGATGGTCAGGCCCGGCGCCTTGAGATAGCGGCCGAAGGCCGTAGGGTCGGTGCGCAGATAGGAAAACAGCAGCAGCACGAACACCGTCTCGCCGATATGTGGCTTGACGTAGGCCGCGAGCGGCGGAACGGCGAGGCCGAGAAAGATTGAGGCCGCCAGCGCGCGCGTGCCCTGTCGTCCGAGCCACGCCAGCGCGGCATTCAGCCCCTTCAGGATCGGCATGGACAATCGGTCTCCGGCACGGCGTGGGTCATAGCGCGCAGGCCCGATCGGTTCCATATAAAAGAAGCCAACATGCGGAGATGGAGATCGGCAACTATGGCACGCACGGACGCCATCGTGCTCGGNNCGCGCCGGCGTGGGCGAACAGACCTCCTATGGCAATGCCGGCGTGATCGAGGGCAATACCGTGTTCCCGCCGGCGTTTCCGTCCGATCCCGGCGCGCTGGCGCGCATCGCACTCAAGCGCGCGAGTGAGGCCAATTATCATCTCTCGTTTTTGCCGCAGATCGCGCCCTGGCTGCTGGCGTTCCGCGCGGCGTCGCGGCCGCAGCTGCTGGTCGAGAACGCGCGGCTGATTCGCCCGCTGTTTGCGCGCGCGGTGGCCGAGCACGAGGCGCTGATGGCGGAATCAGGCGCCGCGCATTACCTGCGCAAGACCGGCTGGCTGAAAGTCTATCGCAGCGAGCGCAGCTTCGCGGCGCTCAAGCCGGAATTCGAATTGGCGGCGCAATTCGGTCTTCCCCTGCAAGCGTTGGACACCGCGGGCGCGCAGGCGCTGGAGCCTTCGCTCAATCCGGTGTTCGCGCATGCGGTGTATTGGCCGGAAGCTGCGAGCGTGAGCAATCCGCTCGGCGTCACGCGCGCTTATGCCGCGCGCTTTTCTGCGTTGGGCGGCGTCACGCTTACCGGCGACGCGCGCTCGCTGCATCGCTCGGGCCAGCGCTGGCGGGTGGAAACCAACGAAGGCGGGATCGATGCGGCCGAGGTCGTGGTGGCGCTCGGGCCGTGGGCGGGCGATCTGCTCAGCAGCCTCGGGCTAAAACTGCCGCTGATGGTCAAGCGCGGCTATCACCGGCACTTCCATGCGCAAGGCAATGCCGTCCTCGCGCGGCCGGTGCTCGATACCGGCGCGGGCTACCTGATCACGCCGATGCAACAGGGCATCCGCATGACCACCGGCGTCGAATTCGCCGCGCGCGATGCGGCGCCTTCGCCGGTGCAATTCGAGAGGATCATGCCGAAGGTGCGCGAACTGTTTCCGCTCGGCGAGCGCGTGGACGACCAAACTTGGCTGGGTAGCCGGCCATGCTTGCCGGATTCACGACCCGTAATTGGCCGCGCGCCGGGTCTCGCCGGTCTATGGCTCGCCATCGGGCACGCGCATTGGGGCCTCACGCTCGGGCCCGCCACCGGGCGCATGATCGCCGAGATGATGATGGGCGAAGCCCCATTCTGCGATCCGGCGCCGTATCGGGCGGAGCGGTTTCTCAAATAATCGCGGTCATTCCGGACGCGCGCGAAAGCGCGCGATCCGGAATCCAATTGCAAATTCGGCATGTGTTCCTGGATTCCGGGTTCGCGTGCTGCGCACGCGCCCCGGAATGACGGTTATTGTCGGAACTTATCCTTCCAACTCGGCAGGCTGCCTGCGAAGGGCAGGGCGCTCGCCTGGTAGACGGCGCGGGCGATGGCGCGCGCCAGCACATTGGCCGCCAGCATGCCGAGTTCGCTCAGCGAGTAGACCGGATCTGGCAGCGGCTTTGCCCCCATCGCCGCGGCGAACACAACGTCGCCGTCGAGCGGGGTGTGCACCGGATAGATCGCGCGCGACAGGCCGCTCTGCGCCATGACCGCCAGACGTTTGGCTTGCGCCTTCGACAGCTTGGCGTCGGTCGCCACCACCGCCAGCGTCGTGTTCTCGCGCGGCGCGCCCTTGCTGCGGAAGGCCAGCGCGTCGGCGGAGAAAGCTTGCGGCCAGCCACGCCCGCCGAACTCCTTGTTCTGCTCGAACGGCGCCGCCCAGAAATGCGGTCCCTCGCCGACGGTCACGCTGCCGGCGGCATTCGCCGCCACGATGGCGCCCACCAGCAGCCCGTCGCGCGTCTGCGCGGAGGCCGAGCCGATGCCGCCCTTGAGGTTGAACGTGGTGGCGCCGAGCCCCGCGCCGACACTGCCGAGCGCGAATTCGGCACCCGCGATTTTCGCCGCCTCATAGCCGAGCTCGCGATAAGGCGGATAGCGGCCCCAGGCCTTGTCGCCGCCCGAGAGCAAATCGAACAGGATCGCGCCCGGCACGATGGGAACGCGCGCCTCGCGCACCTGGAAGCCGCGGCCCTGCTCGCGCAGCCACGCCTGCACGCCGGAAGCGGCATCGAGCCCGAAGGCCGAGCCGCCCGACAGCGCGATGGCGTCGATGCCTTCCACGGTCTGCGCCGGATCGAGCAAAGCGGTCTCGCGCGTGCCCGGACCGCCGCCGCGCACGTCCACGCTCGCCACCACGGCGGCGTCGAACACGATCGCGGTGACGCCGGAGCCGAGCTTGGCGTCGCCAGCATGGCCCACCCGCAGGTCGGGAATATCGGTGATGAGATTGCGTAACGTCATGATAGGTCCTGACCCTTAGTCTATCACGGCCGATCACTTCATGGTCAGGGCCGGGGCGGCCGACTTGCCATCGCCATAGTTGCCGGGGCATCTAGGGCCCATGAATGGCGATGTCACTTATCTGGCCGCTCTGATTGCAGGGATCGTCAGCTTCCTTTCCCCGTGCGTGCTGCCGCTGGTGCCGCCCTATCTGGTGTTCCTGGCCGGCACCTCGTTGGAGCGTTTCGCCGACAAGGAGCCGGAGCCACGGGTCAAGCGCGAGACCGTGGTTGCGGCGTTGCTGTTCGTGCTCGGCTTCTCGACCGTGTTCGTGGCGCTCGGCGCCAGCGCCAGCGTATTCGGGTCGCTGATCCGCGCCTATTCCGGGCCGCTCGCCACCATCGCCGGCGTCGCCATCATCGTCATGGGCCTGCATTTTCTTGGGCTCACGCAGATTGCGCTACTGCATCGGCAAAAACGCATCCACGTGGCCAAGCCCGTGGGACTGTGGGGCGCCTATGTGATGGGCTTGGCTTTCGCCTTCGGCTGGACGCCGTGCATCGGGCCGATCCTGGCCGCCATCCTGGCGGTGGCGGCGTCCGAGCAGACGGTGACCAAAGGCGCCGGGCTGCTGGCGGTCTATTCGGTCGGCCTCGGTATTCCGTTCATCATCGCCGCCTTCGCCATCGAGCCGTTCGCGGCGTTTCTCTCGCACTTCCGCAAATATCTGCGCCGCGTCGAGCAGGCCATGGGCGCGCTGCTGGTGCTCACCGGCATTGCCTTCCTCACCGGCAGCATCAACCAGATGAGCGTGTGGCTGCTGGAGGCGTTTCCGGTGTTGGGCAGGATCGGGTAGCTCGTCATTCCGGTCGCGCGCTTCAGCGCGCGGGCCGGAATCCATATCCCCTGTCTGTGAATATGGATTCCGGGCTCGTCCATCGCCGCCCTTCGGGCAGCGACGGACGCCCCGGAATGACAGATTATTATTTCATCTTGCTGCAGTCGGAGCCCGGGCACTCGACATAGGTGATCTTGCCGCCGGTGTCCTTCTTCCAGACGTACATCACGTAGTCGAGCTTGGTGATGTCGCCCTTCTTGTCGTAGGAAATGTCGCCGAGCACGGTCTTGAAATGCATGCCGGAATGCATCTTCTCGGCGACCTTTTTCGGATCGAGCGACTTGGCCGCTTCCGCCGCCTGCTTGATGATCTGCACGCCGGCGTAGCTGTAGAGCGTGTAGGCTTCCGGCTCGAACTTATTGGCGCGGAATTCCTCCACCGCCTTCTTGGCTTCCGGCTTGTTGCGTGGATCGGGGCCATAGGTCATCAGCGTGCCTTCCACGCCCGGCCCGCCGACCGAGGCGAACTCGTCCGAGGTGATGCCGTCGCCGCCCATCAGCGGCGCCTTGACGCCCTGGTCGCGCATCTGCCGCACGATCAGGCCGCCTTCGGTGTAGAGGCCGCCCCAATAGATCAGGTCGGCGCCCGACTGCTTGATCTTGGACACCAGCGCCGAGAAGTCCTTCTCGCCGGTATTGACGCCTTCGTAGAGCACTTCCTTCATGCCGCCCTTAGTGAGCGCCTTCTTGGTCTCGTCGGCGAGACCTTTGCCGTAGGTGGTCTTGTCGTGGACGATGGCGATCTTCTTGCCCTTGAAGTGCTTGACGATGTATTCGCCGGCGACCGCGCCCTGCTGATCGTCGCGGCCGCAGACGCGGAAGATGTTCCACATCTTGCGCTCGGTGACGGTCGGATTGGTGGAGGCCGGCGTGATCTGAAGGATGCCATTTTCCTGATAGACCTCGGACGACGGCATGGTGACGCCGGAATTGTAGTGGCCAATGACGAACTTGACGCCGTCGGCGGCGAACTTATTGGCGACCGAGACGCCCTGCTTGGGATCGGACCCGTCGTCGCCATACGAGACGATGATCTTCTGGCCGAGAATGCCGCCGGCGGCATTGATGTCGGCCGCGGCCTGGTCGACACCGTTCTTCATCTGCGCGCCGGTCGCGGCGCTCGGTCCAGTGATCGGGCCGCCCACGGCGAGTTTGACCTGGGCCGATGCTGTTCCCGTCAGTGCAATCGCGAAACCCAGCGCCAAGCCGAGCGTGGTGATCCTCTTCATCGCTTTTCCCCTCAACTGGAACCGACCGACCGGTTCTCCATTGGCCAATGCTACGTCAGGGCCGCTTTTTGCGCCAGCGCAGGAGGCCATCCGGCACGTTGATCCAGCGATATTGCGTGACCATTTGCGCGGCACGGGCGGCGCGGAACCCGAGCAGGCCGAACGCCAGGCAGACCGCGCAGTCGACCAGATAATAGTGCGCCGACAACAGGGTGCCGCCGAACAAGGCGAAGTGGAAGAACCGCACGGCCGCACCCAGGATAAAGCTATAGGCAACAACCTGTCCCCGCGGCCGCCAGGTGGCGGCGATGGCGCGGCCGGAGAGCGCCGCCGCCCCGCCGCCGAGGATGACGGTGACCAGGACGAACACGCCGAACGAATCTTCCTCATAGAGGAATTCCGGAATCGAAATGGTGGTCGCGAGATACACTAGCGTTTGTTCCGCTCTGGCTGAATCATAACCACGCTAACATTTTGCTTGCGCATGATCTTATCCGAAAACCGGTTCCCACTTTTCGGGATCATGCGCTAGTGCCTCGCCTGCTGCCGACCTCCCTCGAGATAGGCGGATTTGATCTCGGGCCGCTCCAGCAGCTCGCGGCCGGTCCCGCTCAGCGTGATCAGCCCGTTGACCATGACGTAGCCGCGGTGGGCGAGTTTGAGCGCGTGGAAGGCGTTCTGCTCGACCAGGAACACGGTGAGGCCGTCCTGCGCGTTGAGCATTTTGATGGCGTCGAAGATCTGCCGCACGATCAGCGGGGCGAGGCCGAGCGAGGGCTCGTCGAGCAACAACAGCCGCGGCCGCGCCATCAGCGCGCGTGCGATCGCCAGCATTTGCTGCTCGCCGCCCGATAGCGTGCCGCCGCGCTGGTTCAGGCGTTGCTTGAGGCGCGGGAACAACGTGAGCACGCGTTCGAGATCGTGCTCGAACGCGGACGGCTCGGCAGTGGTCGCGCCCATTTGCAGATTTTCCAAGACCGTCATGCGCGAGAAGATGCGGCGGCCTTCCGGCGCTTGCGCGAGATTGAGGCGAGCGATCTCGTGGGTCGGCATCTGCGTGATGTCGCGGCCGGCGAACGCAATCGTGCCCTCGCGCGCGCGCGGGTTGCCGCAGATGGTCATCATCAGCGTGGACTTGCCGGCGCCATTGGCGCCGATCAACGTGACGATCTCGCCGTCGTTGACGTCGAGATCGACGCCTTTGAGCGCCATCACGCGGCCGTAGAAGGTCTTCACGCCGCGCACGCAGAGGAGCGGGGAGGTCATAGCCCGACCTCCGCTTCGGCTTGCGCCACGTCCTCGTCGGCAACGCCGAGATAGGCGGCGATCACCTTCGGGTCGTTGCGCACCGCCTCCGGCGTGCCGTCGGCGATCTTGACGCCGTAGTCGAGCACGACCACGTGATCGGAAATTTCCATCACCACCGACATGTCGTGCTCGATCAGCAGGATCGAGATGGCGTGTTCGTCGCGGATGGCGAGCAGCAGCGCGTTGAGCTCGGCGCTTTCGCGCGGATTGAGGCCCGCCGCCGGCTCGTCGAGACAAAGCAGCAGCGGATCGGTGCACATGGCGCGCGCGATCTCCAGCCGGCGCTGCGCGCCATAAGGCAGGTCGCCTGCGGAATCGTCGGCGCGTGATAGCAAGCCGATGCGCTCAAGCCACAGCCGCGCTTTTTCGATCGCTGCGCGTTCGGCGGCCGCATAGGACGGGAAACCGAGAATTCCGAGCAGCGTGTAGCCCGACGCCAGCATCAGCCGGTTGTGCTGGGCCACCAGCAGGTTTTCGAGCACCGTCATGCCGGGAAACAGCCGGATGTTCTGGAAGGTGCGGGCAACGCGCGCCTGCTGGGTGACGAGATATTCCGGCATGCGCTCGAGCTGGTAGAGCGTTCCGTGTGCGCGCGCGAGGCGGCGCTTGCCGCTGTCGGTCAGCGTTTCCAGTTCGCCCCACACCGACGCATCGCCGTGGCGAAGCCCGATGCGTCCCTCGCTCGGCTTGTAGAATCCGGTGATGCAATTGAACACGGTGGTCTTGCCGGCGCCGTTCGGCCCGATCAGCGCGGTGATATTGCCTTGCCGCGCCGCGAACGACAGGTCATCGATCGCGACCAGCCCGCCGAAGCGCATGGTCAGGTGTTCGACCCGCAGGATCGTGTCGCCATTGCCCGCCATCAGCCGTGACCTTCGTTAATGCGGTCAGCGGAGATGCTCTTGCGCTCCTTCAGGAACACCGAGGGCTCGCGCGTCGCGATCAGGCCGCGCGGCCGCCAGATCATGATCAGCACCATGGCGAAGCCGAACAGCAGCATGCGGTACTGGGTCGGATCGAAGGTGGGTCCGAAAATCTGCTTGAGGAAATCGAGCTCACGCATGATCTCGGTGCCGCCGATCATCGCGATGGCGGCGATCGCCACGCCGATCTGGCTGCCCATACCGCCGAGCACCACGATCGACAGGATGGTGGCCGATTCCAGGAAGGTGAAGGATTCCGGAGATATGAAACCCTGGCGCGTCGCGAAGAACGAGCCGGCGAAGCCGGCGAACATCGCGCCCATCGCGAAAGCGGTGAGCTTGGTGTTGGTGGTGTTGATGCCGAGCGAGCGGCAGGCGATCTCGTCCTCGCGCAGCGCCTCCCAGGCGCGGCCGACCGGCAGCCGGCGCAGCCGTACGGTGACGAAAGCGGTCAGCAAGGCGAGCGCGAGGATGACGTAGTAGAGGAAGATGACACGGTAGAGCGGCGAGAATTCCAACCCGAACACGGCGGCGAAGCCGTTGTCGTCGGCATTGAACGGAATGCCGAACAAGGTCGGGCGCGGGATGCCGCTGATGCCGGCATAGCCGTTGGTCAGGTCGACCCAGTTGATAATGACGATGCGGATGATTTCGCCGAAGGCGAGCGTGACGATCGCGAGATAGTCGCCGCGCAGGCGCAGCACCGGAAAGCCGAGCAGAATGCCCCAGAACGAGGAGAGAATGCCGGCGAGCGGCAATAGAACCCAGAACTCCAGGCCAAAAGTCTTGGCCAGCAGCGCATAGGAATAGGCGCCGACCGCGTAGAAGGCGACATAGCCGAGGTCGAGCAGCCCGGCCAGGCCGACCACGATGTTGAGGCCCCAGCCCAGCATCACATAGATCAGTATCTGGATGCCGAAATTGTCGATCCATTTCACCGCGCCGCCGAATCCATTGAGGGCGATGACGAGCGGCGGATAAACGATGACGAAGCCGATCGCGAAGGGCGTGAACCATTTGGCGAAAACCGCGCGCCAGCCGGCCGGCGCCGCTGCGACCGGCCGCAACGTGCGCTGCTTGAGCCACGGCTCAAACACGAGCGAAAAGGCGAGCCGGCCGGCACCGACCACGGCGACGATGGCGAACAGCAAGGGCCAGCGCGTGGTCAGGATGAGGTCGTTGCGGATGTTCGTGACGGTCTGGAAGCCGATCAGCGGCAGGAACAGAGCGAAGGCGAGCAGGGCGGTGAAGCCGGCGTCGCGCAGCGCGCGGGCCATATCGACGCGCTGGTTTGGCGCGCCGTCGGCCATCTCACACCTTCTCGACATCCGGCCGGCCGAACAGGCCCTGCGGCAGGAAGATCAGTGTGATGGCGAGCACGGAAAAGGCGGCGACGTCCTTGTAGTCGATGGAAAAATAGGCCGACCACATGGTCTCTATCAGGCCAATGAGAATGCCGCCGATCACCGCGCCCGGCAGCGAGCCGATGCCGCCTAAGACCGCGGCGGTGAATGCCTTCACGCCCGGCACGAAGCCGTCGGAGAAGCTTACTACGCCGTAATACATCAGGTACATGGTGCCGGCGACGGCGGCGAGCGCGGCGGCGATCACGAAGGTCATCGAGATGGTGCGGTCGACGTCGACGCCGACCAGCGCCGCCATTTTCTGATCCTGCTCGCAGGCGCGTTGCGCGCGGCCGAGCCGGGTCTTGGCCACCAGATACCAGAACGCCGCCAGCAGCACCGCGGTGACGCCCCAGATGATGAGCTGCTTGTAGGACAGCGTCACGGCGTAATCGTTCTGCGTGAAGATCACGAATTCGCCCTGCACCATGGGCGGGGTCGATTTGTTGCGCGGACCTTGCGCGACCTGCACGAAGTTCGACAGGAAGATCGACATGCCGATCGCCGAGATCAGCGGCGCCAGGCGGAACGAGCCGCGCAACGGCCGGTAGGCGAGGCGCTCGATCACCCAGTTGACCAACGAGGTGAACAGCATGGCCACGATCAGCACGATGAACAGCGCCAGCGCGATCGAGGTAATGCCGAGCCAGGTAGTGAGGATCAGGAAGG
The DNA here is from genome assembly GCA_003133345.1 of Hyphomicrobiales bacterium. Taxonomy (GTDB): domain Bacteria; phylum Pseudomonadota; class Alphaproteobacteria; order Rhizobiales; family Xanthobacteraceae; genus Pseudolabrys. The sequence goes on along the minus strand of PKXB01000181.1, from coordinate 6,670 downwards.
CGATCAGCGCGATAAAGGCCGAGACCATGAACACGTCGCCATGGGCGAAGTTCACCATGCCGATGATGCCGAACACCATGGTGTAGCCGATGGCGATCAGGCCGTAGATCGAGCCGAGGGTGATGCCGTTGATGAGCTGCTGGAGGAAGACTTCCATGCGTTGCGCTCAAGCCTTTCGCGTTTGTCCGCCCGGCTGACGGCTATTGCTTCGATTGTTTAAGGCTTAACAGGGCATGACGGGAGCGGCAACGCTGGCCGCGATGCGTGTTATTAAGTCGGATCGTCGCAGCAGAGGCCTAAAGGAAAGCCGCATGTCCCCCAGCCTCGAAATCGCCGTCCGCGTCGGTGGTTCAGCCGCCGTTTTCGCCACTATGGCGCTGTGGGAATGGTTCGCCCCACGCCGCCACCTGACGGCCGGCCGGCGGCCGCGCTGGCCGGGCAATCTCGGCATCCTGGCCATCGACATCGTGGCGGTACGGCTGCTGGTACCGGCCACCGCGGTCGGCGTGGCGTTGATCGCCACGACACGCGGCTGGGGGCTGTTTGCAATGCTGGGCTTGCCGGCCTGGGCGGCGATCCCGATCGGCGTGATCGCGCTCGATCTCGTCATCTACACCCAGCACGTCGTCTTTCATCACGTGCCGGTGCTGTGGCGGCTGCACCGCATGCATCACGCCGATCTCGATATCGACGTGAGCACCGGCGTGCGTTTCCATCCTTTGGAGATACTGTTGTCGCTCGCGATTAAGATGGCGGCGGTGCTGGCGCTCGGCGTGCCGGCGCTCGCCGTGCTGCTCTTCGAGGTGCTGCTCAACGCCACCTCGATGTTCAACCACAGCAATGTGGCGCTGCCGCCGCGGATCGAGCCGATCGCGCGCTGGCTCGTGGTCACGCCGCAGATGCATCAGGTGCATCACTCGATCGAGCGCGCGGAAACCGACAGCAATTTCGGATTCAATCTGCCGTGGTGGGATCGCCTGTTCGGCACCTATCGCGCCAAGCCGGCGGCCGGCGAAGAGCGCATGACGATCGGCCTGCCGATCTTCCGCAATGTTGCAGAGTTAGCGATCGTGCGTCTGCTGACGCAGCCGTTCCGAGACGCGCGTTAATGTAATCCGCCAAACAGCCAGATCAGCACGAGAATCGGAATCGGAATCCCCAGCAGCCAAAGCAACAGATAGCGTCCCATAATGCGTCCCTCAGTCGGTTTCGTTGCAGGCCTCGATGGAACTCCGATGGTCTCCAACTGGTTCTCACGGCCCTATCGCGGGCGGCGATGCGGAACCAAAGGCGCGGCGGCGCGTTATCTCGACGTTGGGGTGGGGAGTAACCAACGTTGGAAGGAAATAGAATGAGTCAGAATCAAAATCCCAACCAAAACCCAGGCCAGCAGCAGCAGGGTGGCCAGAAACCCGGCCAGCAACAGCAGGGTGGCCAGAAGCCGGGCCAGCCCGGCCAGCAGCAGCAGGGTGGCCAGAAGCCAGGCCAGCAGGGCCAGCAGGGCCAGAACCGCTAACGCACTGCAACACGACGAACGGAAGCCCCGCCAAATGGCGGGGCTTTTCGTTTTGGCGGTCTTCGATTGCGTTGGCCTGGCGTGCCGCCTCGCATATGCTTGAGCGCCATGGCTTCGTCCACGCTCCCGCTATTTCATCTCTACGGCGATCCGCCGGACGATTCCGCTTTCGACTTCATCCATATCGAAACCATCGCCTCGCGCTCCTCGGTGCACGACTGGACAATCCGCGCGCACCGCCACCGCAACCTGTTCCAGATCCTGTTGATCGAGAAGGGCGGCGGCGAAATGAGCTTCGAGACCGCGACCGTGGCATTTTCGGCGCCGGCGGCGATCCTGGTGCCGGCCACCACCGCGCACGGCTTCCGCTTCACGCCACAAGTCACCGACGGATGGGTGGTGAGCTTCACCGAGGACGTCGCCGACGCGCTCGGCGACCAATCGGGCGAGGCGCTGGCGCGGCTCAAGACGGTGGCGGCCGATCCGCTGGTGCCGCTGGCGGGCGCGGCGGAAGCCAAGCGCCTGGGCGCGCTGTGCGCGGACCTCAACGAGGAGGCCTCGCTGGCGCGCGAAGGCTATCGCCTCGCCATGCGCGGCCTATTGGCGCTCATCGCCATCGAGGTGGTGCGGCTCGCGGTCAGCCGCGCGCGCAGCGGCACGGTGACACTCACGCGCGCCGATGCGCGGGTGGAGGAACTGCGCCGGCTGCTGGACGAGCATTTCCGCAAGGAACGGCTGATCAGCTTCTATGCCGAGAAGCTGGCGATGACCGCCGACCGGCTCAACGACCACGTCAAGCGCGCGACCGGCGTGACGGCGGGCCATCTGATCCGCCAGCGCGTGTTAACCGAAGCCAAGCGCCAGCTGGTGTTCACCAATCAGCCGATCCACGAGATTTCCTACGATCTGGCGTTTTCCGATCCTTCGCACTTCACCCGATTTTTTCGCAAGCAGACCGGCATGACGCCGCAGGCCTTTCGTGAAGGCCGCGGCGGTTAAGATTAAAAGCATGATCCCGAAAAGTGGGAACCGGTTTTCGGAAAAGATAATGCTTCGTGAAAAAAACGCGCTTAAGCGGTAAGGTAAAGGTCTGGTTTCTTTTGAAATTAGCATTTGAAGCGCTTACGCGCGATGTCCTGTCTGAGGAGGACGCCATGCGTAAGCTGTCCGGGATCGCCGTGGCCATCATCATAGGCGTTGCGCTCTATTTCACCCTGGTCTGGGGCTATGACGGGCTGCGCACAATAAGTTCGCCCAGCTATGGCCTGGACGACGTCTGGCGCTCGCAATTCATATTCGCGATCGGCAACCTGTTCGGCCTCGGCCCGATCGGGCTGATCAAGCTCGCGGCGTTCTTCGGCACGCTCAAGCTGGCGGTCGCCAGCATCTGCGCCGTGCACGTCCTCGATCGCTTGCGCGTCTTCATCGGCGGCAAGCCGGATTCCGAAATCTTCGAGGGTGGCCTGATTCTGGTGGTGCTGATCAGCATCGTGTCGGTCGGCCCGGCGGTGCTGTCGCAGAACGCCGAACTGGTGCGCGAAGCGACCATCCAGTTGATGCTCGCCGCGGTCGCCACCGCGCTTTGCCTGGTCGAGCGCAGCCACGGCCGGCCGGCCGCACCCGCCAAGCCTGCCATCGTGACGGAGCTCGCCGCCACGCCGCGCGGGGCACCCTGGTTCTCGCCGTTCCGCTAAGGGCGCGCGGGTCTCAAACTCATCCGATTTTGAGTTTTGCCTTAGCTCGTCCGTAAGGACGGGCTATTTTGCCTTCGCCACTTCCGCCATCACCTCGGCGGCTTCCTTGAAGGCATGGTTGGCGGCCGGCACGCCGCAATAGATCGCTTGTTGTAGAATAACTTCCTTGATGTCGGCCTCGGAAAGGCCGCCCCCGGCCAGCGCCGCCCGCACATGCAGGCGGAACTCGTCCCACTGGGCGAGCGCGATCATGGTGCCGATCACCAGCACGCGGCGGGTGCGCTCATCGAAATGCGGCCGCGTCCAGATCTCGCCCCAGGCGTAGCGGGTGATGAGTTCCTGGAATTCCTCGTTGAACGCGGTCTTTTTCGCATTAGCGCGATCGACCCATTCGTTGCCCAGCACCTTGCGGCGCTTGGCCATGCCGCGTTCGTGGCGTTCCTTCTCGTCCATGAGTCTGGCCTCTAATTCAGCAGGAAGTTGAGGACCGCGTCGGTGAAGGCCTTCGGCTGCTCGACATTGGAGATATGCGCGGCATCGATCGCCACCAGCTTTGCGCCTTTGATGGCCTTCGCGATGGCTTCGCCGGCCGCCGGGGGGGTGGCGGGATCTTGCTTGCCGACGATGACAAGGGTCGGCGTGGTGATGCGCGGATTGGACTCGCGAAAGTCCATGTCGCGGACGGCTTCGACGCAAGCGATGTAGCCGTCGAGATTGGAGGCGAGGAACATCTCCGCCATGCGCGCGATCGCCTGCGGTGCGCGATCGCGGAAACCCTTGGTGAACCAGCGCTCCATGTTCGGCCCGACCAGTTGGGCAAGGCCATTTTCCCGCACGAATTTGATGCGGTCGGCCCACGGGGCCTTGTCGGCGTAGTAGAAATTCGTGTTGGAGAGGATGAGCTTGTCGACGCGGTCCGGCGCATTGGCGCCGATCCACTGGCCGTCCATGCCGCCCATCGACAGCCCGCACAAGTTCATCCTCTTGATCTTGAGCGCATCCATGATCTTGAGGATGTCGCGGCCGAACAGAGCGAAGTTGTAGGGACCTTTGGTCGTGCCGGACTTGCCGTGGCCGCGGCGGTCGTAGCGTACCAGGCGAAAATGCTTGGCGAATTCGGGAGCCTGGTCGTCCCACATATGCAGGTCGGTGCCGAGCGAATTCGACAGCATCAGCACGGGCGCGCTATCGCTACCCTCGACTTCGACATAGATCGAGCAGCCGTCGGCATCGATCATCGGCATGAAATTCCTCCCTGACGCGGTTTATGGTTGTTTCNNCAAGGCCGGGTTTGGCTTGCGTTCCCAAGGAGACGACGGCGATGGCGATGGTCATGACGGGGGAGGTTCAACTCCCAGCCAGCCGCGAGGTTGTGTATGCAAAGCTCAACGATGCCGAGGTGCTGAAAGCCTGCATCCCCGGCTGCGAGGAGCTCAACAAGATCTCCGACACCGAATTGCAGGCGGTTGCCGTCACCAAAATAGGCCCGGTGAAAGCGCGCTTCAAAGGCAAGGTGCACCTGACCGATCTCGACCCGCCCAACGGTTACAAGATTTCGGGCGAGGGCGACGGCGGCGTCGCCGGCTTCGCCAAGGGCGGCGCCACGGTCGCGCTGACCGAAAAGGACGGCGGCACCCTGCTCACCTACAATGTCGAGGCGCAGATCGGCGGCAAGCTCGCCCAGCTCGGCCAGCGCCTGGTCAACGGTGCGGCCAAGAAGATCGCCGACGACTTTTTCAAGAATTTTGCCGCGAATGTCGCGGCAGGTAGCGCCCCGATCACCGCGGTTTGAGCGGTTCCCGGCTGCAGAATCCCTTGACCCGGCCCGCGCTGGGGGTTCAGAGTTATTCTCGTTCCAAGGCGCATTCGGGCCGAAATCGGCTACATTTCAAACCCGAGCCGCCGCCGCCCCGGGCGGGCGAAGCGAAAAGAGGGCTTTTGGCCCCGAATTTGGGAGGAATGTCATGCCTGCGGTGTCCATGACGGTGAATGGCAAAGCCGTCACCGGCGACGTCGAAGCGCGCACCTTGCTGGTGCAGTTCCTGCGCGAAAATCTCCGGCTTACCGGCACCCATGTAGGCTGCGACACTTCGCAGTGCGGCGCCTGCGTCATCCATGTCGACGGCATTGCGTCGAAATCCTGCACTTTGCTCGCGCTGCAATGCGAGGGTGCCAAGATCACCACCATCGAGGGTCTGGCCGAGCCGGGCGGCGCCCTGCACCCGATGCAGGAAGCCTTCCGCGAAAACCACGGCCTGCAATGCGGCTATTGCACGCCCGGCATGATCATGGCGGCGCTCGATATCGTGCGCCGCCGCGGCAACGATCTGGATGAACACACGATCCGCGAGCAGCTCGACGGCAACATCTGCCGCTGCACCGGCTATCACAACATCGTCAAGGCGATCGCCGCGGGAGCGAAAGCGATGGCCAAAGGCGGCACGCGGCAAGCTGCCGAGTAGAGTTGTCGCCGAGTAGCTTAAAAAAATACAACGGGAGGAGACCGCCATGAGCGCGACCGGGATCGGCGCGGCGGTGCGCCGCAAGGAAGACTTCCGATTTATCACCGGCAGCGGACAATACACCGATGACGTGGTGCGGCCGGGCGAGACCCGCGCAGCATTCGTGCGCTCGCCGCACGCCCGCGCCAAGATCAAAAGCCTCGATGCCAGCGCGGCAAAGAAAATGCCCGGCGTGGTCGCGGTGCTCACCGGCGCCGACCTCGCCAACGACAAGATCGGCAATCTGATCTGCGGCTGGATGATTCATTCCAAGGACGGCACGCCGATGAAGATGGCGCCGCATCCGGCGATTGCGACCGGCACGGTCAACCATGTCGGCGACGCGGTGGCGGTGGTGATCGGCGAAACCTTGGCGCAGGCGCGCGATGCCGCCGAGAAGGTCAAGGTCGACTATGAAGTCTTGCTGGCAGTGGTCGACCCGGCCAAGGCGCAGGCGGCGGGCGCGCCGCAGATCCATGCCGACATTGCCAAGAATACAATTTATCAATGGCATCTCGGCGACGCCAAGGCGACCGCGGCGGCCTTTGCCGCCGCCAAGCACGTCACCAAGCTCGACATCATCAATAATCGTCTGGTGCCCAATGCGATCGAGCCGCGCGCGGCGCTGGCCGAATACGATGTCGGCACCGACCATATGACGCTCTGGAACACTTCGCAGAATCCGCATGTGGCGCGGCTGGTCATTTCCGCTTTCGTCGGCATGACGCCGGAGCACAAATTGCGGGTGATCGCGCCCGATGTCGGCGGCGGCTTCGGCTCGAAGATTTTCATCTATCCCGAAGAGGTCGTCTGCCTGTGGGCGTCGCGCAAGGTGCGCCGGCCGGTGAAATGGACGGCGGAGCGTTCGGAATCCTTCCTTACCGACGCGCATGGCCGCGACCACGTCACCCATGCGGAACTGGCGCTCGACGGCCAAGGGAAAATCCTGGCGCTGCGCG
>PKXB01000173.1 GCA_003133345.1 Hyphomicrobiales bacterium | reverse complement strand
CTGGCGCCGGCCGGCACGCCGGCCGACATTATCGACAAGATTTACAAAGAGACGGTCAAGGACCTGGCTTTGCCCGATGTTCACAAGAGCATGGAGCAACAGGGACTCGATTCCATCGGTAACACACCGGCGGAATTTGCGGCCGCGATAAAAACCGAGACGCCACGATGGGCGAAGGTGATCAAAGACGCCGGAATCAAGTTGAGCAACTAGCGGTGCGGCGGATGTCCGCTGCACGTATTTCGTCCCCGCCCTCCCCGCCGCGGAGTCCTTCGATGCAATCCCCCAAGGCCTTCACGCTTGCCGCCCACGGCGCAAAAATGCCGGCGATCGGNNGGCACCGAGGAGCGCGTCGGCGAAGGCATCCGCGCCAGCGGCATCGCGCGCGAGGAGTTGTGGGTCACCACCAAGGTGACTGAGTTGGATGCGCGCGAGACCGATTTCCTGCGCTCGGCGGAAACCAGCCTGAAGGCGCTTCAACTCGATTATGTCGACCTCCTGCTGGTGCACTGGCCGCAGCCGAAGGTGCCGTTCGCCGAGACCCTCGGCGCGCTTGCCAAGGCCAAGCGGAGCGGGCTCACGCGCCATATCGGCGTGTCGAACTTCACGATCGCCATGCTCGAGGAGGCGGTGCATGTCTGCCCCGAGCCGCTCATCACCAACCAGATCGAGTACCACGCCTATCTGCCGCAGGACCGCATGCTGGCTGCGCTCAAGCGGCACGGCATGATCCTGACCGCGTATTGCCCGGTGGCGCGCGGCAAGCTGCTCGACGATCCGGTCGTCGGCGAAATCGCCAAGGCGCACGGCAAGACGCATGCCCAGATCTGCCTGCGCTGGCTGATCCAACAGCCGATGGTCGCGGCGGTGCCGCGCGCGCTCGAAGAGGCGCATATCGCGGAAAACCTCGACGTGTTCGATTTCTCGCTCAGCGAGGAGGAGATGCGGCGAATTTCTGCGCTACGCAACCGCAACGTCCGCATCGCCGATCCGCCCGAGCGCGCGCCCAAGTGGGACGTGGAGACCGTCGCGTAGGTGTTGCGGATCGAGACGCATCAACATACGATGGAATTAACCGCGGCCTTTAGCCCGGATGCTCTAGGGACGTAAACGTCAAAGTTGCACTTGGTTTTGACGCGCGATGGCCGTGAGCGGCATGCGCTGCGTTGAGAGCCGAGGCCCGGGAGGGCCGATGGGTTACGCCTCTCGCGAACAAAATTATGACAATCTGCCTGCGCCCGCGTGCTGCAGGCAGCGCCGGATCGCTATCTTCTCACAATCAGCTTCATCGACCGAACAACATCATCGTGGTCACCGCGATCGGCGGCGGCGCGATGTTCATCGGAACGCGCGTTCTTGAACACTGCCAAAAAATACCGAAAGGGAGGAAGTCATGACTAAGTTTAATATTTCGCGGCGAACATTCGTGGAAGGCGGCCTCGGGCTGACCGTGGCAAACTTTCTGCCCGGCACAATGCCGTTAGCCTCCGCTGCAACCATGGAAGAGAGCACCATTGCGGCCGCCAAGAGCGCCGGTCCGGCCGCCGTCAATGGCATGATCTGGTCGCCTTATCTGGTGCCGATGCAGCCGGTGATCGCCGAGTTCTCCAAACAGACGAATATCACCATCGGCGCGGTGCAGGACATCTCGATCTTCGACGCACCGCAGCGGGCCATGGCAGAGGCGCTCTCGCGCTCACCGCAGTTCGACTTCATCCATATCGATTCCAACATGATTCCCTCGCTCGTCTCGGCCGGCTATCTCGAGCCGCTCGACGAGTACATGAAGAAGGCAAACTTCAAGATCGACGCGGTCGGCGACTACGGCACCTTCATGACCTATGGCGGCCAGACCTACGGCGTTCCGACCGACGGCAACGTGCACATCCAATACGTTCGCAAGGATATTATTGAGGATCCGGACAACAAAAAGCGCTTTGCCGACAAGTTCGGCAAAGAGCTGAAGTTCCCACAGACGTGGGAGGAAGAGCAGACGATCCAGGAATTCTTCATGGATCCGTCCAAGGATCTCTATGGCTCGGCCAATCTGCGCAACCGCGCCAACGGTCCGACCTGGTGGTACATGATCTACTACAGCGCCGGCGGCTTCCCGTTCGACGACGACATGAAGCCGACGCTGAACACGCCGGCCGGCCAATACGCGGTCGACATCTATCTGAAAGACAAGAAGTACAACCACCCGGAGGCGGCCAACTGGGGCACGCCGCAGCAGATTCCGCGCATCGCGCAGGGTCACGTGGTGAGCACCCAGTACTGGGACGGCACCGCAAAACTGAATGAGAATCCGGCGAAATCGAAAACGACCGGCAAATGGCTTTATGGCTTGGTGCCGGGCTCGGATTTCTCCGGCAAGCGCATGCACCGGTCGATCTCCTCGCCGCTCGCCGCGATCCTGATCAACAAATACAGCCCGCGCAAAGCGCAAGCCGCCTATCTCGCGCTCTGGCTCGGCTCGGGCAAGAACAGCATTCCGATCGTGACCGACCCGGTGAACACGTTCAACGATGCCTGGGCGAAGGAACATATGACGTCCGACGCGGTCAAGAACGCCTATAGTCCGGCCGGCGTCAAAGCGATCGAAGCCAACTTCCAGGTGGTGGCGCCGCCGATCTATTTGACCGGTTACCTGGAATTCCAGGACGCGCTCGGCAAGAATCTTTCGGAGGCCTTTGTCGGCCAGCTTCCGGCCAAGGACGTGCTCAAGAAGACCGAGGATGAATGGACCGCGATCATCCGCCGCATCGGCCAAAGCAAGCTCAAGAAGGATCTAGTGAGCTATAAGGCCTTAATGCCGAAGCGCCTCAAGCCGGCGTGACGAGCAACCGCGGGAAGCAGACCTGCCTTCAAATCAGCCGGGCGAGCCTCGCGCTCGTCCGGACTTTCTAATCAGGGGCGAGGAATGACTGTGGCCGCACTTTCGGCTGCCGAAGCACCGTTGCAGGCGTCACCGCGCGCGGTCTCCCGGCGTCGCGCGGTCCGGCGCTTCAAGCTTTCGCTGCTAGCGCCGCTGATCGCGCTGTTTGCTTTCGTGCTGATGCCGGTGCTGCTCCTGCAGCTCTATTTCTCGGTCCACCAATGGACCGTTTATCTCGGCTCGTGGTGGGATGCCGATTATATCGGCCTTGATCTCTTCAAGGAGGTATTGACCGACCCGCGCTTCGGCTGGGCCGTCCTGCGCTCGCTGGCGTTCGCGACCGGCTCGACGGTTGGATGTTTCGTGTTCGGCTTCCTGCTGGCTTATCTCATGCACAAGCCGTTCCGCGGCCAGGCGATCTATTACATTATCTTCATCCTGCCGATGCTCACCGTTCCGGTCGTGGTCGCCTATACCGCCGAAATGATGTTGTACCAGAGCGGGCCGCTCAACGACGTCATCACCCGCTTGAGCGGCATCGAGTTCAAGCCGTCTTGGCTCAGCGATCCACACCTCGCACTGATGACGGTAAGCCTGCTCGAGATTTGGAACTGGACCCCGTTCTCCTTCATCATCATGCTCGCCGGCCTCACGGCGATCCCGAAGGAACCGATCGAGGCCGCGGAAATCCTTGGCGCGTCGAAGTGGCGGATCTTCTGGGAAGTGCAAGTCCCCCTGCTGCGGCCGGTCATTCTGCTTGCGCTCGTATTGCGCTTCCTCGAAGCCATGGCGGAGTTCCCGAAGACTTGGTCCTTGTTCCAAGGCGGTCCCGGCTCGGCGACCGAAACGCTTCCGGTCTACATCTTCATGACCACTTGGCAGTACTTCGAAATCTCCAAAGGCGCGGCGATGTCTTACATCGTCATGCTGCTGATGATCGTGATCGTCCTGTTCGCGATTCGATTACTGCGCCGGGAGAAGCGGTCGCTCGACAAGATGTACGAACAAACCGACAGTCCAAAAGTGGAGGCCTGAATGGCGATGACCAAGTCGCAGCGCCGCCGCATCACGAGCGGCGTTCGCTATGTCGTCCTCAGTGTTTGGGGGCTGATGGCATTCTTCCCGATCTATTGGATTATTTCCACGTCGTTCAAGCTGGACACGCAGTGGTTCGCCTGGCCGCCCTATTATTTTCCCAGCCCGCCGACGCTCGCTAACTACATGAACGTCTGGTTTGGCGCCGAGGAATATGCGCAGACCCAGTATGCCATCTCGTCGCAAAAACCGCTGATCTCGCTATACAACTCGACGGTCATCGCGGTCACCTCAACGTTCCTCTCGGTGCTGTTCGGATCGATGATCGCCTACGGGGTGTCGCGCTACCGGATCCTGTCCGAGGCGCGCATGTTCCAGCTGTTGATGCTCCGGATGATTCCACCGATCGTCATCGTGGCGCCGTTGTCACTCTATTATACGGCGATAGGTCTGATCGACACGCGGTTCGGTCTCATTCTCGTTTATTTTCTGACGACGCTTCCCTACGCGGTTTGGATGACCAAAAGCTTCATCGATGAGGTGCCGCTCGAAGTCGAGCAGGCGGCGGAAATTCTCGGTGCCTCGCGCTGGCGCACGGTGTTTGAGATCGTGCTGCCGTTGATCAGATCGGGCCTGGTGGCAACCTTCCTGTTCATCCTCATTCTGACTTGGAGCGAGTACCTGTTGGCTTTGATCATCACCAAGACTCAGGTCACCACGCTGCCGATCGAATTGTCGAAATATCAGGGCTCGACCGAAGGCCGCGTCTACGGCCGCCAGGCGGCGCTCGCGGTCGGCATCACGGTTCCGCTCATGATCGTCGGGTTGATCATCCGCAAGCATCTCGCGCGCGGCTTCAGCTTCGGCATGGTACGGAGATAGACGTGGCGCGCATCGAGTTGTGCAATCTGGAAAAGTCTTTCGGCGCGGTGCACGCGGTGAAAGATCTGAGCTTCACCATCGAGGACGGCGAATTCGTCGTCTTCGTCGGGCCGTCCGGCTGCGGCAAGACCACGACGCTGCGCATGATCGCCGGCTTTGAGGATCCGACCTCCGGCGAAATCCGCATCGACGGCCGCGTGGTCAACGACCTGGAGCCGCGCGACCGCGGCCTCGGCATGGTGTTCCAGAGCCATGCATTGTTCCCGCACAAGAACGTGGCGCAGAATATCGAGTTCGGGCTGCGCATGAAGAACGTACCGCCGGAAGAGCGCGTCAAGCGCGTGCGCGAAGTGGCGGAGATGGTGCGCATCGGTCATCTGCTCGAGAAGATGCCGAGCCAATGCTCGGGCGGCGAATCCCAGCGCGTCGCGCTTGCCCGCACCCTGGTCACCAACCCGTCCACCTTCCTACTCGATGAGCCGCTGTCGAGCCTCGACGCCAAGCTGCGCCGCGAGCTGCGCGCGGAATGCGATCGGCTGCACCAGGCACTCAAGCGCACCTTTATTTACGTCACCCACGACCAGGAAGAAGCGATGACGCTGGCCGACCGCATCGTCGTCATGCGCTTGGGTGAAATCGTTCAAATCGGATCACCGATGGAGATCTATTCAAATCCGGTCAACTATTTCGTCGCCGATTTTTTCGGCTCGCCATCGATGAACCTGGTTGCCGGCGAGATCGTGCAAGCGAACGGGACCGCCCGTTTTCGCTCAGCGTCGTTCGACGTCGCATTGCCTGACAGCTTCAAGGCCGCGAAAGCGGGCGCGGTCACGCTCGGCATCCGGCCCGAGCACGTCGGCGTCACGCTCGGCAGCGGCGGCGACATCGAATTGCCGGTACGGCTGGTCGAACCGCTCGGCAAGGATACGCTGCTCTATTTCGACGCCGGCGTCGAGCGGGCGTTCGTCGCAGTCACCGAAGGTCTCGGCATGGCCGAGATCAAGGCCGGCGAACGCATCGCACTGTCCTTTGACCGGCGCCGCATCCACCTGTTCGACGGCGACGGACTGCGGATTGCCGGCGCCCGATAATTATCGACTGCAAACCGAACATCGAGGAGCCCATGGAATACCGTGAAAAAAGCGAAATCCGCGATGGCATGCGGATCGACTGGGATATGCCGATCAAAATGGAAGACGGCCTAGTGCTGCGATGCGACATCTACCGGCCGATCGCCGACGGCAAATATCCCGTAATCATGACTTATGGGCCCTACGGCAAGTGGTTGCTCTTCGAGGATCTTTACAAGGACCAGTGGGTGCGCATGTGCGCCGACCAGCCGGACGTGCCGACCGGCTCGACCAACAAATATCAGAACTGGGAGGTCGTCGATCCGGAGAAATGGGTGCCTGACGGCTACATTGTCATCCGTGTCGACAGCCGTGGCGCGGGCCGCTCGCCTGGCGTCATCGACATCTGGTCGCTGCGCGAGGCGCAAGATCTGGCGCAATGCGTCGATTGGGCCGGCGTGCAGCCGTGGTCGAACGGCAAAGTCGGCCTCAATGGCATCTCCTATTATGCCGAGAACCAGTGGCAGGCGGCCGCGCTGCAGCCCAAGCATCTCGCCGCCATTTGCATTTGGGAGGGCGCCGCCGATTTCTATCGCGACATGGCGCACCACGGCGGCATCTTCTGCCGCGGCTTCGTGCAGGATTGGTCGAAGGCGCAGGTCTACACCGTGCAAAACGGTCGCGGCACGCGTGGCTTTAAGAGCCGCATGAACGGCGACTGGGTGTCAGGGCCGGAGACTTTATCGGAAGAAGAGCTAGGCCGAAATCGCCGCGATTTTTACGAAGATTGCATCTCGCGCAAGCTCGACACCGACGAATACTGGGAGTCGCGCATGCCGGACTGGAACAAAGTGAAGGTGCCGCTGCTCTCGACCGCCAACTGGGGCGGGCAAGGCCTGCATCCGCGCGGCAATTTCGAAGGCTTCGTGCGCTCCGCGTCGGAGAATAAGTGGCTCGAAGTGCACGGCATCGAGCACTGGACACACTTCTATACCAACTACGGTCTCGACCTGCAGAAGCGGTTCTTTGGCCGCTTCCTCAAAGGCGACGAGCCCGGCTGGGCCCGGCAGCCGAAGGTGCAACTGCAGGTGCGCCATCCCGGCGAGAAATTCGTCGAGCGGCACGAGAACGAGTGGCCGCTGGCGCGCACGCAATGGACCAAATTTTATATCCATCCGGCCGACCTGACGATGTCGACCGCAACGCCGACCGCAGCAAGCGCCGTCAGCTATGCCGGTTTGAGCGAAGGCGTCACATTCCTGACCGAGCCGCTCGACCAGGAGATCGAGCTGACCGGGCCGATCGCGGCGAAGCTGTGGGTGTCGTCGGCGACGGAAGATGCCGACCTGTTCCTGGTGGTGCGAGCGTTCACGCCGGACCTCAAGGAACTCACCTTCCAGGGCGCGCTCGATGCCCATACGCCGTTCGCGCAAGGCTGGCTGCGCTGCTCGCACCGCAAGCTCGACCCCAAGCTGACTCTGCCCTATCGGCCCTATCACACCCATGACGAAGAGCAGAAGCTCAAGCCCGGCCAAGTCTACGAGGTCGACGTCGAAGTATGGCCGACCTGCATCGTGCTCCCGAAGGGCTATCGGCTCGCGCTGTCCGTGCGCGGCACCGACTATGTGTTTCCGGGCGAGCCCGGCGCCGGGCTGGAGACGCTGGGCAAGGTGTGGACCGGCTGCGCGGTCTTCACGCATGACGATCCGCGCGACCGGCCGCCGGCGGTGTTCGGCGGAAATGTGACACTGCACGCTGGCCCGGACCGGCAAGCTCATGTCTTGCTGCCGGTCATCCCGAAGAAATAAACGTCTGCAAGCGTTTTCGAGGAGTGGAAAATCATGAGCTATCGTGAGGTCAGCGAAGTCCGCGATGGGATGCGGATCGATTGGGACATGCCGATCACGATGGACGACGGTCTGGTGCTGCGCTGCGACGTGTACCGGCCGATCAAGAAAGGCCGCTATCCGGTGCTGCTCAGCCACGGTCCCTACGGCAAATGGCTGCACTTCGAAGACGGCTACAAGACCGCGTGGAAGCGCATGCAGGAGAAGCAGCCGGATGTGATGGCCGGTTCGAGCAACAAGTACCAGAGCTGGGAAATCTGCGACCCGGAAAAGTGGGTGCCGGATGGCTATGTGTGCGTGCGCGTCGATTCGCGCGGCTGCGGCCGCTCGCCCGGCTACGTCGAGCACTGGTCGCCGCGCGAGACCAAGGACTTTCACGATTGCATCGAGTGGGCGGGCGTGCAGCCGTGGTCGAACGGCAAGGTCGGATTGAGCGGCATCTCTTACTACGCCATCAACCAATGGCAGGTCGCCAGCCTGCAGCCCAAGCATCTGGCTGCGATCTGCGTGTGGGAGGGCTTTGCCGATTTCTATCGCGAGCTCAGCCACAACGGCGGCATCTACAACACGTTCGCACAAAATTGGTACGACATGCAGGTCAAGAGCGTTCAGCATGGGCTAGGCACCAAGGGCCATCGCAGCCGCATGAATGGCGACTGGGTGTCGGGACCGGAGACGCTCACCGAAGAAGAAATGGGTGCCAACCGCTACGATCTCGGCAAGACTTACTTCGCGCATCCGCTGGACGACAAATTCTACAAGGCGATGGCGCCGGATTGGTCGAAGGTCAAGGTGCCGTTGCTCTCGGCCGCCAATTGGGGCGGCCAGCCGTTGCACCCGCGCGGCAATTTCGAGGGCTTCTTCCGCTCGGCGTCGAAACAGAAATGGCTCGAAGTNNTTCGGCTACTTCCTCAAGGGCGAGAAGAACGGCTGGGACAAGCAGCCGCGCGTACAGCTCAATGTCCGTCATCCGGGCGAGCAATTCGTCATCCGCCATGAGGACGCTTGGCCGCTGCCGAGCACCAGGTGGACCAAGTTCCATCTGGCGACTGATTCTCAAAAGTTAGTGGCGCAATCGCCGAAAGGCTCGGCGACGGTGACGTTCGACGCGCTCGGCGATGGCGTCACGTTCCTCACCGAGCCGATGGCGGAGGCGACCGAGATCACCGGACCCGTGGCGGCCAAGCTGCACGTCTCATCGTCGACCGCCGATGCCGATATATTCCTGGTGCTGCGGGTGTTCTCGCCCGACATGAAAGAAGTCGTATTCCAGGGCGCGCTCGACCCGCATACGGCAATCGGCCAGGGCTGGCTGCGCGCCTCGCATCGCAAGCTCGACAAGAAACTTTCATTGCCGTTCCGGCCCTATCACAGCCACGACGAGAAACAGCCGCTCACGCCCGGCCAAACCTACGAACTCGATATCGAAATTATCCCGACCTGCATCGTTGTGCCGAAGGGCTATCGCGTGGCCTTGAGCGTGCGCGGGCGCGATTATGTCTATCCCGGCGGCTCCGGCGGCAAGCTTTCCAACATGAAGAACGAATTCACCGGCAACGGCCCGTTCCTGCACGATGACCCGCGGGACCGCCCGCTGGAGATCTATGGCGGCCAAGCCACGATCCATCTCGGCGGCGGCCGGGAAAATTTCGTGTTGCTGCCGATCATTCCGGCGCGCAAAGCCGCGCCGGAAAAACCGAAAGCCGCCAAGCCTGTGAAACGTGCGAGCAAGAAGAAGCGGCGGTAGCCCGCCAAACTCCGCTCACCGCTTGAGATAGCGCTTGTCGAGCATCACGTGGATGCCCTTGCTGCCGTTCACCACCTGGGTGACGCGCAGGTCGGCGGCAAGGCTCGACAGTGCGTAGGCCTGGTAGCGGTCGAGGCCGGTACGCGCGCAGATGAGATCGATCATCTGCCGCAGCGCAATCACCACGCCGTCATCGAGATCGGGGTCGAACGCCATGGTGATCATGTGCGTGGGCGTCTCAGCCAGCGGCCACTCGAGCCGCATATCGTCGCGGACGGTGAGACGAAAGGTGCCGACCAGCCCGGTCTCGATCGCGGTGACGCAGACTTCGCCATCGCCCTGCGCGCCATGCCCGTCGCCCACGGAGAACAGCGCACCGTCGGTGAAAATGGGCAGATACAAAATCGTGCCGGCGACCAGCTCTTTGTTGTCCATGTTGCCGCCGTTGCGGCGCGGCGGCGGGGTCGGTATGCGGCCCCAGGATGCCGGCGGCGCCACCGCCATGACGCCGAAAAACGGCCGCAGCGGAATGTCCTGGCCCCAGGGCAAACGTCCCGTCATGCGGGCCTGATCGAGCGTAATGTAGATCGGCCGGTATTCGGGAAAATCGTCGGGCAAGGCGCCGGCGAGCGGCCGAATGACGTTGTATCCCCAGTCGTAATGCAAATCGATGGTCTCGATATCGACCTGCAAGACCTGTCCGGCTTTTGCTCCCCGCACGGCGACCGGTCCGGTGCACATGTGTCCGAAAAACTGCTGCGGGCCGTTGGCGGCATGAATGGCGGGCAAAGCCGGCGAAATCTTGAAAGGCGGTGGCGGCAGCATCTCAGGGCTGCCCGAAACCGAGGAAATCGTGACCCGGTCGCCGCTGCCGATGGTGAGGATGGGCGGGAGTTTGGCGTCGAAGAAGCCCCAATGCACGGTGGCCGGACCCGCATCGATGCGCGGAACGTCAGGTGATTTGTGCAATGAAATTCTCCGGCTCAAATCCGCCAAAGCGCGACTCGTAAGCCTATCGAAATTTCATATGGGCGCAAATGAAATGGCCGGGTTGAACCCGGCCATGACAATAAGAATGACTGAGCAGCCGCTACATCGCCTTGACGATACTCTCGGTCATTTTCTTGGCGTCGCCGAGCAGCATCATGGTGTTGTCGCGGTAGAACAGCGGGTTGTCGATGCCGGCGTAGCCCGATGCCAGCGAGCGCTTGATGAACATCACGGTGCCGGCCTTCCAGACTTGGAGCACCGGCATGCCGTAAATGGGCGAGGTCTTGTCGTCTTCCGCCGCCGGATTGGTCACGTCGTTGGCACCGATCACGAAGGCGATGTCGGCCTGGGCGAACTCCGAATTAATGTCCTCCAGTTCGAACACCTCGTCGTAGGGCACATTGGCCTCGGCCAGCAGCACGTTCATGTGGCCGGGCATGCGGCCGGCCACCGGATGGATGGCGTATTTGACCTCGACGCCCTCTTTCTTGAGTTTCTCGGCCATCTCTCGAAGAGCATGTTGCGCCTGCGCCACCGCCATGCCGTAGCCCGGCACGATGATCACCTTCTGCGCGTTCTTCATGATGTAGGCGGCGTCATCCGCAGAACCCAACTTGACCGGGCGCTGCTCGGCGCCGGCGCCTGGCCCCGCCACCTCGCCGCCGAAGCCGCCGAGGATCACCGAGATGAACGAGCGGTTCATGGCGTGGCACATGATGTAGGACAGGATCGCGCCCGAGGAGCCGACCAGCGCCCCGGTGATGATCAGCGCCGAGTTGCCGAGCGTGAAACCGATGCCGGCGGCCGCCCAGCCCGAATAGGAGTTGAGCATCGAGATCACCACCGGCATGTCGGCGCCGCCGATGGGCACGATGATCAGCACGCCGAGCGTGAGCGCGAGGGCCACGATCAGCCAGAAGTCGAGCGCGGTCTGCGCCACGTAGAAGTGGTAGACGAAGAAGACCAGCGCTAAGGCGAGCGCGATGTTGATCACGTGGCGTCCCGGCAGCGTGATCGGCTTGCCGCTCATGCGGGCGGAGAGCTTCAAGAAAGCGATCACCGAGCCGGTGAAGGTGATGGCGCCGATGGCGACGCCGAGCGCCATTTCAATGAGGCTCTGCTGATGGATATGGCCGACCGTGCCGATGTCGAAGGCCGCCGGCGCGTAAAACGCGCCCGCCGCCACCAGCACCGCCGCCATGCCGACCAGCGAATGGAAGGCGGCGACCAGTTCCGGCATCGAGGTCATCGGCACCCGACGCGCGATCACCGCGCCGACGCCGCCGCCGAGCGCCAGCCCGCCCAGCACCAGGCCCCAGGCCAGCGCGCCTTCCGGCGGGTGCGAGCCGAGCGTGGTCAAGACGGCGATGGTCATGCCGATCATGCCGAGATAGTTGCCGCGCCGGCTGCTGTCGGGGCTCGACAGTCCGCGCAGCGCCTGAATGAACAGAACGCCGGCGACCAGATAAAGCAGCGCGACGAGATTAGGGCTCATGACAGACTCATTTCTTCTTCTTTTGATACATCGCCAGCATGCGCTGGGTGACCAGGAAGCCGCCGAAGATATTGACCGAGGCGAAAGTGAGCGCGACGAAGCCGAGCGCGCGCGCCAGAATCGTGCCGTTGTCGTTTTCGATCAGCGCCACGCCCACCGCCAGCAGCGCGCCCACCACGATCACCGAGGAGATCGCGTTGGTCACCGACATCAGCGGGGTATGCAGCGCCGGCGTCACCGACCACACCACGTAATAGCCGACGAACACCGCCAGCACGAAGATGGAGAGCCGGAAGACAAAGGGATCGACCGCGTTGGCCACGTGTTCCATTGAGCGCTCCGTTCTATTCGGTCATTCCGGGGCGCGCCGCAGGCGCGAACCCGGAATCCAGAAGCAGATTCGGGATGGGCGTCTGGATTCCGGGTCCGGCGCTGCGCGCCGTCCCGGAATGACCAGACGTTAGGTGTTCTGATCTCATCTCAGGCCGCCGTCTTGGGCTTAAAATTCGGATGCACGATGGCGCCGTCGCGCGTCAGCAGCGTGCCTTTGACGATCTCGTCGTCCCAGTTGACCGCCAGTTTCTTTTCTTTCTTGTCGATCATGGTGTCCAGGAACGTCAGCAGGTTCTTGGCGTAGAGCGCCGAGGCCGAGGCCGGCAGTCGTCCCGCCACGTTGAGATGGCCGACGATCTTGACGGCGCCGACTTGCGCCACGTGGCCAGGCTTCGCCCCTTCCACATTGCCGCCGCGCTCGACCGCCAGATCGATGATCACCGAGCCGGGCCGCATCGAGGCCACCATGGCCGCCGAGATCAGCTTGGGCGCCGGGCGGCCCGGAATCAGCGCCGTGGTGATGACGATGTCCTGCTTCTTGATGTGCTCGGCCACCAGCGCCGCCTGCTTGGCCTGATATTCCTTCGACATCTCCTTGGCGTAGCCGCCCGCCGTCTGCGCGTTCTTGAACTCCTCGTCCTCCACCGCCAGGAACTTGGCGCCCAGGCTTTCGACTTGTTCTTTCGTAGCCGGCCGCACGTCGGTGGCCGTGACAATGGCCCCCAGCCGCCGCGCCGTCGCAATCGCCTGCAAGCCGGCAACGCCGACCCCCATGATGAACACCTTGGCCGCCGGCACCGTGCCGGCCGCCGTCATCATCATCGGCAGCGCGCGGCCATATTCGCTCGCCGCGTCGATCACCGCCCGGTAGCCGGCCAGATTGGCCTGGCNNGGCCATCTGCTTGAGCGCGGCCTCGTTGCCGTACGGATCCATGATGGCGATGACCAGCGTGCCCTTCTTGTAGGCGGCCAGTTCGCTCGCGCCCGGGCGGCGCACTTTGAGCACCACGTCGGCGTCCTTGCTGACATTGTCACTGACGCTGGCGCCGGCCGCCTCGTAGTCGGCATCCAAAATGCCCGACGCCACACCAGCCCCGCGCGCGACCGCGACCTCGGCGCCCAGCGCCTTCAACTTCTTCACCGTCTCCGGCGTCCCGGCGACCCGCGGCTCGTTAGCCTCGGACTCACGTGCTATGGCAATCAGCATTCACGCCTCCGCGTTACGCCCGGTTTATGTCAGCTCGGCGAAAGTCCGGCGAACGCGAAGATCAGGAAGCAGATCACGAAGGCCACGATGCTCGACGTTTTCGTGCCGCTGAATATGGCCGGCACCGCGCACACCAAGCCGATGACGAAGACCGCCGCCGCCAGCAGCCAATGGCCCATCACGCCGCCGGTCGCCAGACCAAGCAGGACCGTGATCGCATAGAGGATACCGACGACGGTGAAATGCACGAAGCGCGCGTAGCTGTTCTCATGCGCGGGATAGTCGTTCCCGGTCGCGGTGGCATATTCGACGGTGCCGTGGTCGGCCATGGTGAGATGTCTCCAGGGATCGCAGTGGTGGGAGGCAGTCAGGTAGCGCAGTAGCGCAAATGGGTGCCTAGAGCAACGGTTGCGGTCCTCGGAGCGGTTGAAGACTCAGGGCCAAAACAGGGCCGTCCCATATCATCCCGTGCCGACATGATTTTGATACGGATCAACTCCGCGGCCGGCGGCATCAGGCGGCGGACGGCTTGAGGCCCACGTCGGCCAGCGCGGCGGTTTGCCGTGCTGTCACCTGTTCGACCGAAAATTTCTCGATCGCCTCGTTGAACAATCGATAGAAATTCAATTCCGCCGCCAAATGCAGAAACACCGCGCCAAGGCCGATGGCCGCGCGGTCCATGAATACGAATTCGCGCGGTACGGTCACCGGCCCGCGCTTTTTCAACGCCTGGTGGACCTGAAACGCTTCCTTGCGGCCATATTGCGACGGCTTGACCCCGTCGGCGATGCTGCGCACGCGGTCGTCCAGCAGCGGGCCGTAGATGAAGCGGGCCCAGATATTGAGCGCCTCGATCAGCTCGCGGTTGAGCCGTTTGAAGCCCCAGACCTCGTAGGCGTGCACCACCAGATCGTCATCGCCATGCAGAAAGCCGCGATAGAGATCGACCACGCCGTTGACGAAGCTGGGCGGGAAGATGCGGATGCAGCCGTAATCCAGCAGGTTGATGCCGGCCGGCTTGCCCTTGGCATTGTCGAACACCGTGTAGTTGCCGAGATGCGGGTCGCCGTGGATGACGCCGAAGCGGCTGAACGGAAACCACCAGGCGGTGAACATGGCAGTGGCGAGCCGGTTGCGCGTGGCGAGCGGATCGTTCTTGTGATCGAGCAGCTTGCGGCCGGTCATCCAATCCATCGTGAGCAGGCGGCCGGTGGAGAGTTCCGGCCAGACTTCCGGCACGCGGATGGCGTCTTTGCCTTTCAGCATGTTGCGATAGAGCGCGACGTGCCTGGCCTCGCGCCTATAGTCGAGTTCCTCGCGCAGGCGCGCGGCAATCTCTTTCACGATCTCGGTGGTGTCGAGCGCCGGGTCGAAACGCTTGCGGATCGCGAACAGCAATTTCAACTGCCGCACGTCGGCTTCGACCGCCGACTGCATGTCGGGATATTGCAGCTTGCAGGCCAGCTCACTGCCGTCGAGCGCGCGGGCGCGATGCACCTGGCCGAGCGAAGCGGCCGCCGCCGGATGATGCTCGAAGCTGTTGAATTTGTTTTCCCAAGCTACGCCCAGTTCCGCGCTCATGCGGCGCTTGACGAAGGCCCAGCCCATGGGCGGCGCCTGGCTCTGCAGCTTGGTCAATTCGGTCGCGTATTCCGCCGGCAGCGCGTCGGGAATGGTGGCGAGCAACTGCGCCACTTTCATGATCGGGCCTTTCAAGCCGCCGAGTGCGGCGGCCAGCCCGATGGCGTTGGCGGCGCGATCCTGCGGCTTGCCGAGCAAGCGCGCGCCGGCCATGCGCGCGGCCACGCCGCCGACCTTGCTGCCGACACTGGCATAGCGCTTGGCGCGGGCGGAGAAGCGGTTTTTTTCGCGGTCGGTGGGCGCCACCATGATCAGGCCACCGCGTCCAAGGCTTCGAGTTCGCTGATGAGATTGGCGATTACGCTCAACCCGCCATCCCAAAACTTCGGATCGCGGGCATCGAGGCCGAAGGGGGCGAGCAGTTCGGTGTGGTGCTTGGTGCCGCCGGCAGCTAACATCGCCAGATAACGCTCGGCGAAGCCGGCGGCGGATTTCTCGTAGACCGCATAGAGCGAATTCACCAGGCAATCGCCGAACGCGTAGGCATAGACGTAGAACGGCGCATGGATGAAGTGCGGGATGTAGCTCCAGAACGTCTCGTAGCCGGGTTTCAATTCAATCGCGGGACCGAGGCTTTCGCTCTGCACCGACATCCATAATTCGCAGATCTTGTCGGCGGTCAGCTCCCCGTTGCGGCGCTCCAGATGCACCTTGCGCTCGAAGGAATAGAACGCGATCTGCCGCACCACGGTGTTGATCATATCCTCGACCTTGGCGGCGAGCATGGATTTGCGCTGCTTCTTGTCGGTGGTCTGCGCCAGCAGCTTCTTGAATGTCAGCATCTCGCCGAACACGCTTGCCGTCTCCGCGAGCGTAAGCGGCGTCGGCGCCATCAGCGGGCCATTGGGCGCGGCCAGCACCTGATGCACGCCGTGGCCGAGTTCGTGCGCCAGCGTCATCACGTCGCGCGGCTTGCCCTGGTAATTGAGTAGCACATACGGATGCGCCGACGGCACGGTCGGATGCGCGAAGGCGCCCGGCTGCTTGCCGGGGCGGACGGCTGCGTCGATCCATTTCTTGGCGAAAAACTGGTCGGCGACTTCCGCCATTTTCGGCGAGAACGCGCTATAGGCGGTGAGTACGGTCGCGCACGCGTCCGACCAGGGAATCGTGCGCTGGGCAACCTTGGGAAGCGGCGCGTTGCGGTCCCAATAGGGCAGCGACTTCTTGCCGAACCATTTCGCCTTCAAGGCATAGTAGCGGTGCGACAGCTTCGGATAGGCCGCGCGCACGGCCGAGACCAGCGCCTCCACCACTTCGGGCTCAACGTGGTTCGACAAATGGCGCGCGTCGGCGACGTCCTTGAAACCGCGCCAGCGGTCGGAAATTTCCTTATCCTTGGCCAGCGTGTTGGTGATCAGCGCGAACGGCCGCAAGTTTTCCTTGAAAGTCTTCGTGAGCGCCCGCGCCGCCGCCTTGCGCTTCGCGCCGTCGGCGTCCTGCAGCATGTTGAGCGCCAGCTCGATCGAGAGCGGCTTGCCGCCGATCTTGAAGCGCAAGGATGCGATGGTCTCATCGTAATTGCGGTTCCAGGCCGAGTAGCCGGTGACCGACTTCTCGTGGAATAGCTCCTCGACCCGGTCCTCGAGCTGATAGGGCTTCTCCTTGCGCACGTCCTCGATCCACGGCCGGTAATGGCCGAGCGCCGGATCCGCCATGGCCGCGTCGAGCGCGGCATCGTCAATGCGGTTGAGCTCGAGCGTGAAGAACAACAGGTGCAGCGAAGCGGCGGTGATGCGCTCCTGCATGTCGCCATAAAACTTGGCGCGAATCGGATCGGTGGTGTTGCCGGCATAGAGCAGCGAGGCATAGGACATCACCCGGCCGAGCGTGTCGTCGAGCGCCTCGAAGCGCTTGACCGCCGCGGCCAGCGCCTTGCCGGCGTCGGGCCCGGCAGCAAGCGTCGCTAGCCGGCCCTTGAAGTCGGTCTCGAACGCCCCGCATCGCGTTTCGGCATTCTCCAGGTCCCATTTGAGCTCGGGGCTGTCGCGGCCGGGATAGAGGTCGTCGAGGTTCCACTCCGGCAGCGCGCCGAGCTTGGGCGACTTCGTCGGCTTTTTCCGGGGCAAGCTTTTAGCCATGGTGAAGGAGGTCTTTTTGTGTGGAAACGGGGAAATTCGGGCGGTCAAGGCATCATTTAGGCCGCCGCTCGTGGCGATGCGATGGCGGGGCTTGAGTATTCACAACATATCGCCCGCCAACGGCGCATTTAACAGCCCATTAAGCCAGACCGGCGACATTGCACCAAATCGGCACAGCCGCCGAGCGTTGCGAGGTCGTCATGTCCGAAACCGTGCTCATCGTCGACGACGATCCGGTCCAGCGCCGCCTGCTCGATGCCATGGTCCGGCGCTTCGGATATCAGGCCCTGGTCGCCGAGGGCGGCGACGCGGCCCTGGCCCTGCTCAGCGGGGCGCAACGCATCGACTGCATGGTGCTCGACCTGGTGATGCCCGACCTCGACGGCCTCGGCGTGCTGGCGCGCATGCGCGAAGCGGGCATGGATATTCCCGTCATCGTGCAGACCGCCCATGGCGGCATCGACAATGTGGTGTCGGTGATGCGGGCGGGCGCCACCGACTTCGTGGTCAAGCCGGCGAGCCCGGAACGGCTGCAGGTGTCGTTGCGCAATGCGCTGGCCACCCGGCGGCTTGCCGGTGAATTGCAGCGGCTCAAGCGTAGCCGCGACGGTACCCTGAGCATCGCCGACGTGATCACCCGCTCGGACGCCATGCGTCCGGTGCTGCGCGCGGCCGAAAAGGCGGCGGCATCGACCATCCCCGTGCTGATCGAAGGCGAATCCGGCGTCGGCAAGGAGCTGATCGCNNATGCCGGAAAACCTGGTCGAGTCGATCCTGTTCGGCCACGAGAAGGGCGCCTTCACCGGCGCCACCGACAAGCACACGGGAAAATTCATCGAGGCCGACGGCGGCACGCTGTTCCTCGACGAAGTCGGCGAATTGCCGCCGGCGGCGCAGGTCAAATTGTTGCGCGCACTGCAGGAAGGCGAGGTCGAGCCGGTCGGCGCACGCAAGAATATAAAGGTCGACGTGCGCATCATCTCCGCCACCAACCGCGACCTGATCGCCGACGTGAAATCCGGACGCTTCCGCGAGGACCTGTTCTACCGCCTGCACGTGTTTCCGATTTCGGTGCCGCCGCTGCGCCAGCGCATCGAGGACATTCCCGAACTCGCCCGTCATTTCCTCGGCCGCCTAGCGGCCGAAGAAGGCAAGCGCGTCCACAGCATCGGCGCGGACGCGCTCGCCCTGCTCGCGGCCTATCGCTGGCCGGGCAACGTGCGCCAGCTCGAGAACGCGATCTTCCGCGCGGTGGTGCTCACCGACGGCGAACAACTCGGCGTGCATGAGTTTCCGCAAATAGCCGCCCAGATCGGGCCCGACGCCATTGCCGCGCAGCCGATGATTGATTCCTCGCCGGCCATCGCCGCCACCTGGCCGGACGTGCGCGAAGCTGTCGACTTATCCAGCCAACATGCGGCGGCGTTAACCACACCGTCGCTGCGGCTGCTCGACGCGCAAGGCGAGGTGCGCCCGCTCGAGGACATCGAACGCGAAGCGATCCGCTTTGCCATCGCGCATTACCACGAGCAGATGTCGGAGGTCGCGCGCCGCCTGAAAATCGGCCGATCGACGCTTTACCGCAAGCTTGAAGGCCTCGGTCTCGACGAAGGCCTGCGCGAGACGGCGGAAAAGGAAAACGCGACGGTGTGACGGGGCGCCTTTTAACCATGCGGCTTAGCCGTGATTGAAGGTATAGGTAAACGTCGGTCAATATTCATTCGTTTCCGCGCGCGTTCGGCCGCACAATTGCGGGTGTAGTCTGGGGTGGGTCTTTGTATGCGTAAAAACGAGTTCGCCCGGCTGCTGGCCGGTAGCGCGCTGGCGCTAATCGTGGCGGCGCCGATTTACGCTGCCGCCGCGACGCCGAAGCAGATCGAAACGGTGACACAGCAGCCGTCTGCGGCGCCGGCCGCAACGCCGCCCAGCGCCGGCGACGTCGGGATTAGGGACACGTTCGCAACGCCACCGGCGGCCCTCGACGTTCAGGTCGCGGACAAGCTGCGCGCCGTCATCACGTCCGGGCAGTTCGACAAACGCATCGACCGCGCGCCCGAGCGCGAAGCGATGGCAGCCTTCTATGCCGCGCGCAATTATGCCCCGCTGTGGACCGCCGACGGCCAGCTCGATGCGCGCGCCAAATCGGTGATCGCACAGATGGGAAACGCCGCCGCCGACGGGCTCGACCCGGCCGATTATCAGGTCCCCGCCTTCGGCGCCGCCACCGGCGCCGAGGCGCTGGCCGACGCCGACATCACACTCAGCTATTCAGCACTCACATATGCCCGCCACCTGGCGACCGGCCGCATCGCGCCGAACCGGGTGCTGGCGGAAGTCGATTACGGCGATCACACGCCGGCGCGGGCCGATATCCTGCGCAAAATCGCTGACGCCGCCGATACCGGCGCCGCGCTCGAAAGCTTCAATCCGCCACGTCGGGGATTCCAGGCGCTGAAGGCGAAGCTCGCCGCGCTGCGCGCCGGGTCCGCTCAGGGCAGTCAAGTCATGCACGACGAGCCGGTCAGCAAGCCCGGCGTCAAGAACGCGCGCGTGCCGAGAACGCTCGCCGCCAATAACGGACCGACGCGCGGCCAGGAGATTGATCGGGTGCTCGCCAATATGGAGCGCTGGCGCTGGCTGCCGCGTGACCTCGGCAGCACCTATGTGATGGTCAATGTTCCGGATTTCTCGCTCAGGGTCGTACACGACCACCAGGAGCAGTGGCACACCAAGATCGTCGCCGGCAAGCCGCAGACGCCGACGCCGCTGCTCAGCGCGCCGATGGACAACGTGCTGGTCAACCCGTCCTGGCACGTGCCGCAGTCGATCATCAAGAATGAGCTGATGCCGCGCTACGGCCGCGACCCCAACATCTTCGCGCGCATGGGCCTCCAGGTGAAGCGTCAACCGGATGGCACGCTCAGCGTGACGCAGCCGCCCGGCGCCGGTAATGCGCTCGGCCGCATCAAGTTCAATTTTCCCAACAAGTTCTCGGTTTACCTGCACGACACGCCCGACAAGCGGCTGTTCGCCAATGACAAGCGCGCTTTCAGCCACGGCTGCATGCGGGTGGAAAACCCGACCAAGTTCGGCGAGGTCCTGCTGCATCTGGCGATGAACGGCCCGACGCCGGATTCGCAGCAGCTGAGCGCGCTATTCGGCCGCGAGGAGCGCTCCTTCAAGCTCACCGACCGGCCGACGGTGCATCTCACCTACCAGACCGCTTTTGTCGACGATTCCGGCAAGCTGCAACTACGCGAGGATATCTACGGCTTCGATGAACGCATCCGGACCATCCTGCACAGCGACGAGCGCCGTATCGCCGACCTGGCCCCGTCGCAGGACGCCAAGCGCGAGCAGCCGAGCGCGCAGGTGAACCAGGACATCCTGCGCCGGGTCGAGCGCGGCGAGGCGTCAAACGCGTCCGAGTTCTTTGACCATCTGCCCAGCGAGCCGCCGCGCGGCGCGCCAAAACGCGCCTTGGGCCGCGCCCGGCCACAGCCCGTGGCGGCCGGATACCGTCCGGAAATCCCGCAGTCGCCCCCACCTCGGCCATTTTTAGCCATTTTTGGCCGCTAGGAAACGGCGGTCGGGGGGCGACCGCTAAGCGCACGTTAATCCTTCCCGATAAGACTGCATGATTGTCGCTGCCGCAGCCAAACGCTGCGGGGGGAGCGGGTTTGGGACAGCGTAATTCACGGAAGATTGCAGTGTCGGTTGGCGCGTGGCGCGAGCGTACTCTCGTTTTGTCCTTGGCACGCAGCGGTGCACGGCTGGGCGTGGCCGGGCTGTTGCTGCTGGGCGCCAATAATTCCCTGCAAAACGCCGTCGCCGAAGGCGACACCCGCACCCTCTCCTTCCAC
The DNA here is from genome assembly GCA_003133345.1 of Hyphomicrobiales bacterium. Taxonomy (GTDB): domain Bacteria; phylum Pseudomonadota; class Alphaproteobacteria; order Rhizobiales; family Xanthobacteraceae; genus Pseudolabrys. The sequence goes on along the minus strand of PKXB01000173.1, from coordinate 7,932 downwards.
CACGTTCATACCGACGAAGACATCACCGTCACCTTCAAGCGCAATGGCCGCTATGACGAGGCCGCGCTGAAGAAGATCGACTGGTTCATGCGCGACTGGCGCAAGGAACAAGAAACCCACATGGATCCCCATCTGTTCGATCTGTTGTGGGAGGCCTATCGCGACGTCGGCGCCAGCGAGCCGATCCAGGTGGTCTGCGGCTACCGTTCGCCGGGGACCAACGCCATGCTGCGCGCGCGCTCGAGCGGCGTCGCGCAGTTCAGCCAGCACGTCAACGGCAATGCGATCGATTTCTACATTCCCGGCGTGCCGCTCGCCTCGGTCAGGGCCGAGGGCCTGCGTCTCCAGCGCGGCGGCGTCGGGTTCTATCCGACCTCTGGCTCGCCGTTCGTGCACATGGACACCGGCACCATCCGGCACTGGCCGCGCATCCCGCGCCAGGAACTGGTCAAGATCTTCCCCAATGGGCGCACCGTGCACATTCCAGCCGACGGGCAGCCGCTGTCCGGCTATGCGCTGGCGCTCGCCGACGTCGAACGCAACGGCGCGGCGCCTTCCGGGACCTCGCTGGAAGCCGCGCGCGAGGCCGGCGTGATCACCGCCAGCCAGGAACAAGCCGCCGTACATCCCAAGCGTAGCCTGCTGGCCAGGATTTTCGGCACCGGCAAGGACCAGGATGAACAAAGCGAGCAACCGGCGCCCAAATCAGCTAACTTGCATGCGCGCGCGCCCATGGCGGTCGCCAGCCTGAGCCCGCCCAAGCCAGTGGCCGTCGAGCACATCGTGCCACTGCCGGCGGCGCGGCCGAAGCCGGTTGATGTCGCAATTGCGCTGCCGAGGCCGCGGCCGGCCGAGCAGACCATCGTGACGGCATCGCTGGCCAACAACATATTCGACAATCGCGGCTATTGGCGCGGCGCGATCGAGGCGGGCCCGACGTTGCCGGCGCCGATCGCGACCGGCACGCGGTATGAGACGGCCTCCGCCGAACCGATCAGCACCGGCAGCGTGGGCGGCGATAAGCTCGCCTATGCCACGGAATCAGAGGCTCCGCTCGCCGCGCGCGCCCGCCCGATGGGCTCGCGCCTGCCGCGCCTGCCGGCGGAAGCCAGCGTGATCCCGACCTCGTCCAACTCAACCGTGGTGGTGAAGCCGCCGCTGGCGCCCGCCCTGGCCATGGGCATGGGCTTGGGCGGCGGCGAGCGTTCCGACAGCCCGTGGCTGCGCGCCGCCATGCTGACGCCGAGCGTGCGCAGCTTCATGACGGCGACGCGGTTCGGCGCGGTCGATCCGCGCTGGCAGTACGATCTGCTGCATAAGCCGTCGCAGTCGCTGGTGATGACGTTCTCGGCCGATCCGCATCTCGGCATGGTCGCTGACCGCTTCAGCGGTAGCGCGGTGGTGTTCCTGGCCACCGCCACGTTCAACATGCAGACAGCGTCGCTGCGTTAATCCAGCCGCTTTAGTTCAGCATCCCCAAAGCGTTCATGTAGGTCTCCAGCACGGCCTGCTGCTCGCGGCGCTCGTCGGTGTCCTGCTTGCGCAGGCTGACGATGGTGCGCAGCGCCTTGATGTCGTAGCCGGTGCCCTTGGCCTCGGCATAGACGTCGCGGATATCGTCGGAGGTCGCCTTCTTCTCCTCCTCAAGCCGCTCGATGCGCTCGACGAAGGCCTTGAGCTGATCCTTGGCGAAGCGGGTGGCGGGCTGTTCTTTTTGGGCGGCGGCGGTGGCAGGCATTGATGTCTCCTTGGCAATGAGGGGCGGTCCGAGCCGCCGCTTTGCCAAGAAGCTTTCGGAATATGCCCGCCTCAGGTCAAGGCAATGCCGCCGTCATCCACGCTGTTCACAAGCAAATAATATGAACTAATGCCGGGGGCTGGACTTTTCGAATGCCGCCTTTTGCCCGGGGCTGGCTTCTTTATGGTGCTTTTTGCGCCATTCGTCATAGGGCATGCCATAGACGATCGCGCGGCTCTCATCCTTGCTCATGGGCACGCCGGTGGCTTCGGCGGCGTCCTTCATCCAGTTCGACAGGCAATTGCGGCAGAAGCCGGCGAGATTCATCATGTCGATGTTCTGCACGTCGGTGCGCGCGCGCAGATGCTCGACCAGCCGTCGGTAAACGGCGGCCTCCAGCTCGGTGCGTGTCTTGTCGTCCATGGGTTTATCCTGCCTTTCTGTCCGCTAACATAAGCACGTGCAAAGCCGAGTTCCATAGTAGCATTCGCGCCCGGAGCCGAGGTGGTCGCGTCATGAAGTTCGCCCATTTTTCTCATATTTGGGGCAAACCGGGGATGACCCCGCACCAGCGCTACGAGCAATTGTGGCGTGAGCTGCAAGCGTGCGACGCGCTCGGCTTCGATTACGGCTTTTGCGTCGAACACCACTTCCGCCCCGACGAAAGCTGGATGTCGTCGCCCAGCCTGTACGCGGTCGGCGCCGGCGCGCGCACCCGCCGCATGCGGATCGGTCCCATGGGCTATGTCGTGCCGCTCTACCATCCGCTGCGTCTGGCCGAAGAGATTGCAATCGTCGATCAGATGCTCGGTGGGCGCATGGAGGTTGGATTGGTGCCGGGCATCAACGCGGATTATTTCAAGCCGTTCGGGCTCGACTATAATTTACGCAAGTCGCCCACGCTCGAATTTGTCGACTATCTGCGCGCCGCCTATGGCGAGAAACAGCCGTTCTCGTTTCATGGCGACGTCCATCACACAGAGAGCGCGCAGATTTCCGTGCAGCCGATGCAGCGCCCGCATCCGCCGCTCTGGATGATGAGCCGCGATCCGCAGACGCTCGAGTTCTGCGCGGCCAAGGGGATTAATCCCGGCTATTTCCTGGTTTATCCGCGCGCCGACGCCGCGCCGCGCTATCGCAAATTCCTCGACGACTGGAGCAAGGCCGGCTGGCCGCGCCAGCCGAACATCGCCTATTGCACCATCGTGCATGTGGACGAGACCGACGAGAAGGCGCTCGGCGTCGCCCTGGCGCGGGCTGCCCGCGCCTACGAAGGCTTCCTGCCGCCGCCGCAACCGGGCGAGACTTTCGAGAGCCGCGTGCGCGAGCACGCCAAGAAATTCATCGGCCGCGGCGAGCCAGGCGCGTCGGAGATCATGGCCAATCTGTTCGATGCGGACTATCTGATGAAGCACGAGCTAGTGTTCATCGGCTCGCCCGAGACGGTTGCGAATAAGATTCACGCGGCTGCGCAAGCCGGCCTGTTCAACGTCTTCATGGGCGAATTCAATTTCTCCGATCTGCCCGAGGCCGACCTGCTGCGATCCATTCGCCTATTCGGTGAAAAGGTCATTCCCGCGTTGCGAGATTACGAGCCGTTCTGACGCTATTTTTGCTTGTGCATGATCTTATCCGAAAACCGGTTCCCACTTTTCGGGATCATGCGCTATTGCGCGTCGCGCAATTCCGGACGTGCCACCAAGCGCGCTGTATTGAGGCGATGAATCGCAAAGCAAATCACCGCGCCGACCGCAAAGGGCAGCGCGGACCACATATATAGGCTCTGAACCGGCAGCCCAATCAGCATTGCGCCGACCAACGGCCCGGCGATCGATCCGATGCGCCCGATGCCCAGTTCCCACCCCGAGCCGTTGGCGCGTAATGAGGTCGGGTAGATCAGCGCCCCGATGGCATTGATGGCGGATTGGATTCCGAGCACGAAGAAACCGGCAAAGAATGTCGCGGTCAGCAAGGCGGCCTTCGACGTCAACCCGGCATAGCCGATCGAGCCGACCACCGGCACGGCGACCACGAACATGATCGCGACGGCGAAAAAGCGATGTTTTTGCAGCCACCAGCACAGCGACAGCGCGCCGACGGTACCGCCCGCTTGCAACATCGCGCCGGCGAGCGCCGCCGTGGCCGGCGGAAGCTTGGCGGCCGTCATCAACGTCGGGGTCCAGCTGATGAGGAAGAAATAACCCATCAGGTTGAGCGCAAACAGCAGCCACAGCAGCGGCGTGATCAGCGCAAGGCCGTCGCGGAACAGATAGCCCGGGTTGAAGCCGGGAAACTGCTTCTCGTCCTCGATGACGAATTTGGCGTTGGCCGGCACCTGGTACTCGGGCTGGATGGCCTTGATGGTGGATTCCATTTTGCGGCGCTGGCTTTCATGCAGCGCCATGAATTTGATCGATTCCGGCAGACCGATCATTGCGGCGATGGCGATGATGATTGGCACGATGCCGCCGATCAGGAACAGGATTTGCCAGCCGTATTGCGGCACAAACACGGCCGTCACAAATCCCGGTATGGCGCCGCCGAGCGGCACGCAGCCGACGCCTATAATCGCCAGCGTGGCGCGCAACTTGCGCGGCGCGGACTCGGCATTGATGGAGACGACATTGGGAACGACGCCGCCGATGCCCAGCCCCGCGAGCAGCCGCAGCCAGAACATTTGATCGAGGTTGGTCGAATAGGCGGCGGCCAAGGTGAATACGCCGAACAGCAAATTCGAGCCGACCAGCGCCGCCTTGCGGCCATAGCGGTCGCCCACCCAGCCAAAGAGTGCCGAACCAAAGAGAATGCCGACGAGGCTGGCGCTGAAGACCGGACCGAGCGAGCCTGGTTTCAAGGCCCATTCTTTAGCAAGGCTAGGCGCGGCGAAGGCGATGGCGGCAATATCGTAGCCGTCGATGAGGACGATGAAGAACGACCAGATGAGCAGCTTGATCTGGAACGAGCTCAGGCCGCGCTCGTCGAGCAGCCGCGATACCTGAACGACTGGTTGATCCGCCATTGTTCCCTCCCCCGGGCAATCTTCGTTTTATACGGGCCATTGCGGCCCTTAATCGAATGCTATGCCGCCGGTGAAGCCGTGAAAAGCGGGGTGTCCCGCATTTCAGGGTGGGGCGGGCGAGACCGGCAAAATCATTTCCGACGGATGCGCCGGATCGTGATGAATGGTGTCGCTGCCAACCTTGTCGGGCCGGTAATAATGCGGCCATAGCGCCTCGCTAACGGGCGAGTCGCCGTTGACTATTTCGAGCCGCAGGCGGTGGCCCTGCTTGATCAGATAAGCCATCGGCTCGAGGCTGATCTCGAATTTGTAGATTTCATTCGGCGTCAGCGGCTGCGGATCGGAATGGCCGTGATAGGGCACCATCTCGGTGCTGTGTTCAGGATCGAGCGCGCGGTGCGACGCGCGCAGCCAGCCGCGCGTGATCAGCTCGGCGAACGGGTTCAAACCTTTGGCGCGGTCGTCGGGAGCTTGCGGGAATTGGTCGGAAAGCTTGATGAAGAAGTCGGTGTCGCGCGCGCTCGACGAGGCATAGAGCACGAGCTTGATCGGCCCGCAGATTTCGAGATCGCGGTCGACCGGCGCGGTGGTGAAAGTCAGCACCCGGCGTACCGGATCGAAGCCGCCGGCCGGCCCGCTCGGTCCGAAGCCGACCACGCCGGCGACCCAGCCGGGATTGGGATACTTGTAGCTGGTCGATGGCACGCCCGCAGCGGCTTGCGGCGAGAGCCCGCCGTCGTTCAACGAGGTGACGCTGCCGGACGGCGAGGCATTCAAGAACCAGCGCGTGTATTTGATGCCCGGCGGCGGCCACGTCTCGGCGCTGCGCATGACGTTGGCGCCGCGCACGGCGTATTCGACATTCGGCCGCGCCAGGTAGTCCGTGCTCTTGCCCTTCAGATAATGATCGTAAAACGGCAGCAGCACGCGCTGGTGGAATTCGACGCTGGAGAATTCCGCCGCCGCCGCCCAGGCGTTCGGCACGCCGGACATGCGCAGTTTTTTCGGTCCGCTGGCGCGCAGATAACCGTCGATATTACCGCGCGTGTGCAACTGCATTTTGCCCCAGACGCCGCTCGAGTAGAGCGGCACTTTGATCTTATCGAGCACCTCCCAGGCGCTGCGTTCGCGCCAGAACGCGTCATAGGTCGGATGGGCGGCAACCATTCCCGTCAGGTCGGTGTCCTGCTCGCGCGACGGCCCGCTGGCCGGGAAGCGGTTGATGAAGCGATTCTGGTACCACCAGTAGCCGGGAAAGAAATCGCAAGGAATGCCGCCGTGATAACAGCCGGCGCGGTAGGCATCCGCCAATCCATCATGGGCGGCGATGCAGGAAAGTGAGGGCGGCGCGAGCGCGCCCATGAACCATTGCAGCATGCAAAAATACGACTGGCCGATGCCGCCGACCTTGCCGGAGCACCATGATTGCTTTCCGATCCATTCGATCACGTCGTAGAGGTCGTTCTGTTCGCCGCGGCCCATAAATTCAAATTGACCGCCGGAGCGGCCGCTGCCACGCACGTCCATATGCACGTAGGCGTAGCCCTGCTCGACGTACCATTCGATCGGCCCGGTCTCGCGCCACAGAAATTGTGCGCTCGCCGGAAGACTATTGTTGTCGAAGCGGTAGGGCGCCGCCCCCAACAGCGCCGGATAAGGACCGGCGCCATCCGGACGATAGATGCGCACGCCGATCGATGTTCCGTCGCGGGCATCGATTCGAACAATGTCATCGATCATGGGCAGTCGCACTTCGGTTCAAAGACGGAAGTCATGATATCTATGCATGTTTTCGTCCCGCTGGGCAGCTAGGATCGGATGATGGACGCCCCCCTGCGCGCATTTCTCGCAGACTTGTTTCGCACTGCGGTAGCTGCGGCACACCCCGCGAGCTGCCTGCCGCCGCTGTTGCCGCCGCCGCCTGTGGGCCGACTCATTCTGCTCGCCGCCGGCAAGGCGGCGGGGTCCATGGCCGAAGTGGCGGAAGGCTTTTATCTCGATCGTTTGAAGCTTGATCCCGAACGCCTCTGTGGAATTGCCGTGGCGCGTCACGGCTACGGCAGGCCTTTGCAGATCGTGACCATGATCGAAGCCGGCCATCCGGTGCCGGATGGAGCGGGGTTGGAAGCCGCCTTGCGCGCTCTTGAATTCGCCGACGGCGCGACGGCCTCCGACCTGGTGTTGGTGCTGATGTCGGGCGGCGCCTCCGCCAACTGGATCGCGCCGGTGGCCGGCGTCACTTTCGCCGACAAGCAGGCGGTGACGCGCGCGCTGCTGCGTTCGGGCGCGACCATCGGCGAGATCAATACGGTGCGCAAACATCTCTCGCGCATCAAGGGCGGACGGCTGGCCCGCTACGCCTATCCGGCAAAGCTTGTCACCATCGCGATCTCCGACGTGCCGGGCGACGATCCTTCGGCGATCGGCTCCGGCCCGACCGTGCCCGATCCGACGACGCTCACGCAAGCGCGCGCCATCGTCGCCAAATACCGGCTCGATCTTCCGACAAGCGTGACCGCTGCGCTTACCGATGCGAACAATGAATCGCCGAAGACCGGCGATCCGGTATTCGCCGGCAGCCAATTCGTGCTGGCGGCGCGGCCGGCCGATTCACTGCGCGCGGCTGAGGCCGCGGTGCGCGCCGCCGGCTACGAATGCATGTCCTTAGGCGATCGCGTCGAAGGCGAGGCGCGCGAGGTGGCGGCGGCGCATGCAAAGCTCGCGCGCGAGCTGCGCGCGAAAAGCTCACGCGCGGTGATCCTCTCGGGCGGCGAACTGACGGTCACCATCCGGGGCCAGGGCCGCGGCGGGCCCAATCAGGAATACGCTTTGGCGCTGGCGATGGGGCTTGCCGGCATGCCGGCGGTGGCGGCATTGGCCGGCGACACCGACGGCACCGACGGCGGCGCCGGCGCGGCCAGCGACCCCGCCGGCGCGCTGCTCGACGGGCAAACCGTGGCGCGGGCCCAGGCGCTTGGCCTCGATCCCGCCGCGTTTCTTGCCGACAATAATTCAACCGGATTTTTCGCCGCACTCAAGGACTTGCTGTCGACCGGCCCGACCTACACCAACGTGAACGACTTTCGTGCCATCGTCGTTGACAGGCCGTAACAGGTCACGTCAAAACCGCACGATACTGAATCGGACATCGTGACCCGTATGGTCAAAATATTGG
>PKXB01000008.1:3401-5514 GCA_003133345.1 Hyphomicrobiales bacterium | reverse complement strand
CAAGAAGGTTCCGCGTAAAAAGCCGTAATGAAATCCGCAATCACTCGCCACCCACTGAGATAGCCACATCAAGTTATAATCGATTTACGTTCCATGTGACGACAGCGTCCGATCGGCGGACTTATCCATTGGCAACGGTTCCGGCCTTAACACTTCCGCCGTTACTCGTGGCAAGTGCGGCCCAGGCCAGCGCCTGGTTCTCGACGCGGATGCGGTAGGCGAGCAACGTTGTATTGGCGAGCGAAAATACAAGCGCGAACAGCGGCAATCCGAGCGCCAGCGGAACCACCGCGATCTCAAGAACGACAACCACATAGTTTTCGGATGCCGCAGCCAGCGGTAGGGTCCGCGCGCCACCGGCGCGGCCCCCGGCAGCACGATCACGCGGGTGGTCCAACGCCGGCCGAGACTCGCGATCACCCACAGCCGGGCGGCCTGCAGCAGGACGAAGACCGCGAGCCAGAGCGTATCGATCGCGCGGTCGTGGCCGAGCATCCACAGGCCGAACAGCCAGAGCGAATGCAGCGTGACCAGCAGGGGATAGTGCGCCGCACCGAATTCAATGCCGCCGGCGGCGCGCAGCCGCGCGGTGTTCCATTGCGCGAGTGCCAGCTCGGCAAGCCGCTGCACGACCAGGAAGGCGACCAGCCACGCGCCCTCACCCATATGCCGACCCTTGCGTGGCCTCGAGCGCCAGGAAGCTGGCGGTGAAGCCGGGCCCGAGCGCCGTCAGCACCGCCGATCCGCGCAAGCCTCGCTTGAGCGCGCGATCGAGCACGAACAACACGCTCGGCGCCGACATGTTGCCATGGCCGCGCAGCACCTCACGCTCATCACGCAAGGTGCCTGTTNNGCCTGCAGCCGCGCCTCTTTCACGAAACGGCGGGTGGGGGCCGCCAAACGCTGCTCGACAAAGCGCGGCAGCGAGCGCGACAGCACGACGCCGAAGCCGGCCGGATCGATCGTCCAGCCCATGATGTCGAGCGTGCCCGGCCAGGTGTGCTCGGCGGCCGCGCCGATGCGCAAGCCGGCCTCGTCGCGCTCGGAGCGCAACACCACCGCGGCGGCGCCGTCGCCGAACAGCGCGGAAGAAATCACGTCCGCCTTGGCGCTACGGTCGGAGCGAAAGGCGAGCGTGCACAACTCGACCACCACCACAAGAACGACCTCGCCTGGCTCGGCGCGTGCAAGCCGGGCACCGATCGACAAGCCCGACACGCCGCCGGCGCAACCGAGACCGAATACCGGCACGCGCGTCGCCGACTCCTTAAAGCCCATTTCCGCGCCGACGCGCGCCTCCAGACTGGGCGTCGCGATGCCGGTGGACGATACCGTCACGATCACATCAACGTCGCGCGCCGAGACTCCGGCGCGGTCGAGCGCTGCTTTGGCGGCCTGCACGAACAGCGCGGCGGCGCCGTCGAGATAGGCTTGCGTGCGTTCGGTCCAGTCGTGCGGCGCATCGAACCATTCGATTGGGCGCACCGAATAGCGCCGTTCGATCCCTGCATTGACGAATACGTCAGCAAGTTTCGGATAACGCGCGAACGATTTGGCGTAGATGCGACGGGCGAAATCGGCGACGGCCGGCTGCTCCAGCGTGTTCGGCGGCAACGCGGTCGCAAGCGCAAGCAACGTCACCGGCGGCGATGCCATGCCATTATCCTTGGTTGAAAACGCGCAGCGCTGGCCATGTCGCTAATGAGCGTTGCAACGCCACATCCAATCCGGACGCATGAGCCATCGCCAAGATTGCCATAACGCCGTTCACACCGTTCGGTTCCGAATATCCCTCGTTAGATGGTCCCGCGTCGTGAGATCGGCTGAAGCATGATTACCAAAGCCGCGATGTCCACAGCGACGACCCACACAGTTTCGGGAACTGGCGGCGACCGCACTTTTGGATGAACTCCACGTCCCGCCAAAACATTGTAGTTGTGTGGGTAACGCGTTGCGACGCGGACCCTGCGCAACCATCTTCCAGAAATCGCAGTCGTCACGGCCTCTTGTCTCATTTGTATCATTCATAGCGCATGATCTTTCAGAAAACCGGTTCCCACTTCTCGGGATCGTGCGCTCTCAAACAAACTCGGCCAGCCGCAAACCGCTGAAC
>PKXB01000008.1:0-3346 GCA_003133345.1 Hyphomicrobiales bacterium | reverse complement strand
TGCCGTCGAAGTGCTCGTTGTCAGCCTCGGCGTCGGCGCGGGTATGGTGGACGACACCGTCGCGATGATTCGGTGGCGCATAGAGCGTATAGAGCTTCAGGGGTGCATTGCCGGTATTGATGATGTTGTGTTTGGTCCCAGCCGGGACGACAACCGCGAAGCCGGCTTTGATCGCCGTCCGAACGCCATCGAGAACCGCCTCACCGGCCCCCTCCTCGACGCGAAAGAACTGGTCGAGCTTGTGGACTTCCGCCCCGATCTCTTCCTTGGGCTTTAGCGCCATGACGACGAGCTGGCAGTTCTTTGCCGTGTAAAGCACTTGGCGAAACTCGCTATTCTTGACAGCGAGACCCTCGATGTCTTACACAAAGCCTTTCATAACGACTCCTCTTTCGGTGCCCATCCCAACGCGGGTGCATTCGATGCCATTCAGCCAACGCAATGCTTTAGCCGGCTCGAGACAGGCGGTCAACGCGAGCTTGTTGCTCGGCTAATTATGTTGGAAGAGAGCGAGAAGAATGATGATCGGAATTGGCACGCCTAACATCCACAGCAGAATTCCACGACCCATGATTTCCTCCTATGTTCAGTTCTGGCTTAGCGGCCGGTAAGACCCGGATTCCAATTATCCCGGACATACCCCCCCTTCGGTGGCCGCCAAGCTAGCGGCAAAGGCGCCGATCAGCAGCGAGGCGGTTAGCCATAGAGACAATTTGGCGGCTGCCTTGCGGGCGTTGTCCAAAGCCGTCTTTGTCTGGTTGATGACGTCGGAAACCCGCTTGTCGGCTTCCGCCTGATTAAGTCCAGTGCGGGCCGCGACGACTTGCGCCATATATGTCCGCTCAGGCTCAGGAACCTCGCCACCACGAAGGCCGCTCGTGAGGATACGAGCGATCTCGGGACGAGTGGCTCGCAAATCGGTCGTGTTTGGGTTTGCGGTAGGATTGGATCGCAACAGCGCATCGACGTAATAATCCATCGGACCGCCGGCTGCCGGTACAAATACCGATGATGCACCTCCAAACTTTTAGGATATACTTTCTATTCTACGTCACAGGGACCTGTCACATCGATTTGCGTGAGCCGAATGGTTAGGGCAAAAAGCACCGCGGCATGTCAGAAAGTTGGGATCTCATCAAAGATACCGCCAGCCGGTGGCTGGCCCACAAGGACGCCCGGCTCGGAGCTGCTCTCGCGTATTACTCGGTGTTTTCTCTCGGTCCGTTGATTGTCATTGCAATCGCAGTAGCGGGCCTGGTGTTGGGCCAAGAAGCTGTCCGTGGTGAAGTTGGCAGCGCCCTTGGCGGACTTCTCGGAGAGTCCGGGGCCCTGGCCGTCAACGCTATGCTGGTCGGGGCAAGCAAGCCGCATGAAGGTATCGTGGCCACTGTCGTAGGAGTAGGAACGCTGTTGTTCGCGGCCATAGGCGTAGTCGTGCAGCTCAAGGACGCACTTAACACGGTATGGGAAGTCAAGGATCCGCCGATTTCGGGGGTATGGAGCTTCATTCGCACGTATGCCCTGTCATTGGCAGGCATCCTCGCGGTCGGCTTCCTGCTCCTTGTCTCAATGCTGATGACAGCGGCTTTGGCAGCCGTGGGAAAGCGTCTTGCCCCCTACTTGCCAGAAGTATCTCTTCAGTTGGTGGGTTTCTTCCTATCGTTCGGCATCATCAGCTTATTGTTCGCTATGATGTTCAAGTGGCTGCCCGACACACCTGTTGCCTGGAGCGACGTGTGGCTAGGCGCCATCGTCACCGCGGCACTCTTTGAACTCGGCAAGCTGGCGATCGGACTTTACATCGGTAAGCAAGGGCTAGAATCAACCTACGGTGCCGCAGCGTCGATCGTAGTGGTACTCATCTGGGTGTATTACTCGTCACAGATCGTGTTAATGGGTGCTGAATTTACAAACGTGTACGCCCGGCGATACGGCTCTCTGCGGAGGACCCTTTCATCGATGCAAAACAGAAACGACTGATCCACTTGTATTTCGGCATGGAGTTCCGACGCCGATCAGCGCCGCAAGTATCTGATTTGATTGATACCGAGGGGATCGCGAGGTCGCGCCTATTCACAGTTAGTTCTCATGATGGTCGGCGGTGCGTCGTAAAATAAGATGATCGAAAACACTAATCAGAGAGGAAAGAGTGCTTCCCGATATTTCAAACTTACCTAGGCCGGGTCTGATCTTCTTTCCGATGATTATTCCTGTCAGGGCAGTGACTCCGAGAATAGCTATCAACGATCCGCGTGATCCATCTCGCATTTGATCGGACGCCATGTGAGTGATCCGCTCACCCTTGGCGAGGACATCCTCTGTGGTCGAGATAGCCCCTCCAATTGAAGACTGTCGCAACGAGGACATGATAGCGGATGATTGGGCAGAAAGGTCTTTCTTTGCAGCTTCTTTGACGTTGTCATACCGGAAGGAGTGAACGCTGGGTTGCGGCGAAGCAGCTGATCCCACAAATCGGCATGCGATGAACAAACCGATTGCGGTCACAGCTGTAACAGCCCCGACGACCGCGTAGCCAATCAGCGGGCCATGTCGAAGTGCCACCGCGGTATACAGGGCCATCAAACCCACAATAACTGTTCCTAAGACAGCTATTCCCGCCCCGGTAGCGAGCCCGGCTTTCAACGCAGCGGTGCCAGCTTGACGAGAGAACTCCTTCTTGGCCCATGAAACCTGACGATCCAGGTCACCTTTCAGGAGGCTGACGATGCTTGCGAACATCAGCTCCGGCTCCTGCCCATCATTCCGATAACGATTCCTACGAATAGCGTCACCGCAAGCGATGCGAGCGGCTGCCGGCGAGCCATTCCCTCGAGCTCGGAGGCAAACGTCTTTGCCTGATCCTTCGCCGCCGAGGCCATGTCGGCTCCAGCGTGGGCCATATTGGAGGCGGTCGCGCTGACTTGCGAGGCGATTGCGTCACCCACCGTTTGTGCCGACTTCCCCAAATGGCCGCCGGCCTCGGAGGCAAACTTTGCCAGGGTGTCCTTCATGCTCGCCATATCGGCGCGCATTTTTTCGACGTCACTGGCTAGATCGGCGCTCGCTGAAGAAGCAGAGTCGGCAATGCCCGCGCGCGCCTGATCAACAGCGCTTCCCACTTTGTCCTGAAGCGACCCCGTCAGAGCCGGCTTGTCGGGGGACAAGCCTGGGGAGCGGATGTCCCCTGGGGCACGCGAGGCTCCGGGGCTTCCTGGTGAAGTGCCGCCCTTAGGCGACTTATCAATGTTGGTATCCATTTCATTCTCCTGTTGTGGATAATGATGAACCAGCCGCCAGCAACAGCCAGCGCCAGTATAAGTCGCGGGGGCACGATTGGTTGCAGCAC
>PKXB01000115.1 GCA_003133345.1 Hyphomicrobiales bacterium | reverse complement strand
GGCCGCTGCAACGCGTTGGCGTCGACGCCGCCGGTCAACACCTTGCCGGATGACGGCACCACGGTGTTGTAGGCGCGCCCCAAGCGGGTGATCGAGTCGAGTAGGATCACCACGTCGCGGCCGTGTTCGACCAGGCGCTTGGCCTTCTCGATCACCATTTCGGCGACCTGCACGTGACGCGAGGCCGGCTCGTCGAAGGTCGAGGAAATCACCTCGCCCTTGACCGAGCGCTGCATGTCGGTGACTTCCTCCGGCCGCTCATCGATCAGCAGCACAATGAGAAACACCTCGGGGTGATTGGCGGTGATGGCGTGCGCGATGTTCTGCAACAGCACGGTCTTGCCGGTGCGCGGCGGCGACACGATCAATGCGCGCTGGCCTTTGCCGATCGGCGCCACGATGTCGATGACGCGGGCCGAGAGATCCTTCTTGGTTGGATCTTCGTGCTCCATCTGCAGCCGTTCGTCGGGATAGAGCGGCGTCAGGTTATCGAAGTTGACTTTGTGTTTGGCCTTCTCGGGGTCTTCGAAATTCAGCGTGTTGACCTTGAGCAGAGCGAAATAGCGCTCGCCTTCTTTCGGGCTACGGATGTGGCCGTCGACGGTGTCGCCGGTGCGCAGGCCGAAACGGCGTATCTGCGAGGGCGAGACGTAGATGTCGTCGGGCCCGGAGAGATAATTCGATTCCGGCGAGCGCAGAAAGCCGAAGCCATCGGAGAGCACTTCGACGACGCCTTCGCCGATGATATCGATCTCCTGCGTCGCGAGCTGCTTGAGGATCGCGAACAACAGCTCCTGCTTGCGCATGGTGCTGGCGTTCTCGACTTTGTTTTCTTCGGCGAACTGCACCAGTTCGGCTGGCGTTTTGGACTTGAGTTCCTGGAGTTTCATTTCCCGCATGGGGGCATTTATCCTTGGAAGAGTGACCGGTGGAGTCTTGAAAAATGCGAAGACTCGGAAAGCCGGTCGACTTGAGGAGAGAGAGATCGCAGGTCTGGGGTAACGCGGTGATTTTGGAAAAGTGCCCGGAACCCGATGTTGCGACCGGCCCAAATTGTGGGAGCCGGAACGCGACTGCATCCGCCTGCGTTCGGTGGGAATAAACAACATAAGCGGAAAAGCGTTTTTTCGCAAGTGCGCCGCGCACAGGTGCATCAATTTACGCTTTGGTTAGAACGGCTTGACCACCGCCAGCAGCACGATGAGGATCATCAGAACCGTCGGTATCTCATTGATAATACGATAGTATCTTTGGCTGTGCGGATTGTTGTCGGCGGCGAATTGCTTGACGATGCGGGCCAAGTAGCCGTGCAAGCCGGACAGCACGAGCACCAGCGCGAGCTTGGCGTATAGCCATGGCGCGGCCAGCCAGCCGCCACTCCAGGCCAGCCACGCCCCGAGCAGCCAGGCCGCGATCGTCGCCGGGTTGATGATGGCTTTTAGCAGCCGGCGCTCCATCACCTTGAAGGTTTCCGACTGCTCGGAGCCGGGCTTGGCCGCCGCGTGATAAACGAACAGTCGCGGCAGATAGAGCATGCCGGCCATCCACGAGATGACCGCGATGATGTGGAGGGCTTTCAGGGTGAGATACATGGTTGTTCGTCACCGACCCCGCACCCGCTTGAGCATGCGCTCGACATGGGCGATCGGCGTGTCGGGCAGGATGCCATGGCCGAGATTAAAAATGAACGGGCCGCTCGAAAAAGCGTTCAGCACGTCGTCGACTTCCCGATCGAGCGCGCCGCCGCCTGCGCGCAAGAGCAACGGATCGACATTGCCTTGCACCGGCACCCGGCTTTGGATTTGCTCGCGGGCGAAGCCTCGGTCAATGCCGCTTTCCAGGCTGACCGCATCGACGCCGGTCTCATCCACATAGCGCGGAATATTTTTGCCCGCGCCGCGGGGAAATCCGATCACCTTCGCGCCGGGGCGCCGCGCGCGTAGTTTTGCGATCAAGCGTTTCGTCGGCTGTACGCACCAGCGCTCGAAATCCTGCGGCGGCAGCGACCCCGCCCAAGTATCGAATATTTGCACCGCATCGGCGCCGGCTTCCAATTGCCGCGCCAGATAATCGACGGAAGCATCGACCAGGCAATCGATTATATATTGAAAAGCCTCGGGTGCTTGCCCTGCTAGGTTTTTTGCCGGCGCCTGATCGGGTGTCCCTTGGCCGGCGACCATATAAGTCGCAACGGTCCATGGCGCGCCGCAAAAGCCAATCAGAGTCGTTGTAGATCCAAGTTCGCTTTTCACGCGCCGCACGGTTTCATAGATCGGCGCTAGCAGCTTTTGGTCCGCCTCTTGTCGCACCGACAGCAATGCTTCCGCATCCGCCAACGGCTCAAGCCGTGGTCCTTCACCTTCGACGAACCAGAGTTTGCGCCCGAGCGCGAGCGGTATCACCAGGATGTCGGAAAACAGGATCGCGGCGTCGAAACCGAAACGCCGTACCGGCTGTAGCGTGACTTCCGTCGCCAATGTCGGATTAAAACAGAGATCGAGAAAGCCGCCCGCTTTCTCCCGCACTGCACGATATTCCGGTAAATACCGCCCTGCTTGCCGCATCATCCATACGGGCGGCACGGCTTCGTGCTGCCTGCCAAGCACGCGGAGTAGCGGCTTTATCCCCAGACCATCGGTTTTGCCGGCTTCTTCCATAAAGACTCTTATAAATCTCTTTGTAGTGGTTACTGGACGGTGGATTGGACTCATGCCTTCCGGTCAACAGTCTGTCCACTGCATGGTAGGGTTGGATTCAGAAGCGGGCCTAATCCAGCATTCTGTCATCCACAGCGGTGGCGGCGGTTTTGCTGGCGTTTGATGTGCTATCCCCGTTTGTCCCCAGGCCACTGTCCACATCCGCTTACAGAAGCCACATCGCTATATCGGAAGCGTCCCGCGGCCAGCCATGTGGATGGTAAATGAACTCATTGTCAGTGTGAGCTTGCGTGGCGGGTAAAGCCGTGGCCTTCTCCCGCTCTATCCACACGCGGTCCTGCAGCTATACAGATGCCCAACACCGGTTATTTCCATCTCCATCTGGTTTCCGATGCCACCGGCGAAACCCTGATCACGGTGGCGCGCGCCGCTGCGGCGCAATATGCCAACGTGTCGCCGGTCGAGCATCTTTACCCGATGGTGCGCTCGAAGAAGCAGCTCGACAATGCGCTGGCTGAAATAACGGAATCGCCGGGCCTGGTCCTGTACACGCTGCTCGAGGAAGACCTCATTCAGTCGCTGGAAAACAAATGCCGCGACCTCGCGCTGCCTTGTATGTCGGTGCTGGGGCCGGTGCTCCGCCTGTTCCAGTCCTATCTCGGCGCCGAGACCATTCACCGCGTCGGCGCCCAGCACG
>PKXB01000123.1 GCA_003133345.1 Hyphomicrobiales bacterium | reverse complement strand
TGTCGCTGATGCAGCGGCTGGCCTCGGTCGGCCTCGGCCGCCGCGCGGACCATACCGAGCCGCCGCTGGCGCCACGTACCGCGCAGGCGATGCCGCAATTCGAGCGGCCGCTGCGGCCGACGGCCCGCCAACCGGAGGGCCGCCCGGACGACCCGGTGTCGGAATATGCCCGGCGCTCGGGGCCGCAGGGGCTCGATCCCCATGGCCGGCCTGCTCCTGTGCATAATTCGGCCGAGGAGGACCAACTCGACATCCCGGCCTTCCTGCGCCGCCAGGCCAACTGACGGCCGCGCCAAAAGCCATGACGGCCCCGTCCGGAACCCGGAGCGGGGCCGTCACGTTATTGGCCTATCGCTTGAATGGTTGTTTAACTTATTGAATTAAAACAAGTTTGCAGCCGCCGCCGAATCCGTCCCGGGGCTGTTCAAGCGCCGGCTGTAAATCCGCAAGGCCGGCCTGCTAAGGTAATCCGGTTCCCGGACCGGCCATTCGCCCGGCAATTGCGGCAAAAAAGAGTAACAGTCGGTAAGAAGACGTGAGTTGGAGAATGCCGGGCCTATGGCCTAAGTTTCAGGCGCGAAAGGGACTTTTCGGTCCCTGGGGGGCGTCTTCCGGATCGCGGGCAGTCGCTGATTTGAAGGCCAAAATGTGGCTCCGGCAGGAGCCTGGGATGGGACGTGCGGCTTGCTTGCAGGCCGGCGTAAACGGGTACGATGAAGGGTGCTAAGCAGACAACGCTGCGCGACCAGGTTGCCGTCTCCGGCATCGGCGTGCATTCCGGCAGCCCCGTCACCCTGACTCTGAATCCCGCCGACGACGACACCGGCATCGTGTTTCAGCGCGTGTCCAGCGACGGTTCGATCGAGCGCGAAATTCGCGCCGACGTGCGCGCGGTCACCGCCACTGAATTTGCCACCGTCCTGGGCGACGCCAAGGGTCCGCTCTGCTCGACCGCGGAGCATCTGCTGGCGACGCTGCGTGGGCTCGGCGTGGACAATGTGGTGGTCGAGATTGACGGGCCGGAAGTGCCGATCATGGACGGCAGTGCCGCGGCGTTCGTCGACGCCATCGATCAGGCCGGCCTCACTGCGCGCGCGCTGCCGCGCCGCTATATCGAAGTGATCAAGCCGGTGCGCGTTTCCAAGGACGGCGCGCAGGGCGAGCTGCGGCCTTACCAGCACGGCTTCCGGGTCGAGGCTGAAATCGAATTCGATCATCCGCTGATCGGCCGGCAGGCGCTTGCGCTCGACATCGAGCCGGAGACCTTCCGCCGGGAGATCGCGCGCGCGCGCACCTTTGGCTTCATGAAGGACGTCGCCAAATTGTGGAGCGCCGGCTTCGCGCTCGGCGCCTCGTTCGCCAATACGCTGGTGGTCACCGAGGATCGCGTGCTCAATCCGGAAGGCCTGCGTTTCGCCGATGAATTCGTGCGCCACAAGATGCTCGACGCCATCGGCGATCTGGCGCTCGCCGGTCAGCCGCTGCTCGCCTCCTACCGCACCGTCCGCGGCGGCCATAAGCTCAACCACGCGGTGCTGTCCGCGCTGATGGCCGACCGCAGCGCCTGGCGGGTGATCGAGGCGGCCGAGCCGGCTCGCCGCGCGCGCGGCCAGGCACAAGTCGGCGCCGGTATGCTGGCGGCGGCCTACGGGCCGGAAATGTCCTGAAAAGCCTTATATCGGGCGCATGATCTTGTCCGAAAACCGGTCCCCATTTTTCGGGATCATGCGCTGGAATCCGGCTTAACCCTCCGCCTTAATCCCGGCCGATTGTCCGCTTAATCGCTTGGCCAGACCGCGTTTTTTCGTCTACACCAGCGCGGATGAGGGCATTGCCGCAAGGCTCGGTCGCCCTCGGGGGAAGCGGACACGACCGCGTGGGATGAGTTTGTGCCCAACGATCTAGCGACCAAGAATTCCATGCCAAAAGAAATCGCGCCCATGGCCGTCGCGCCAGTGGATTTAGCGACTATGAAGTCGCCCGCTCGCGCCGGCCGGCGCCGGTTCGCGCGCGCGCTGGCCATGGTGCTGCTGGGGCTAAGCCTGGGTGCCTGTAGCGGCTTCAATCTGTTCGGCAAGGAAGACACGCCGCCCGACGAAGCCGCCGACCGGCTCTACAACGATGGCCTCTATCTGCTCAACGTCAAGCACGACCCGAAGGAGGCGGCGAAGAAGTTCGAGGAGGTCGACCGCCAGCACCCCTATTCGGAATGGGCGCGCAAGTCGCTGATCATGACGTCATATTCCTATTATCAGGCCAACGCCTATGACGATTGCGTCACCGCGGCCCAGCGCTACATCACGCTGCACCCGGGCAGCCCGGACGCCGCTTACGCGCAGTACTTGATCGGCGCCTCCAATTTCGAAGAAATCCCGGACATCACCCGCGACCAGACGCGCACCGAAAAGGCGCTCGCCGCGCTCCAGGAAGTGATCCGCAAGTATCCGAGCAGCGAATACGCCGTCAGCGCCAAGCAAAAAATCGAAGTCGCCCGCGACCAGCTCGCCGGCAAGGAAATGGAGACCGGACGCTACTACCTGGACAAGAAGGACTACACCGGCGCCATCAACCGCTTCAAAGTCGTAGTCACCAAGTACCAGACCACCCGGCACGTCGAAGAGGCGCTGATGCGGCTGACCGAAGCCTACATGGCGCTCGGCATCGTCGAGGAAGCGCAGACCGCCGCCGCCGTGCTCGGGCACAATTTCCCTGACAGTCCGTGGTATCGCCATGCCTATCAGCTGGTGACGTCCGGCGGCGCGGTGCCGAACGAGAACCAGGGCTCCTGGATCAGCAAGGCGTTCAGGAAGGTCGGGCTGGGCTGACCTAGCCGGTCATTCCGGGGCGCTCGCGCAGCGAGCGAACCCGGAATCCAGACCAAGATTCTGAGATTGCATCTGGATTCCGGGTCCGCGCCTTCGGCGCGTCCCGGAATGACGGATACTAGTCGTTTACGAACGTCCACAGTCTCATGGCCGGCCTTGTGCCGGCCTTCTGCGTCTTTAATGATGGCGAATCTGCAAGGCGTGGGTAGCCGGAATGAGTCCGGGCATGACCACGTATTAGAGGACTTGCTTAGCTCATGCTCTCCCGACTTTCGATCCGCGACATCGTTCTGATCGACCGGCTCGACATCGATTTTGCCGCCGGGCTTGCCGTGCTCACCGGCGAGACCGGCGCCGGCAAGTCGATCCTGCTCGATGCCTTCGCGTTGGCTCTGGGCGCCCGCGGCGACCAGGCGCTGGTGCGGCAGGGGGCCGAGCAGGGCCAGGTGACCGCCGTGTTCGAGGTCGAGCGCGGACATCCGGCGCGCGCGCTGCTCTTGGCCCACAATTTGGCCAACGATATCCCGGCCGAGGACGAGCTCATCCTGCGCCGCGTGCAGTTCGCCGACGGGCGCACGCGCGCCTTCATCAACGATCAGCCGGTGAGCGTGCAGGTGATGAAGGAGCTCGGCACCGCGCTGGTCGAGATTCACGGCCAGCACGACGAGCGCGCTTTGGTTGATGCCGCCACCCACCGCCGCCTGCTCGATGCTTTTGGCGCCCTGGAAGCGGACGCGGCCAAGGTTGCAGGCCTGTGGCAGGCGCGGCGTGAAGCGCAAACCGCCGCCGATGCCCATCGCGCCGAGGTCGAGCGCGCAAAGCGCGAAGGCGACTGGCTGCGCCACGCGGTCGAGGAACTCGGCACGCTTTCGCCGCAGGCCGGCGAGGAAACCGCGCTGGCCGAGCGGCGCACCGGCATGATGCAGGCCGAGAAGGTGGCCGAGGATCTGCACGACGCCCACGAGGTGATCGCCGGCGCCAGTTCGAGCGTGCCGGCGCTGGCCGGCGTCATCCGCCGGCTGGAGCGGCGCGCAGCGCAGGCGCCGAGCCTGGTTGAACCGGCGGTGAAGGCGCTCGATGCCGCGCTCACCGCGCTGGAGGAAACCCGTAGCCACCTCGAACAGGCACTGCGCACCGCCGATTTCGATCCCGCCGAACTGGAGCGCATCGAGGAACGGCTGTTCGCGCTGCGCGCGGCGAGCCGAAAGTACAACGTCCCGGTGGACGAACTGGCGGCGATGGCGGCGCGTTACAAATCCGATATCGCGCTGATCGACGCCGGCGAGGACCGGCTCAAGGTGCTGGAAGCGGCGGCGCGCGAGGCCGAAGCCGACTATCGCGCGGCGGCCGACAGGCTGTCGAAAGCCCGCTTGCAAGCGGCCAAGGCGCTCGACAAGGCGGTCAACGGCGAGCTCAAGCCGCTCAAGCTGGAGCGCGCGAAATTCTCGACCGAGATTGTCAGCGATGCCGCCGCGGCCGGGCCGAACGGCATCGACCGCGTCGAATTCTGGGTGCAGACCAATCCGGGCACCAAGCCAGGCCCGCTGATGAAGGTCGCCTCCGGCGGTGAGCTGGCGCGCTTCCTGTTGGCGCTCAAGGTGGTGCTGGCCGATCGCGGCTCGGCGCCGACTTTGGTGTTCGACGAGATCGATACCGGCGTTGGCGGCGCGGTGGCCGACGCCATCGGCGTGCGGCTGGCCAAGCTCGCCGCCGGCGTGCAGGTGCTGGCGGTGACCCACGCCCCGCAGGTGGCGGCGCGCGCCGACCGGCATTACCTCATNNATCGCCCGCATGCTGGCCGGCGCCGAGATCACCGCCGAGGCCCGCGCCGCCGCCGAGCGCCTGATCAAGGCGGCGGGATGATACAGTGCCGGCATGGCTAGTCACGACTCGTCCAAAATCAAACCCGCCGATCTGACCGAGGCGCAGGCCAAGGCCGAGCTGGCCCGGCTGGCGGCCGAAATCGCTGCGCA
Source organism: Hyphomicrobiales bacterium (assembly GCA_003133345.1). Lineage (GTDB taxonomy): Bacteria > Pseudomonadota > Alphaproteobacteria > Rhizobiales > Xanthobacteraceae > Pseudolabrys. The sequence goes on along the minus strand of PKXB01000123.1, from coordinate 11,253 downwards.
CGACAAGCGCTATTACCAGCAGGACAAGCCGAGCGTCAGCGACGCCGAATACGATGCGCTGCGCGAGCGCAATGCGGCGATCGAGAAACGCTTCCCCGACCTCGTGCGGCCGGATTCGCCGTCGCGCCGGGTCGGCGCCGCGCCGACGGGCAAGTTCAAGAAAGTTCGCCACGCGCTGCCGATGCTGTCGCTCGACAATGCGTTCGCGGATCAGGACGTCATCGACTTCGCCGCCCGCATCCGCCGCTTCCTCAAACTGAGCGACGATGAAAAGATCACGTTCAGCGCCGAGCCGAAGATCGACGGGCTTTCGATGTCGCTGCGCTACGAGGACGGCGACCTCGTCACCGCGGCCACCCGTGGCGACGGCAGCGAAGGCGAGGACGTCACCGCCAATATCCGCACGCTGAAAGACGTGCCGCTTGAGCTCAAGGGCCGCCACGTGCCGAAAATCTGCGAGGTGCGCGGCGAGGTCTACATGACCAAGGCCGATTTCCTCAAACTCAACGAACGGCAGAAGGCGGCGGACGAACCGATCTTCGCCAATCCGCGTAATTCGGCCGCCGGCTCGCTGCGCCAGAAGGACCCGGGCGTCACCGCCTCGCGTCCGCTCGGCTTCTTTGCCTATGCGTGGGGGCAGATGAGCGAGATGCCGGCCGACAGCCAAAGCGGCATGATCAAATGGTTCGCCGGTTGCGGCTTCAAGACCAATCCGCTCACCAGGATCCGCCATTCGGTCGAGGAGCTGCTCGCCTTCCACCGCGAGATCGAGCAAACCCGCGCCAAGCTCGATTACGACATCGACGGCGTCGTCTACAAGGTCGACCGCCTCGACTGGCAGGAGCGGCTCGGNNGAAATCCAGGTCGGCCGCACCGGCGCGCTCACGCCGGTCGGCAAGCTCGAGCCGATCGGCGTCGGCGGCGTCATCGTGCAGAACGTGACCCTGCACAACGAGGACTACATCAAGGGCATCGGCGGCGACGGCGAGCCGTTGCGCGAGGGCCGCGACATCCGCATCGGCGATACCGTCATCATCCAGCGCGCCGGCGACGTCATTCCCCAAATCGTCGACGTGGTAATCGAAAAACGGAAGAAAGACTCCAAGCCCTATCCTTTCCCGACGAAATGTCCCTGCTACTTGCATACAAAAGTGGTGCGCGAGGAAACCGCCACCGGCGAGGAGGGCGCGCGCGCGCGCTGCTCCGGCGAGTTCGCCTGCCCCTATCAGAAGATCGAGCACTTGAAGCTGTTCTGCTCGCGCCGCGCCTTCGACATCGAGGGCTTGGGCGAAAAGCAGATCGAATTCTTCTTCGAGAAGGAATGGGTGAGGGAGCCAGCCGACATCTTCACGCTGGAGAAGAAGCACAAAAGCGAACTTCTGAAGGAAGAGGGCTACGGCGAGACCTCAGTGCACAATCTGTTCGCGGCCATTGATGAGCGGCGCAGAATTTCTCTCGAACGTTTCATCTTTGCGCTCGGCATCCGCCACGTCGGCGAGACCACGGCGCTGGCGCTGGCGCGCGGCTACGGCTCTTGGAAGGCGTTCCACGACGCCTGCCTGAAGGTTGCCAAGGGCGACGAGGAGGTGATTGCCGAGATGGATGCGCTCGACCAGATCGGCGAGACCGTGATCGAAAGCATCAAGGCTTATTTCGGCGAGAGCCATAACCGCGGCATCGTCGAGCGGCTCACGCGCGAAGTGACCATCCTTGATGCCGAGAAACCAAAAACCGACTCGGCCATCGCCGGCAAGACCGTGGTATTCACCGGAACGTTGGAGAAATTTAGCCGCCCGGAGGCGGAAGCTACGGCCCAGCGGCTTGGCGCCAAAACCTCTGGCTCAGTGTCGAAGAAAACCGATTATGTCGTCGCCGGCCCCGGCGCCGGCTCGAAATTGGCCGAAGCCAAAAAGCACGGCGTCAAGGTGCTCAGCGAGGACGAGTGGCTGAAGCTGATCGGCGGCTAGCGCCGCACCAGCGCGCCATAGGTCACGCCGGTCGCCACCGCCACGATCACCATCATCCAGGCCATCGGCATGGCGCTGCTGCTGCCGGCGAGCGCGATCGAAACCGCTTGCGTCGAGGCCGCGCCGATCGCCATCTGGGCGAAGCCGGTCATGCCGGCGGCGGCGCCGGCGGCCTGCGGGCGAACGCTGATCGCGCCGGCAATCGCGTTCGGCAGCAGCAAGCCGTTGCCGAAGGAGATCACCAGCTGTGGCAGGAAAATGATCGCCGGCCCGGCTTCCGGCATGGTCGCGACCAGCAACGCTGTCAGGCCCGCGCCGATCAACTGGAACACGATGCCAATCACGATCATGGCATCGACGCCGAAACGCTGCGACAGCCGCGAGGCGGTGAAATTGCCGCTCATATAGCCGAGCGAGGTGACCGCGAACCAGACGCCAAATTCGGCCGAGCTGCGCCCCATCAGCGTCACCACCACATACGGGCCGCCGCCGAGAAAGGTGAAAAACGACGCCGAGCCGAGCGCGCCGCACAACACGTAACCGTGGAACTTGGCGCTGCCGAGCAGCGCGCGCCATTCCTGGATCAGCATGCCGGGCGACTGCGCCACGCGCGTCGGCCGCGTCTCCGGCAGCACGAACACCGCCCATAGCAGCACCACGCCGCTGAACACGGCGAGAAATAAAAAAATCGCCTCCCAGCCGAAGGCGGTGTCGAGAATGCCGCCGATCATCGGCGCGACCATCGGCGCGATCACCATGGCGGTGGTGACCAGGCCGATCATGGCGGCGGCGCGATCGCGCTCGTAGAGATCGCGAATGATGGCGCGGCCGATCACGATGCCGGTGGAGGCGCCGATCGCCTGCACCACGCGCGCGCCGATCAGCGCGCCGATCGAGGAGGCGGCGATCGCCGCGAGCGAGGCGACCACGCTCAGCGCCAGCCCGGCCAGCACCACCGGCCGGCGGCCGAAGCGGTCGGACAGCGGCCCGAGCAGCAGCTGCGCGGTGGCCAGGCTCAAGAGATAAAGCGACAGCATGAGCTGCACGGTGCCGGTGTCGGAGGCGAGCCGCGTCACCAGCCCGGGCAGCGCCGGCACCAGGATGTTGAGCGTGGCCGGCCCGATGGCGGTCATCGCCATCAGCAGCGCCAGCAGCCGCCACGGGGTGGCTTGCTTGCTCGGCGTCTGTGCAGCCGACGTCCGGGCGTCCATCAAGGGTTTCCCAGCGGCCGCGCGGCCGCGTCGAGCCAGGCGCGCGTGGCGGCGTCGAGCAGCGGGCTCAGCACTTCCTGCACGTGCGCGTGGTAGCTGTCGATCCAGTTGCGCTCCTTGGCGGTGAGCAGGCGGCTGTCGATCAGCCGCCGGTCGATCGGCGCCAGCGTCAGCGTCTCAAACGCATTGACCGGCTTCTCGGCGCCCTTGGGCTCGGGCGCCGCGATTACCAGCAGCAGGTTTTCGATACGGATGCCGTAGGCGCCGGTTTTGTAATAGCCCGGCTCGTTCGACAGGATCATGCCGCGCCGGAGCGCCACCGTGCCCAGCTTGGAGATGCGCGCCGGGCCTTCGTGCACCGACAGATAGCTGCCGACGCCGTGGCCGGTGCCGTGGTCGAAATCAAGCCCGGCCTGCCACAGCGCGGTGCGCGCCAGCGGATCGAGCTGGGCGCCGCTGGTATTCTCCGGGAACACCGCGCTGGCGATGGCGATATGGCCCTTGAGCACGCGGGTGAAGCGGTCGCGCATCTCGTCGCTCGGCGTGCCGACCGCGACGGTGCGGGTGATGTCGGTGGTGCCGTCCTCGTANNGGCGCGGGTGACGCGGTAATGCACGATCGCCCCGTTCGGCCCCGACCCGGCGATGGTCGGGAACGAAATATCCTTCAATAGACCGCTATCGCGGCGGAAGCTTTCCAGCGCCTCCACCGCGTCGATCTCGGTCAGCTTGCCGGCCGGCGCCTCGCGCTCGAGCCAGGCCAGGAAGCGCGCCATCGCCACGCCGTCGCGCGTGTGGGCGGCGCGCGAGCCGGCGATCTCGGCGTGGTTCTTCACCGCCTTCATCAGCGCGATCGGATCGGCGCCGCGCACCGGCTTGCCGCCGTACCCGGAAACCAGACGCGTGAGCGCATCGGCCGCGCTCGCCTGGTCGAGCCGCACGGTCTTGTCCTTGAGTTGCGCAAGGTCGCGGGCAAGCTCGGCGGGCGCGCGCACCACCGCGATCTCCTCCAGCGCTGGACGCGTTTTGTTGTCGAGCTTGGCCGTCTCCACATAGAGCGCGGGCTTGCCCTCGCGCGGGATAACCGCGAAGGCGAGCGCCAGCGGCGTATGCGCGATGTCCGCGCCGCGGATGTTGAACGCCCAGGCGACGTTCTGCGGGTCCGACACCACCAGCACATCGGCGCGCAGCTTTTTAAGTTCGGCCTGGATGCGCTTGAACTTGTCGGCCGCGCTTTCGCCGGCGAGCTTGATATCGCGCAAGCTCACGGGGCCGGAGGGCGGCGCCGGGCGGTCGCTCCACAACGCGTCGATCGGATTGCCATCGACCGCCACCAGTTCGGCACCGGCGGTGGCGCAGGCCTTGCGCAGCCTGTCGGCGCTCTCGGATGTGTGCAGCCACGAATCGTAGCCGAGCTTGGCCCCGCTTTTGAGATTCTGTTCGAGCCATTGCTCGGGCGGTGAGTCCACCAGATGCTCGATGGCGAAGAGTTTGCCATCGATCTGTGCCGCCGCCTGCACGGTGTAGCGGCCGTCCACGAACAGCGTCGCCCGCTCGGCCAGCACGATCGCGGCGCCCGCCGAGCCGGTGAAGCCGGTGAGCCAGGCCAGCCGTTCCTCACTGGCCGGCAAATATTCGTTCTGCTGGCGGTCGGCGCGCGGCACCACAAATCCGTCGAGCCCGCGCCGCTTGAGCTCGGCGCGCAAGGCAGCAATGCGCGCCGGAGCCCCCGCGCGCTCGTGCGAATCGTCGAATGTCTGAAAGCGGGCCTCGAACATGGGCGGCACTCTAGCGCGCTCCCCGGTGAGGGCAACGCAGGCATAGGCCAGGCGTCAGCCGAGGCATGTCTGTTATGCCAGCAGGCCCGAACGCGAAAAATTCGCGTCGTGCTGGCGCTCAATTCGGCAACGAATCACCTGTTTGACTCAAAATTGTGCACTGCATTAAAATTGCCGTAATAATGCCACCGATCTCACCGATTGATTAAGCAATTCGTGCGGTGTTTACAGGGCTTCTATGCATTGTTATGACTTTTCGCAATTGCGAGACAGTTTATGTTGCGTCGCAATAGTCAAGAGTATAAGTCGGGACATTCGCTGACGCTTCGTTTTCGAAAAGGAGAGACACTATGGTTGCCATTACATATGGCGTTGCTACCGGTGCCGTTGCCGACACCGCCGCGGCCAACTAGCAAGGGCTTTTTCACGATCGTATTCGAGGCGCTCGCCGCCTCGCAGATGAAGCGGGCCGAGCGCGAACTCACACGCTATCGGCATTTGCTGCCGCACGCGGGCGACGGCAACGAGGATGAGCCGTTCGGCGGCTGGTAATCGTAAGCATTTCACCAGCAAAGCCGCCCCGGTCATCGCCGCCCGGGGCGGTTTTGTTTTCCGCTTCGCAGCACCAGCGTGACCCAGCCGTCGAGCGGGATGCGCCGCTCGAGCGCCAAGCCCTGCGCGCGGTAGATCGCCAGCACGGCATTGGCGTGGCCCGGCAGCAGGCCGGATAACACGATGCGCGCGCCCGGGGCAGCGAGCCGGCGCAGTGGTACCGCCAGCCGCAGCAGCGGCCCCAGCAGGATATTGGCGAAGATCAGATCGTAGGGCGCCTGCGCCGTGATGGCGCGGGCGTTGGCGCCGGCGGCGCGCACGAAGGTGATCGCCGCGGCTGCGCGATTGAGCCGCGCATTGGCGCGCGCGGCCTCGACCGCGACCGGGTCGATGTCGCTGGCGGTGACGCGGGCGCGCAGGATTTTCGCCGCCGCGATCGCCAGCACGCCCGACCCGGTGCCGACGTCGAGAATCTTTTTATCCCTCCCCCTGCAAGGGGGAGGGTGGCGAGCGAAGCGAGCCGGGTGGGGGTCATTCCTTCTTTGTTTGACCCCACCCCGATCCTCGCTCCGCCATAGCCGATGCTTTGCATCGGCGTTCTTGCTTCCAAGGACGGCGGCCAAAGGCCGCCTATGTCGACCCTCCCCTTTCAGGGGAGGGATAGAAAAATTACGCTGCCGCTTGGCCAATTCATCCAGCGCCAGCAGGCAGCCGCGCGTGGTGCCGTGGTGGCCGGTTCCAAACGCAAGCGCCGCCTCGATCTCGATGCCGATGTCGTTGGGCTTGACGCGGGCGCGGTCGTGCGCGCCATGCACGATGCAGCGGCCGGCGCGCACCGGTTTGAGACCGGCGAGGCTTTGCTTGACCCAATCGGCCGGCGCGACCGGCTCGATGGTGAGCGCGGCCGCCGCCGCTTCGCCGGCGGCGATCGCGACCAGCGTGCGCAGCACGGCTTCGTCCGGCTTGTCGCGGAAATGAACCGCCACCTGCCATTGCCCGCCATCGTCCTCGAAAGCGGCGCAGGCAGTGCCTTCGGAGTCGAGGCTTTCGCCGAGATAGGCCGCGAGCCGGCGGGCGGTCGGCTGGTCGCAGGCCAGGCGGGCGACGGTGGTGGTCATTCCCTGTCATTGCCGGGCTTGACCCGGCAATCCATGAGGCCGCGCCGCAACGGCAATCTTGCGGTAGGTCCCCCGAATGCGGCTACTCATCATGGATGCGCGGGTCAAGCCCGCGCACGACTGAGGTTGGTGAAAGCCCCGGCCATGGTTATGTAGGGCCAATCATGACCATCGAAACGCCCAACGCTACCGACACCGAGGCGCTCGCGCTGGCCCGCCGCAGCGGCTGGCCGGAGGATTTACGCGTGCTGATCGCGCGCTTTCCGCGCGAGCAATGGCAGGGTCATGCCAATCTCGGCGAGATGGCGCGGTTCTGGCTATCGCGCCACGATATGTTTCGCGAGCTCGCCACCATGATCCAAGCGATCGAGGCGCAATTCCGCGATGGCGCGCTGTCGCCGGCGGAATTCCCGCGCCAGTTCGTGCCGCGGCTGCAGTTCCTGCTGTCGCAGCTCGGCGTGCATCACCAGATCGAGGATCTGCATTATTTTCCGATCTTCCGCGCCGCCGATAAGCGGCTGGCGCGCGGCTTTGATGTGCTGGAGGGCGATCACGATGCCATCCACGAGGACATGGCGGCGACCGCCGACACCGCCAACGCGCTGTTGCGCGCGCTGTCGGGCGATGCCGACGTGCTGCGCCGCTGCGGCGACGCCTACGCGGCTGCCAGCGGCGCGCTGCTCAAGGGGCTGATCCGCCATCTCGACGACGAGGAAGACCTGATCGTGCCGCTCATTCTCGATCGCGGCGAGGCCGCGCTCGGCGTCGCGCATCACGGATAGAGTGGACAAGGGCGCAGTCGCGCAATCAGGATGTCCAGGTCGCGTCGGTATTATCTCAAGTCGCGCAGCTGCCGGTAAATTCAACTTAACCAAGCAATTATTTTGACGCCGGATCACCGGGAGTTGTAGTCCTCCACCACCTTTTGAATCACATTTTGACCGATGCTGCGCCGCGAGGACGGGGCTCTCAGGGAGTCTTGCAATGAAAAAACTACTGATTGCTTTCGTGATGGCGACGTTCGTGGCGTCGCCGGCGTTTGCCCAGAAACGCCACGCGATCTCGCCGGAAGCGGCAGCGGCGCAAGCTTACGCGCCAAGTGATCCTGGCGCTCTTACGGTTGACCCCTATACCGTGGTGGTCAACGGTCAGATCGTCGGCCGCGACCCCGACCCGAACGTGCGCCTGATGTTGCGGCGCGATCCCAAGGCCGACGCGCCCTGATCTAGGCGCGACCACGACAGCGACCCAAAGCCCGGCTGCGCGCCGGGCTTTGTGCTATTTAGTGCCGCTTAAAATATTGCACCGCGCGCTCGTGCTGCTCGGCGGCCTTGCGTGAGGTAAAGGTGCCGAGATTACGGCGCCGGCCGGTGCGCGGATTTTTCTTGCGCGAATAGAGCCGGTACTTGCCGCGGCCGAGCTTGCGGATCATGCGCGCGCCCGCCGCCGCTTGCGCAACGCCGCCTGCGCCCTCTTGATATTGGCGAGTTGCGCGCGGCGCATGGCCGGCGTCGGCTTTTCGCTGGCGGGGATTTTGCGACGCGGCTTGGCGATGAAGCGGTCGCCGCCGAGATGGCGCGGCGGTGAGCCGAGCTGCGACAGCACCTTGCGCGCGGCCGCCGTATCGGGCGCCAGCCGGTTGCCGGCGCGATGCGCTTCCGACTTGCCGATCAGCCATTTCTGCGTGTCCCAGGAACCGTTGGCGCGCCGTCCGGCGACGCGCTCGATGCCGCCGCGCGCGCCGACGTCTTGATTGCGGAAGCTGACGAAGTCGCGCTTCGGCCGCACCTGGATGTGGAAGAAGCCGCCGCGGCCGCGCGCGCCCGGTTTGGCGCGGCGCCCGGTCGTGCGGCGTTTGCGGGATTTCGGCATGGCANNGCTCACCAGCCGAACGGGAAGCCGCCATAGGAACGGCGCGGCGCGTAGTAAGGCCGCTCGCGGTAATAATACGGAGGCGGCGCGCCATAATCATTTTCACGCAGGCCGCGCGATGCGCGCGCGCGTTGCGGCACGCTGGTATCTTCCTCATGATAGATCGAACCCGGATCGCGCCGCGCCACCACGGCGTCGGGGATCTCGCCGACCAGCACCACTTTGGTGTTCTTGAGGCCCTGCTCCTTCACCAGCGCGAACAGCACGGCGGCGTTCGCCTTCAATAGCCGCACGCAGCCGTGCGAGGCCGGGCGGCCGAGATGCTTGACGTCGAAGCTGCCGTGGATGGCGTGGCCTTCCTGGGTGAAGAAGATCGAGTAGGGCATCGGCGCGTCGTCCCACTCGCGCGAGAAGTGGTCGCGCTCCATGCGGAAGGCCTGGAAGTCGCCGTCCGGCGTGTCGTAGTCGGCCATGCCGGTCGATACCTTCCAGGCGTAGCGCTGCGCGCCGTCGACGGTGACGGTCATGAGCTGGGCGGCTTTGTCGACGCGGATCAGCACATCGGCGCGGGCAGCGGTGAACGCCAGCGCGGTGAGCCCGGCGGCGAGCGCGACAGCAAGGCGGCGGATACGCATGGCGAACCTCCCGGCCTGAAGCGGCTTCAAGCATAGCACGGCTATTCTTCCTGTCATTCCGGGACGCCGCAAAGCGGCGGGCCCGGAATCCATACTCCGCAGCGCTGGGGTTATGGATTCCGGGTCCGGTCCTTCGGACCGTCCCGGAATGACAAGAAAATCAATGTTTCCTGGCATCCACCCGGTAGCCGACGATGGTGGCCTCGCCCAGCGCCTTGGCGGCTTCCAGCCGGTGCAGGCCCTCGATCAGCACGAAACGCTCGCCGTCGGGGCGCACCTTGATCGGCACCTGCTGGCCGTCCTTGAGCATGCTGGCGGCGATCTCGTCGACGCGCGCCTGCACCAGCGTTTTGCGCCGCTCGATCGGCACGTAGATCTTGGCGACCGGGAAATTTTCGCGCTTCATCATGGCGGGGCGACCCTAGCACGGCCTTGCGCAAGTCGCATCGGCGCGCAATCATCGGCGCCTTCGGGGCAACCAAAGGATGTGGGCTATGTATCTGTCGGGCGAAAGCATTCTCGTCATTTTGTTCGTTGGTCTGATCGCCGGCTGGCTGGCCGGCCACTTCGTGCAGGGCACCGGCTACGGGCTGATCGGCGACATCGTCATCGGCATCGTCGGCGCCTTCATCGCGAGTTGGCTGTTTCCAAAGCTGGGCATCCAGATCGCCGCCAGCAGCCTGGTGCGCGAAATCCTCTACGCCACCATCGGCGCCATCCTGCTGCTGGTGGTGCTCCGCCTGGTGCGGCGCGGCGGCCGCTGGTAGCGGCGGCGGCGAGCGCCGGCGCGGCTCTTTTCCCGCGCGCGCGGCATCCCTACATGCGCGGCAGCAGAGAGGGACACTGCCGTCATGTCGGAGCCGCTCGTCGTCATCCTTCCGCACCGCCTCGGCAAGGACGAGGCGGTGCGCCGCATCAAGGACGGGCTCGGCCGCGCCAAGACCGAGTTCGCCTGGCTGCTGGCGCTGGAGGAGGAGGTGTGGACCGGCGACCGTCTGAGCTTCCGCGCCGCCGCGCTCGGCCAGCGCGCCACAGGCTTTATCGACGTCTATGATGGGGCGGTGCGGCTCGAGGTCACGCTGCCCTGGCTGCTGGCGCGCTTTGCCCACGCGGTGCAGCGCGTGATCGGGGCGAAGGGCCAGCTGATGCTGGAGAAGAAATAGGCGGCGCTTCGCCTCTTCACCGCGTGCGGGGAGAGGGAAAAGAGCGGAATTCTGCTAGCATCGCGCGTGCCAGCGGCCAGCGAACGGGGTGTTCATGACAACGGATCGAATCTTTTACGGCTATATGGTGCTGGTCGGCGCCGCCACCGGCGCGCTCCTGCTCGCCGCCCCGCAACTGCAGGATTTCGTCGTCAAGCCGTATTTCTGGATCCTGATCGCGGTCGCCCTGTTCGAGGTCGGCGCTTACCTGCGCGGGCGCAACGCCCCGGGCACGGTGCTGGCGATGCATGCGCGGCTGATAGGCTTCGTCATCGGCATCGTGCTGATGGTGGTGATCCCGATGCTGGCCGGGGCGCCGATGCGCTTTTTCTGACGCGGCAGGCGGCGCCGCGCCCGGGCCCACGCGGGCCTCACATGATCGGCTTGCCCCTGATATCGATCGCCTTCTCGATTTTGATCAGCACGCCGATGCCGGCCTCGGCGCCGACGTGGGTCTGCTCGCGCGGCAACAGCAGGCTGAAAATCTTCTCGCGCGTCGGCCCGCTTTCGTGCAGTTCGACGCTGCCGAAGAAGCGCAGGAAGCCCGACTCCAGCACGCCGTCGCGCTGCGCCTTGAAGTTGGCGTACATCACGCACACGCGCGCCTCAAAGCCGAGGTTCTCGAGCACCGCGCGCTTGGAGCGCTCCCACCAGGCCAGGTGGGCGTCGTCGTAGACGATCATGCTGCCCTTGGGCGTGATGTTGGGCCCCTGGCGCCCGACGGTGGCGAGCAGGCAGGGATAGCCGTCGTCCCAGGCGTTGCGGATCAGGGTCTTGATGGTGTCGGAGAGCGGCATGGTCATTCCTGTCGTGCGGGGCGCTTATCCTATCCGTCATTCCGGGGCGCGCGAAGCGCGAACCCGGAATCCAGGGCCGCACGCCGTACTGGTTGCTCTGGATTCCGGGTTCGCGGCCTAAC
>PKXB01000209.1:2986-3560 GCA_003133345.1 Hyphomicrobiales bacterium | reverse complement strand
AGTCCAACAGTTCCGAGGTCGAGGGCTTCTTCTTCATGCCCGGCACGTCGCGGATTTCGTAGAACAGCTTGAGCGCCTCGCTCACCAGGCGTTGTTTGATGCCGGGGAAATGCACCTCGATGATCGCCGTCATGGTGTCGGGATCGGGGAAGCGGATGTAGTGGAAGAAGCAGCGGCGCAAGAAGGCGTCAGGCAATTCCTTCTCGTTGTTGGAGGTGATGATCACGATCGGCCGGCGGCGCGCCTTCACGGTTTCACCGGTCTCGTAGACGAAGAACTCCATGCGATCGAGTTCGAGCAGCAGGTCGTTGGGAAACTCGATGTCGGCCTTGTCGATCTCGTCGATCAGCAGCACCGGGCGCTCGTCGGCGACGAAGGCGTCCCACAATTTGCCGCGCTTGATGTAGTTGCGGATGTCCTGCACGCGCGCGTCGCCGAGCTGGCTGTCGCGCAGGCGCGAGACCGCGTCGTAATCGTACAGACCCTGCATCGCCTTGGTGGTCGACTTGATGTGCCACTCGAGCAGCGGCGCGCCGATGCTTTTGGCGATCTCCAGCGCCAGCACGGTCTTGCC
>PKXB01000209.1:0-2941 GCA_003133345.1 Hyphomicrobiales bacterium | reverse complement strand
CACAACCGTGATGGTGGAGTGATGGCAAGTTGAATGGCTATTATGCGCAAAACGTATATGTCATGGCCCGAGATCATCTAATTTGGGAGGATCGGATGCCCCGCCTGCTGCTCAGCTTTGCTCTTATCCTTGCAGGCCTCGGGTTCGCGAGCGCGCAAATGGCGCCGCTGCCGCAGCCGGCGCCGGGACAGGCGGTGGCGATCTTCGCCGGCGGCTGCTTCTGGTGCACGGAATCGGATTTCGACCATGTGCCGGGGGTGATCTTGACCACGTCGGGCTACACCGGCGGGCACGTCGCCAATCCGAGCTACGAGCAGGTCTCCGGCGGCGACACCGGGCACGCCGAGTCGGTGCAAGTGATCTATGACCCGAGCAAGGTCTCCTACCAGCAGCTGCTCACGCATTACTGGCACTCCGTCGATCCGACCGTGAAAGACCGGCAGTTCTGCGACGGCGGCAACCAATACCGCACCGCGATTTTCGTGGGCAACGACGAGGAGCGCAAACTGGCGGAAGCCTCCAAGAAAGAAGTCGAGGCCGAACTCAAGCAGCCGATCTATACGCAGATCGTGGCCGCCGGCCCGTTCTACGCAGCCGAGGACTATCACCAGGATTTCTATCTGAAGAACCCGACGAAATATAAATTCTACCGGTGGAATTGCGGCCGCGATCAGCGGCTGGAGCAACTATGGGGCAAACCGAAGGGAAACAGTTGATATGATCGACCGCAGAGCCCTGTTGACAGCCGGCGTCGCGCTTGGCGCGCTGATGGCCGCGAGCAAATTTGGCAAATCGGGAACATTGGCAGAAACAATGACGACAACAACGCAAGATATCGACTTTCGCAAGCTCACCGATGCCGACTGGCGCAAGCGCCTCGACCCGCAGCAATACGACGTGCTGCGCAAGCACGGCACCGAACGCCCCGGCACCAGCCCGCTCAATCACGAGAAGCGCAAAGGCACCTTCGCATGCGCCGCTTGCGACCTGCCGTTGTTCTCGTCCGACACCAAATTCGAGAGCGGCACCGGTTGGCCGAGCTTCTATCAGCCGCTGCCGGACGCGATCGGCACCACGACCGACCGTAGCTTCTTCATGGCCCGCACCGAGGTGCACTGCAAACGCTGCGAAGGTCACCTCGGCCATGTGTTCGACGACGGCCCGAAGCCGACCGGCCTGCGCTACTGCATGAACGGCGTGGCTCTGAAATTTGTGCCGCAAGCGGCCGGCCAGTCGTAAAGACCCTAGACGACTCAGCGCGGCTTTCTTACCCCTCGGCAGGGGGAAGAGCATGCCGCAACCGCTGCCAAACCTTGAGTCATTGAACGTTCCGCAGGCCTTCGCGCAGGCGCTCAAGCTGCATGAGCAGGGGCGTCTGGCCGAGGCCGAACCGCTCTACGCCGCCGTTCTCGCGGTCAGGCCGGATCATTTCGACGCCTTGCAGATGATGGGGCTGGTCAAGCTTGCGGCCGGGCAGCCGGCCGAGGCCCTGCGTCTGGTCTTGGCGGCCATGGGCACGCGCAAGCCGTCGCCGCAAGTCCTGCTCAACCACGGTCTGATCCTCGAAGCGCTCAAGCGCTATCCGGAGGCGATCGAGAGTTTCGACCAGGCGATCAAGCTCAAATCCAAATATGCCGAGGCGCATAATAATCGGGGCGCCACGCTCGCCTCGCTCGGACGCGACGAAGAAGCGCTGGAGAGTTGCCGCAAGGCGATTGCCATCAAGCCGGATTACGTCGAGGCGCACTACAATGCCGGCACGGCGCTACGCGCGCTCGGCCGCTACGATGAGGCGCTCAAGAGCTTCGACCGCGCGCTGGCGCTGCAGCCGAGATATTTCAAGGCCCACAACAATCGCGGCAACGTGCTGGAAGCGCTCAACCGTATCGATGAGGCGCTCGCCTGCTACGACCGCGCGCTGGCGCTCGCGCCGGACTTCACCGAGGCACGCAACAATCGCGGCCGCGTGCTACTCGGCCTCGACCGCGCCGACGACGCGATCGANNCAGCGCGGCAGACATTTATTGGATCTCAGCCGCAACGACGAGGCCGCCGCAGATCTCGCGCAGGCGCTGGCGCTGCGGCCTGGTCATGCCGAAGCGCGCTTTGCCGCCTGTATCGCCGAACTGCCTGTCGTCTACACCGACGAAAGTGAGATCCCGCGCCGGCGCGCGACTTATGAGCAAAAGCTGCGCGCATTGAGTAAAGACATCGATTCTGGACTCCTGCAGGGCAATCTCATCAAGGCCATGGGCGCCAAGCAGCCATTTCTGCTCGCCTATCAAGGCGGCAACGACCGCGAGTTGCAGCAGGTCTATGGCGAGATGATTGCCCGCATTGTCGCGCGTCATTTTCCGCCCGCGCCGCTGCCGCCACCACCCGCGCCCGGCGAGCCGATCCGCGTCGGCATCGTCAGCAGCTTCTTCTTCCGCCACTCCAACTGGAAGATTCCGATAAAGGGCTGGATCAGCCAGCTTGATCGGAGCCGCTTCCGCGTGACTGGCTATTACCTCGGTATAATCCATGATGAGCAGACCGACGTCGCCGCCGGCATTTGCGACCGTTTCGTGCATCGCACACTCGACACTGAAGGCTGGCGGCGGGAAATCCTCGCCGACGCGCCGCATGTGCTGATCTATCCCGGCCTGCTCATGGACACGTCGACGCTGCAGCTCGCGGCGCAGCGGCTCGCGCCGGTGCAGTGCAATTCATGGGGCCATCCGGAAACCAGCGGACTGTCGACGCTCGACTATTTCCTGTCGAGCGATCTGATGGAGGCGCCGGACGCCGAGGCGTATTACACCGAAAAATTGGTGCGTCTGCCGAACCTCTCGATCTTTTATAAGCCGGTCGCAGTCGAGCCGGTCTCTGTCACGCGCGAGGAACTGGGCTTGCGCCCTCGGGCAACCGTGTTCTGGAGCGCGCAGTCGCTCTATAAATA
>PKXB01000084.1:491-10186 GCA_003133345.1 Hyphomicrobiales bacterium | reverse complement strand
CCGACGCCGCACAGCAGGCCTAAACTCGTTGCGATATCCATGACTTCCCACCCAACGCGCACGAATTGCAGCACAAAACCGTATGATGGCCGCTGCAAACGACCCTAGACTGGCGCTGTTAAGAGGCGGTAAAGGCTAACCGTTCGTGAAAGAAAAACGCCCGCCTTGGCTGGGTCTACCCGTGACCGGCCGGCAAAATGCTGCAAAAATCACGGCAAATGGGCGCTGAAGCCCTAAGGTCCCGTCCCAGGACCCCTTAAGAACCGGAGGAGAACGAGCCATGCGTGAGATCGGCCATTTCATCGGCGGCCAGGCGATCAAAGGGGTCTCCGGACGCTTCGGCGACATTTTCGATCCTAACACCGGCGAGGTGCAAGCCAAGGTTGCCCTCGCCAAGCATTCCGAGGTCGAGCACGCCATCGCCAATGCGCAAGCCGCGCAGCCGGCCTGGGCGGCGACCAATCCGCAGCGGCGCGCCCGCGTGATGTTCAAGTTCCTCGAGCTGGTGCAGAAGGAATACGACAATCTCGCCAAGCTGCTCTCCTCCGAGCACGGCAAAACCTTTCCGGACGCCAAAGGCGACATCCAGCGTGGCCTCGAGGTGGTGGAATTCGCCTGCGGCATCCCGCATTTGCTGAAGGGCGATTACTCCGAAGGCGCCGGCCCCGGCATCGACATCTATTCCACGCGTCAGCCGCTCGGCGTGGTCGCCGGGATTACGCCGTTCAACTTCCCGGCGATGATTCCGCTGTGGAAGTGTGCGCCGGCGATCGCCTGCGGCAATGCCTTCATCCTCAAGCCATCGGAGCGCGACCCGTCGGTGCCGATGCGGATTGCCGAGCTGTTTTTCGAAGCCGGGCTGCCGGAAGGCATCCTCAATGTCGTCAATGGCGACAAGGAAGCCGTGGACACGCTCCTCACCGACGACCGCATCAAGGCGATCGGCTTCGTCGGCTCGTCGGCGATCGCGGAATACATTTATTCGACCGGCTGCGCCAACGGAAAGCGCGTGCAATGCTTCGGTGGCGCCAAGAACCACATGATCGTGATGCCCGACGCCGACATGGACCAGGCGGTCGATGCGCTGATTGGCGCCGGCTATGGCTCTGCCGGCGAGCGCTGTATGGCGATTTCAGTGGCGGTGCCAGTCGGCAAGAAGACCGCCGATATTTTGCTGGAGAAGCTGATCCCGCGCGTGGAGAACCTGAAGATCGGTCCCTCCAGCGACCCGCAGGCCGACTACGGCCCGATGGTCACCAAGGAGCTGCTCGGCAAAGTGCGCGGCTATATCGATAACGGCATCAAGGAAGGCGCCAAGCTCGTGGTGGACGGGCGCGGGTTCAAATTGCAGGGCTACGAGCACGGCAATTTCATCGGCGGCTGCCTGTTCGACGAGGTGAAGCCGAACATGAAAATCTACAAGGAGGAAATCTTCGGACCGGTGCTCTCGGTGGTGCGGGCGAAGGATTACGAGGAAGCGGTGCGGCTGCCCTCCGAGCATGACTACGGCAATGGCGTCGCCATCTTCACCCGCGACGGCGACACCGCGCGCGATTTCGTCAACCGCGTGCAGGTCGGCATGGTAGGCGTCAACTTCGCCATTCCGGTGCCGCTCGCCTATCACACCTTCGGCGGCTGGAAGCGCTCCGGCTTCGGCGATCTCAACCAGCACGGGCCGGATTCGATCCGCTTCTACACCAAGACCAAGACCGTCACCTCGCGCTGGCCGACCGGCACCAAGGAAGGCGCCGAATTCGTGATCCCGACCATGAAGTGAGGATGCGCCTGGAGCATGATCCCGAAAAGTGGGAACCGGTTTTCGGATAAGATCATGCTCGAGCAAAATGTTAGGGCGAATTCTGATTCAATCCAAAGCGATACGGCTCTGAGAATGCCGACAATCCGGGTCGCTGGGGGCGTTGTCGTCGCATTGATGCTCGCGGGCTGCGCCGGCAGCCCATTCGGCGGCGCGACACCGGCGGCGGCGCCGGCGCCGACTGAAGACATGACCGGCCGCTGGATACTGTCGACCCCCAATGCGCCATCCTGCGGCATGAATTTCGCTGGCGCGCCCGGAGCGCATGAAGGCGCCATCGAGCCGGAGGGCGGCTGCCCGGGCAAATTCTTCACCAGCTGGCACTGGACGCTTGAGCAAAGCGCGCTCACGATCAACGACCATGAAAACCAGCCGCTGGCGCATCTCACAGTCGCCGATGACCGCTTCGAAGGCCAAGCCACCGCTGGCATGCCGGTAACGCTGAACCGCTAACCTCCCCATCAGACCAGAATCACCAATGCCCGACTATCAGCTCTATTGCTTCGCCCAGTCCGGCAATTGCTATCGCGCCGCGCTGATGCTCAATCTGATCGGCGCCAAATGGGAGTCGATCTGGATCGATTTCTTCGGCTCAGGTGTCCAGCGCACGCCCGATTATCGCGAGGGCGTCAATGAGATGGGCGAAGTGCCGGTGCTGGTGCATGGCGACAAAAAGCTCACCCAGTCGGGCGTGATCCTGACCTACCTGTCCGATCTCACCGGCAAGTTCAAGCCGCAAGGCGAGGACGAGCGGCTAGAGGCGCTGCGTTGGATNNGGCGGTGCTGGCCTTCATGAAAGGGCGCTTCGATAGCGCGCTCGGCATCGTCAACAAGCGGTTGACGGGGCGGCAATTCCTGGTGAGCGACAAACCGACCATCGCCGACGTTTCGATGACCGCCTATCTCTACTATCCCGCGGAGGAGTTCGGCTTCGATATCGCCAAGGACCATCCGGCGATCGGCGCCTGGCTCGAGCGCATGAAAGCGTTGCCTGGCTGGAAGCACCCTTATGACTTGATGCCCGGCTATCCGCTCGGCACGCGTGGCTATAGAAATCAGTGATCGTTGGTTCGGTGCTTAGTTCAGGCGCGCTGGGCGATCGTGATCGGAATCGGAATCGCTTGCCGGGACAGCGCCTGGCGTCATTGGCGCATCGGCGGCAGGCGCCGCGGCGGCTGCAGCAGCTGCCTCATCCTTGCGCTGATATTCGCGATAGGACATCCAGCCGAGCGGAAGACAGCCGAGATAGGCGAGCGTGCCGAGGGTGAGCACTTCCCACGGATAGCTGATCAGCAACGCGAAAAACAACACCGCCGCCACGAACACCGGCAGCACCAAGTCCGGCGGCACGCGCTTGCCCACGCGTTTGCCGGAGAACACCGGCAGGCGCGAGACCATCAACAGCGCGATCGCCAGCGTGTAGAAAAACGTGAGCCACACCGTGACCAGGCCGTTGGAGACGCCGAGGAAATTGAGGTAGATCGGCAGCAGCACGGTGATGGCGCCGGCCGGCGCCGGAATCCCGGTGAAGAAATTTCCCGCCCAGGCCGGCTGGTTGGGGTCGTCGATCATCACGTTGAAGCGCGCGAGCCGCAGCGCAGCGCAGATCGCGAACACCAGCGCCGCGATCCAGCCCGCCGATTTGAGCTCGTGCAGGCCCCAGAAATACAGGATCAGCGCCGGCGCCACGCCAAAATTGACGAAGTCCGCCAGGCTGTCGAGCTCGGCGCCGAAGCGCGAAGTGCCCTTGAGCAAGCGCGCGATGCGTCCGTCGATGCCGTCGAGCAGCACCGCCAGCACGATCGCCGCCAGCGCCAGGTCGAGCCTGTTTTCGACCGCCATGCGGATCGCGGTCAGCCCCGCGCATAGCGCCAAGAGCGTGATCAAATTAGGCAGCAGCGTGCGCACCGGGATCGCCTTGAAGCGACGGCGCCGGGGCGGCGGAGCGGGATCGAACGGCGGAAACACCATGGCGTCAATATAGACGCTTGCAGGCGTGCGCGCCACGGCGCGCAGAAGTGAATTGTCGGCCTCGTTAACGATTTAGCCGCTTCGAAATGCGCGGCCGGCATCCGGAACCCGCAGATCGGCGAGCACGGTTTCCCCGGCGATCGAGGTCTGCCCGACCGCGACCATCGGCGGCGTGCCATCGGGGAGATAGACGTCGAGGCGCGAGCCGAAGCGGATCATGCCGAAGCGCTCGCCGGCGCCGACCGGCTGGCCCTCGCGCACGAAGCAGACGATGCGGCGCGCCACCAGGCCGGCGATCTGCACCACGGCGACGCGCGTGCCGGCGGTGGCGATCACCAGCGAATTGCGCTCGTTGTCGGCGCTCGCCTTGTCGAGGTCGGCGTTGAAGAACTTGCCCGGCTGATAGACGATTTTCTCGACGCGGCCGGTGACCGGGCTGCGGTTCACGTGGCAGTCGAACACGCTCATGAAGATCGAGATGCGCGGCAGCGGCCTGTCGCCCAGCCCGAGCTCGTGCGGCGGCGATGCCGTGGTGATCTGGCTGACGCGGCCATCTGCGGGCGCCACCACCAGGCCCTCGCGCACCGGGGTCACCCGCGGCGGATCGCGGAAGAAATAGGCGCACCACAGGGTCGCCAGCGTGCCGAGCCAGCCGAGCGGGCTCCACAGCCAGAACAGCACCAGGCTGGCGAGCGCGAAGGCGCCGATGAAGGGGTAGCCTTCCGGCGTGATCGGCACGATTTGCGCGCGAATCGAATCGTAGCTCGACATGTCTTATCCTACTCCGCGGCGTCGGCCGGCGCTTCAAACGGCACCGAGGCGGCCTCGGTATTGATATCCTCGACCGGCGGCGGATTGCGGTTGGGCGCGACCTCGGCTTCGCCCGCAAGCGCGAGCTTCTCGCGCGCCTCTTCCGCCTCGCGCTGGCGGTTCCACATGCTGGCATAGAGTCCGTTGGCATCGAGCAGCGCGAAATGCGTGCCGCGTTCGACGATCTCGCCCTGATCGAGCACGATGATCTCGTCGGCGCCGACAATGGTGGAGAGCCGGTGCGCGATCACCAACGTGGTGCGGCCCTTGGACACCCGCTCCAGCGCGTCCTGGATTTCCTTTTCGGTGTGGCTGTCGAGTGCCGAGGTTGCCTCNNTGCTTCTCGCCACCCGATAGCTTCAAGCCGCGCTCACCGACCTCGGTTTCGTAGCCTTTCGGCGCGAGCCGGATCAAACCGTCGATCTGCGCGAGCCGTGCCGCTTCCTCCACCTCGGTATTGCTCGCTTCCCAGCGGCCATAGCGGATGTTGTAGCGGATGGTGTCGTTGAACAGCACGGTGTCCTGCGGCACCATGCCGATGGCCTGGCGCAGCGAGGCTTGCGTGACCCTGGCGATGTCCTGGCCGTCGATCAGGATACGGCCACCGGCCAGATCGTAGAAGCGGAACAGCAGCCGCGAGATCGTCGACTTGCCGGCGCCGGACGGCCCGACCACCGCCACCGTTTTGCCGGCCGGCACGTCGAAGCTGATGCCTTTCAGAATGCCGCGCTCCGGTTCGTAGGCAAAGCGCACATTCTCGAAGCGGATGGTGCCACTTGTCACATTGAGCGGTGCGGCGTCGGCCACATCCTTAATTTCCGGCTCACGTGCCAGAATCGAGAACATGAGCTCGATGTCGGTCACCGCCTGCTTGATCTCGCGGTAGACCATGCCCATGAAATTGAGCGGCTGGTAGAGCTGGATCATCATGGCGTTGATCAGCACAAAATCGCCGACTGTCTTGGTGCCGGCCTGGATCTCATAGGCGCACATCACCATGGCGGCGGCGAGCCCGAAGGTGAAGATCACCGCCTGCCCGGCATTGAGCACGGCGAGCGAGGTGTAGGCTTTGACGCTGGCCTCCTCGTAGCGCGCCATCGACTTGTCGTAGCGCTCGGCTTCGCGCTGCTCGGCGCTGAAATATTTCACCGTCTCGTAATTGAGCAGCGAATCGATCGCCTTGATGTTGGCATCGGTATCGCTGTCGTTCATGCGGCGGCGGATGCCAATGCGCCATTCGGTGGCGTGATAGGTGTAGGTCATGTAGACGGTGACGGTGATCATGATCGCCAGCACATAGCGCCAGTCGAATTGCCACATCAGCACGCCGACGATCAGCGCCAGCTCGATGATGGTGGGCGAGAGCTGCAGGATCACCATCCGCACNNGTCTTGCGCTCGAGATGGAAGCGCAGCGACAGCTCGTGCATGTGCACGAAGGTGCGGAAGGCGAGCCGGCGCACGGCGTGCATGGCCACTTTGGCAAACAGCCCGTCGCGCAGTTGCGTCAGCGCCGCCATCAGGATGCGCATGCCGCCATAGGCGATCGTCATGGCGACGGGGACGGCGAGCGCCCAGACCAGCCATTGCGAGGCGGCGACCGGGGCGCTGCCACCACCTGCGAGCGCGTCGATTGCCCATTTGAAGGTAAAAGGCACCGAAATCGTCGCCAGCTTGGCGGCCAGCAGCAGCACCATGGCGCCGATCACCCGCAGCTTCAGATCGCGGCGGTCGGACGGCCAGATATAGGGCCACAGGTGGATCACGGTCTTGAGCAGCGCGCCGCGGTCGGCGGAGACGCGCGATTCGCTTTCGGCTGCTCGGTGGTGGTGGTGGTCGCTCATTCAGGGCTTTCATATAGGCGGATTCTCGCTGGTAATCACCCTTCGGGCGGTATTGCGCCTATGCCGGGCCGCCGCCTTGACGCTGCCACGGGCGCGTTGCACATGCATGGCCATGAACGAACGAGAAAACCCCAGCAAAATTCGAAGAATCTGCGTTTACTGCGGCTCCAGCCCGGGCACCGATCCGGCGTATGTGACGGCCGCCCGTGCCTTCGGCGCCATTCTGGCCAAGAACGGCATTGGTCTCGTTTATGGCGGCGGCGCCGTCGGCATGATGGGCGAACTCGCGCATGCCGTGCTCGATCAAGGCGGCGAGGTCACCGGCATCATCCCTGATTTCCTGGTGGCGCGGGAGCATGCCATCAAAGGCGCGCACGGGCTGATCGTCACCCGCGACCTGCACGAGCGCAAACGCAAGATGTTCGAGCTGGCCGACGCCTTCGTGGCGCTGCCCGGCGGCGTCGGCACGCTGGAAGAACTGGTCGAGCAGCTCACCTGGGTGCAGCTCGGCCGCCACAGCAAACCGGTGCTGATCGCCAATATCGAGAAATTCTGGGACCCGCTGTGCGCACTGCTTGACCACATGCGGAAGCTCGAATTCATCCGCAACGATCTCGGCTTCGACTTGCTGGTGGCCGACAAGGTCAATGACATCCTGCCGATGCTGCAAAAGGCGGCGGACGCGGTACCGGAGGCGGCCAAAGAAATGACACCCGAAGCCGCCGACAAACTGTAGCGGCTACTTCGCAGCCACGAATGTCACCGCCTCGATCCGGTTGCCGTCGGGATCGCGGATGAAAGCGGCATAGTAGCTCTCGTGATATTGCGCGCGGAAACCGGGCACGCCGTCGGATGTACCGCCGGCCGCAAGCGCGGCGGCGTGGAAGGTATCGACCATGGCGGCATTGCTTGCGCGCAAGCAGATGTGGACGCCGCTGTCGACGGNNGCCATAGCCGATCGCGGCGTCCGGCCATCCCCGCAACTTAGTCATGCCGAGCGTCGCGAGCAGCGCGGTGTAGAAGCGTTCCCCGGCCTTGAGATCGCGGACGGCAATCGAGACGTGATCGATCATGGCGAGGTTATCTCACGCCGGGGCGCCGGATTTCACGAGCTTATAAATGATGGAATCCATCAACGCCTGGAATGAGGCGTCGATGATGTTGGGCGACACGCCGATGGTTGTCCAATGATCGCCATTTTCGTCTTCGCTTTCGATCAGCACGCGCGTCACCGCTTCGGTGCCGCCATTGAGGATGCGTACGCGGTAGTCGGTGAGCTTCAAGCCGTCGATGTATTTCTGGTACTTTCCGAGGTCCTTGCGTAGCGCCCGATCGAGCGCATTGACCGGGCCGTTGCCTTCCGCCGCCGAAATCATATTGTCATCGCCGACCCTTACCTTCACCACCGCCATGGAGACGGTGACGCGCTCGCCCTTGGCGTTGTTGCGCTGCTCGACATTGACGTCGAACTGGGTGACGTCGAAATAATTTGGCACCGTACCGAGCGTGCGGCGCGCCAGCATTTCGAACGACGCATCCGCCGCCTCATAGGCGTAGCCGATGGCCTCGCGCTCCTTGACGATCTCCAGCAGGCGGCCGATGCGCGGATCGGCCTTGTCGGCCTTGATGCCGATGCGCTCGAGCTCGGCCAGAATATTGGATTTGCCGGCCTGCTCCGACACCAGCACCTTGCGCTTGTTGCCAACTGTCTCCGGCAACACATGCTCGTAGGTCGCCGGGTCCTTGGCAATCGCGGAGGCATGGATGCCGGCCTTGGTGGCGAAGGCGCTCTCGCCCACATAGGGCGCGTGCCGGTTGGAGCCGCGGTTGAGCCGCTCGTCGAGCGCGCGCGAGACCTGCGCCAGTTTCTTCAGCGCGGCATCGGAGACGCCGATGTCGAACGTTTCTGAAAATTCCGGCTTGAGCTTGAGCGTCGGGATGATCGACACGAGATTGGCATTGCCGCAGCGCTCACCCAGCCCGTTGAGCGTGCCCTGGATCTGCCGTGCGCCTGCGCGCACCGCGGCGAATGAATTGGCGACTGCCTGCTCGGTGTCGTTATGGGCATGGATGCCGACATGATCGCCGGGGATGACCTTGCAAACCTCGCCGACGATCGTTTCGATTTCATGCGGCAGCGTGCCGCCATTGGTGTCGCACAGCACGACCCAGCGCGCGCCTTCCTCGTGGGCCGCTTTGGCGCAGGCCAACGCGTATTTCGCATTGGCCTTGTAGCCGTCGAAGAAATGCTCGCAGTCGAGCAGCACTTCGCGGCCCTTGGCCTTAGCCGCTTTTACGCTGTCGCGGATCGAGGCGAGGTTTTCCTCCTCCGTCGTCTGCAGCGCCACCCGCACGTGATAATCCCAGGCCTTGGCGACAAAGCAGATAGCATCGGCCTTGGCATCGAGCAGCGCGGCGAGCCCCGGATCGTTCGAGGTCGAGCGGCCTGGCCGGCGCGTCATGCCGAAAGCCGTGAAGGTGGTGTCGAATTTGCGCTCCTTGGCGAACAGTTCGGTATCGGTCGGATTGGCGCCCGGATAGCCGCCCTCGACATAGTCGATGCCGAGCTGGTCGAGCATGCCGGCAATCGCCAGCTTGTCGGCGAGCGTGAAATCGACGCCATTGGTCTGCGCGCCGTCGCGCAGCGTGGTGTCGAACAGATAGAGGCGCTCACGGGCCATAAGCGTTACTCACGTCAGCCTATAGACGACATAGAGCGCAACCAGCACGGCGACGAGCATGACGCCGTATTTGAGCACGATGTAATAGAGCCAGTGGCGTGGGAACGGCGTGTCGGGCTTGGTCATGAGGCCTCCCGTTTGGCGGTAAGTTGTTTGTGCAGCGTGGTGTTGGCGAGCCATTCATCGCCGACTAAAACGGAATTGCGCTGCTGGGCGACATAGCCGCGCTTCTCGAGAAAGCCGCGCGCGCAGTCGCTGGCATCGACCGTGAGCAGCGCCGCGCCGCGCGAGCCGGCGAGCTTTTCCAACGCGTCGACCAGCATGGTGCCGACGCCCTGCCTGACGGCCGCCGGATGCACATAGAGCATGTCGATCCTGTTGCCGCTGGCGAGCGCGGCGAAGCCTACCGCAGAGCCGGCCAGCGTGGCCACCAGCGTCAAATGGCTGCCGAGCCTCTTGCCGAAGGCGGCCTCGTCATCGGCGGCGGAGGCCCATGCCTGCTGCTGCACTTGGCTGTAGTCGTCGGCGGTCAGTTGCTCGATGCTGGCGCGGAAGATTTCGCGCAGCAGCGCGG
>PKXB01000084.1:0-483 GCA_003133345.1 Hyphomicrobiales bacterium | reverse complement strand
TCGCGGATACGATCGGCTTCAGTGAAATTCTTTGCCTTGCGCGCCGCAATGCGTGCGTCGATCAGGATCACGATCTTGCTCTCGTCGATCGTCAGTGAAGCCGGCCGGAACGCCGCCCAAGCCGCGGCCGTCATGTGCAACAGGCCGATCAATTGCGCGCTCGCCTTCAGGCATGCGGCCGCCGGCTTGGCGCCCTTGACCGCTTCGCCGCGCAACTCGTGCAGCGCGGCGAAGGCCTTCGGCGTATTGAGATCATCGAGCAGCGCGTCGAGCGCATCGGCGCACAGATAACCCGGCTGCACGTCGGCCGTCAGCCCATACCATTGATCCAGGCTTTTCTGCGTCTCACGCAGACCAGCGATCGTCCAATTGATCGGTTGCCGATAATGCGTTTGCAGCATGGCGAAGCGAACCACCTCGCCCGGCCAGTCTTTCAGCAACTCGTGGATAGTCACGAAATTGCCGAGGCTCTTCGACATCTTC
>PKXB01000166.1:1337-10409 GCA_003133345.1 Hyphomicrobiales bacterium | reverse complement strand
TGTGTCATCCGGGGAATGCGGGATTAGTGGATGAGGGCGCGGCTGTCGCGCCCCGGCGGCATCAACAAGCCGCCACCGACTTAACCGATGATCGACTTGGCGACGATATAGAGCCCGACCGCAACAACAATGCCGGAAAATGTGAGCGTCAGCGCATGTTTGTAGCCGGCCAGATGGTGGGCGAGGCGGGTGCCGAGCAGCCCGCCGAGCGCGCCGCCGACGATGAACAGGATGGCCAGGGGCCAATCGATCAGACCGGACCAGGCATAGCTCGCCGCCGTGGTCAGCCCGAAAGCGGTGACCGAGACCAGCGAGGAGCCGATCGCGTTGATCAGCGGCATAGCGGTGGCGCCCATCAGTCCCGGCACGATCAGGAAGCCGCCGCCGATGCCGAAGAAGCCGGACAGCGCGCCGACCAGGAAGCCGACGCCGATCAGCAGCGGCAACAGCCGCGGCATGCTCGCGCGCGTGAGTTGGACGTCCGCATTGCCGCCCGACTTGCGCGGCCGCGTCATCAGGACGCCGACCACCATCATCAGCACGCCGAACAGCAGCAGCAGGCGGGTGCCGTCCACCATCTTGCCGAGCTGCGCGCCGCCGGCCGCGCCGGCGATACCGGCGACCGCGAACACCAGCGCGCAGGGCCATTTCACGGTCTGCGCACGCGCGTGGCCGGCAAGATTGGCGGCAGCGCTGGCGGCAACGGCAATAGCACTGGTGCCGATGGCGATGTGTGGGGAGCGGACGCCGACCACATAGACCAGCAGCGGCACGGCCAGGATCGAGCCGCCGCCGCCGACGAGGCCGAGCGTGAAGCCGACCAGGCTGCCGGAGGCGATCGCCAACAGCGCGTGCAGGATCGTCATTGAGCGGCGGCGGCGCCGGGCATCGGCTTCAGGTCCAGCTTTTCACTTTTACATAAGACCCCGGCGCGTCCTCGATTGTCTTAAGCTTGCCGCTGCCGATCGTGCGCGCCGGTACGGTCTCGGCGTCCTGGCCCTTGAGCCATTCCAGCCAATCCGGCCACCACGAGCCGGGGTGCTCCTGCGCCGAGGCCAGCCAGTGGTCGACGTCGGAACCGCTCGGCTCCTTGCCGGTCCAGTACTGGTATTTCGGCTTGCCGGGCGGGTTGATCACGCCGGCGATATGGCCGGAGCCGGCGAGCACGAATTTCACCGGGCCGCCAAAATATTTCGAGCCTTCCAGCACCGATTTCGCCGGTGCGATGTGGTCCTCGCGGGTGGCGAGATTGTAGACCGGCATTTTCACCTTGCGCAGATCGAGCGTTTCGCCGGCAATTTCCATCTCGCCTTGGCTGAGCTTGTTGTCGAGATAGCAATTGCGCAAATAGAACGAGTGGTTGGCCGCCGGCATGCGGGTGGCATCGGAATTCCAATAGAGAATGTCGAACGGGAACGGTTTCTTGCCGCGCAGGTAGTTGTTGATCACATACGGCCAGATCAGATCGTTGGAGCGCAGCAAGTTGAAGGCGTTGGCCATGCGCGAGGCTTCCAGATAGCCCTGTTCCTGCATATGCGCTTCGAGCTGCTTGATGCGTTCCTCGTCGACGAACACCTTGAGATCGCCGGAATGGACGAAATCGACCTGCGTCGCGAACATAGTTGCCGAGCGCGCGCGGTCCTCGTTCTTGGCGGCGAGATAGGCGAGCGCGATCGCGAGCAGGGTGCCGCCGACGCAATAGCCGATCGCGTGCACTTGCTTTTCGCCGGTCGCCGCCTCGATGGCGTCGAACGCCGCCAGCACGCCTTCGCGCATGTATTGTTCGAAGCTTTTCGCGGCGAGTTTTGCGTCCGGGTTGACCCAGGAGACCACGAACACGGTGAGCCCATTGTCGACGCACCACTTGATGAAGGATTTTTCCGGCGTGAGGTCGAGAATGTAGAACTTGTTGATCCAGGGCGGCACGATCAGCAGCGGAACCTTCAGCACCTCTTTGGTGGTCGCCTCGTATTGGATCAACTGGATCAAGTCGTTCTGGAAAACCACCTTGCCGGGCGTGAGCGCGAGATTGCGGCCGACCTCGTACTGCGAGGAGTCGGACTGGCGGATCTTGAGATGACCCTGGCCGGCCTTGATGTCCTCGCCCAGCATGTGCATGCCGCGCACGAGGTTTTCCGCGTTCGACAATAACGTCTCGCGCAGCAGTTCCGGGTTGGTGAGCACGAAATTTGACGGCGAGATCGCGTTGGCGATCTGCTTGACGTAGAACGCGGCCTTCGCCCGCGTGTGCTCGTCGATGCCGGCGGCGTCCTCGACCAGCCGCTCGCCCCATTGCACGGTGAGCAGGTAGCCCTGCTTGAGGAAGTCGAAGAACTGGTTCTGCGACCACTCCGGATCGGCGAAGCGTTTGTCCTTGGGGTCGGGGGCGGCGACCGGTGCGGCCTGCTCGCCGGCCATGCGCTTGACCGCGCCCGACCACAGATCGAGATAGGCGCGGCCGAGGCTGGTTTGCAGTTCGAGCGCGCGTTGGGGGTCCGACAGCCAATATTCCGCCACCTGGCCGACGGTCTTGACCACTTCGGCGACGTCGTCGGCCGCTCCGCTTTTGATTTTGCCTTCCTCGCGCGGCTTCAAATAGGCGGCGAGCGTCTTGCCGCCTTCCTCGACCAGGCGGGCGATATTATGCGCGAAGGCCTCGATCTCGACCGAGCCGATCTGGGCAGCCTCCTTGGCCGGTTCCTTGACCGGTTCTTTGGCCGCTTTTTTGGTTCGTTCGGTGGTGGGCTTGTCCATCGGCTTCACGTCGGTCCCCGCCTTGAAAATTGGCCCCGACCGCGTCCTCCCGCAAGGTATGTTTGCGTGTATGGCTTTACCGGCGTCCGGCTTCCTGCGAGCCGGTTAGCGGGCGTGCCACCTTGCTCCAGCCATTTTACCCCGTTACTCGGTTTATGGTAGAATTCATTGAGTTTGCGTCGATTTCTCGTCTCAAGCACAGCTTAGGCGGCGCATGGAGCGAGCCTTGCAACGATCGATTTTGGCGGCCTTGACCCTGGCCACGGCTACGGCGCTCGCCGGGTGCTCGTCCGGGGCAGTGATCGACAAGCTGCCGGGCGATATGGGGCTGTCGGCCGGGACCCCGGAGCGGCCGACGACGCCATACGTATACCCGGCCGTTCACGACATGCCGCCGCCGCGCGCGACCCCGACCATGAGCGAAGAACAGCAGGTCAAGGAGGAAGAGGAGCTGAAGGTGGTGCGCGACCGGCAGGAAGCCCGCGATGGGGCCGCCAAAAAGGCCGCGCAGCCAGCGAAAAAGAAGCCCGCGACCATCAATACCGGCCAAGCCGCCGGCGCCCAGGATGGCGCTAAGACCAACCCGTGATAAAAGCCTGCCGGGGTAACGCCTGCCGGCTGGACAGGGCAGCCGACTTTAGGGTTTGAGACTATGGAAGATTTCTACCGCATCCGCCGCTTGCCGCCCTACGTGTTCGAAGAGGTGAACCGGGCCAAGGCGCGCGCCCGCAACGCGGGGGCCGACATCATCGATCTCGGCATGGGCAATCCGGATTTGCCGGCGCCCGCGCATGTGATCGAGAAGCTCAAGGAGACGCTCGGCAAACCGCGCACCGACCGCTATTCCGCCTCGCGCGGCATTCCCAAACTGCGCCTGGCGCAAGCGAAGTATTACGAGCGCCGCTTTGGGGTGAAGCTCAATCCGGAAACCCAGATCGTCACCACGCTGGGTTCGAAGGAAGGCTTCGCCAACGTGGCGCAGGCGATCACCGCACCGGGCGACGTCGTGCTGGTGCCCAATCCGAGCTATCCGATCCACGCCTTCGGCTTCCTGATGGCGGGCGGCGCCGTCCGCTCGGTGCCGTCGGAGCCGACGCCGAATTTCTTCCATACGCTGGAACGCGCGATCATCCACTCGATCCCGAAGCCGTCCGCGGTGGTGGTGTGCTATCCGGCCAATCCGACCGCCTATGTGGCGAGCCTCGACTTCTATAAGGACCTGGTCGCCTTCGCGAAGAAGCACGGTATCCTGGTACTGTCCGATTTGGCTTACGCGGAAGTCTATTTCGACGGCGATCCACCGCCCTCGCTGTTGCAGGTACCGGGCGCGATGGATATCGCGGTCGAATTCACTTCGATGTCGAAGACGTTTTCGATGCCGGGCTGGCGCATCGGCTTCGCGGTCGGCAACGAGCGCGTGATCGCGGCGCTGGCGCGGGTGAAATCCTATCTCGATTACGGCGCCTTCACGCCGGTGCAGGTGGCGGCCATCGCGGCGCTCAACGGTCCCGACGATTGCATCAAGGAGATGCGCGAAACGTACAAGCGCCGCCGTGACGTGCTGGTGGAGAGTTTCGGCCGCGCCGGCTTTCATGTGCCGAGCCCGCGCGCCTCGATGTTCGCCTGGGCGCCGATCCCGGAGCCGTTCCACAGTCTCGGCAGCGTGGAATTTTCGACCTTGCTGGTGGAGAAGGCCGAACTCGCGGTCTCGCCCGGCATTGGTTTCGGCGAATATGGCGAGGGCTTCGTGCGCATCGCGCTGGTGGAGAACGAACAGCGCATCCGTCAGGCCGCGCGCAATGTCCGCCGCTTCCTTGAATCCGCGCCGAAACACCTTCACAACGTCGTCCCGCTCGCCACCCGGCGCTAATTTCATGGTCACTCCGCTGAAAGTTGGTGTCGCCGGATTGGGCACGGTCGGCGCCGCCTTGATCGCCCAGGTGGCGCGCCAGCAGGAGGC
Source organism: Hyphomicrobiales bacterium (assembly GCA_003133345.1). Taxonomy (GTDB): domain Bacteria; phylum Pseudomonadota; class Alphaproteobacteria; order Rhizobiales; family Xanthobacteraceae; genus Pseudolabrys. The sequence continues at coordinate 5,695 of PKXB01000166.1, read as the reverse complement.
GCTCGCCGCGCGTTGCGGCCGCGCGATCGAGATCGCCGCGGTCTGCGCGCGCTCGAAGGCCAAGGATCGCGGCATCGATCTCAAGAAAGTGCAATGGTTTTCCGATCCCGTAGCGCTGGCGCGCGCGCCCGGCATCGATGTGTTCGTGGAATTGATCGGCGGCGCCGGCGATCCCGCCAAGAGCGCCGTCGAGGCGGCGCTGGCGTCGGGCAAATCGGTGGTCACCGCCAACAAGGCGCTGCTCGCCAAGCACGGCGTCAAGCTCGCCGCGCTCGCGGAAAAGCACCACGTCGCGCTTAATTTCGAGGCCGCGGTCGGCGGCGCCATTCCGATCGTGAAGACCTTGCGCGAAGGGATGGCGGGCAACTCGTTCGAGCGCATCTACGGTATCCTCAACGGCACCTGCAATTACATCCTCACCAGGATGGAGCAGGACAAGCTGCCGTTCGCGGAGTGTCTTAAGGAAGCCCAGCGCCTGGGCTATGCCGAGGCCGATCCGAGTTTCGATATCGAGGGTCACGACACCGCGCAGAAGCTCGCGATCCTGGCAAGTCTGGCCTTCGGCACCAAGGTTGATCAGAGCGCGATCTATGTGGAAGGCATTTCCTCGATCGCGCCGGCCGATCTTTCCGCAGCCGACGAGCTCGGCTATCGCGTGAAACTGCTCGGCGTGGCGGTGAAGACGCAGAAGGGCATCGAGCAGCGCGTGCATCCGACCATGGTGCGCAAGGATTCCGCCATCGCCCAGGTGATGGGAGTGACCAACGCGGTCACGGTGGATGCGGAGGGCATCAATCCGCTCACGCTGATCGGACCCGGCGCCGGCGGTGCCGCGACCGCCTCGGCGGTGCTCTCCGACATCGGCGATATCGCCCGGGGCGTGCGGACCGCCCCGTTCGGGCGGCCGGCGGCGCTATTGCGAAGCGTGCGCAAGGCGCCGATGCAGCGCCACGAGGGCGGCTACTACATCCGGCTGCTCGCGCGCGACAAGCCGGGAACCGCGGCCACCATCGCCACGCGGCTTGCCGAACAGGAAATTTCGCTGGAATCCATTGTGCAGCGCCACCATGGGCGTGCCGACAGCGACGCCAAGGCCGGTTCCGTCCCCGTTATCCTCATTACCTATGCGACAACTGAGGACGCCGTGCGCAAGGCTCTTGCGGCGGTGGGGCGCGATAGGGTGATCTCGGGCATGCCGCAGGTGATCCGGATCGAGAAGAACTAAGCGCATGATCCCGAAAAGCATGTCCTCGACCGCGATCGGGGATGGGACCCGGTTTTCGGAAAAGATCATGCGCAGCTAATATCCAAACCGGCTTGCAAGCCGGCTTCGTCCATGGGGGAGCTTAAGAAATGGCATCGATCACCGTCCAGCCCGAATTTTTGCTGGAGCGCATTCTCACCCTCGAGATCGTACGCGTGACCGAGCGCGCGGCGGTGTCGTCGGCGCGTTTGCGCGGGCGTGGGCAGGAGAAGGCCGCCGACCAGGCCGCGGTCGACGCCATGCGTCGCGAGCTGAACAAATTGCCGATCGACGGCACAGTGGTGATCGGCGAGGGCGAGATCGACGAGGCGCCGATGCTGTTCATCGGCGAGAAGGTCGGCAACAAGCACGGACCCAAGGTCGACATCGCGGTCGATCCGCTCGAAGGCACGACCTTGTGCGCCAAGAACATGCCGGGCGCGATCGCCACAATCGCGATGGCCGATGGCGGTACGCTGCTGCACGCGCCCGACTGCTACATGGACAAGATCGCCATCGGCCCCGGCTATCCGAAGGGTACCATCGACCTCGACGCGCCGGCGGAAGAAAACATCATCCGGTTGGCCAAGGCCAAAGGCGTCAAGCCGTCGGAAATCACCGCCATCCTGCTCGACCGCCCGCGCCACGCCGACAAGATCGCCGCGATCCGCAAGCTCGGCGCCGCGGTCAGCCTGATCAGCGACGGCGACGTTGCCGGCGTGATCCATTGCGCCGAGCCGAAGACCGCCATCGACATCTATCTCGGCAGCGGCGGCGCGCCGGAGGGCGTGCTGGCGGCGGCGGCCTTGCGCTGCATCGGCGGCCAGATGCAGACCAGGCTCATCATCGATACTGAAGCCTTGCGCGAGCGCACCTTGAAAATGGGCATCAAGGACGCCAAGAAGAAATATGAGATCGAGGACATGGTGAAAGGCGACTGCCTGTTCTCCGCCACCGGGGTGACGAGCGGCGCCATGCTGAGTGGGGTCAAGTTCGGCAAGGACGTGATCGTGACCGAGACGGTGGTGATGCGCTCGGCCACCGGCACCGTGCGGCGCGTGATCGCCGAGCACCGGCAGTTCGCTAAGTTTTATCTGGATTGACGAACGCAACGAGCGCTTTTCATCGCGTGGTATGACGATGGCGGCTCTGCCGGCAGCGGCGTTGAATTCTTCCGACCGCTGCTTTCTCGGTGTGGAGAAATCTGCGACCGGGCGCGCGTGGCGCGACCGCTTGGACGAGCGGGGACAGGCGCGCGCGCTTACCATCGCGCAGCGTTCCGGCGTGCCGGAACTGCTGGCGCGGGTACTGGCCGGGCGTGGTGTCGAGGCCGACGAGGTTGCGGCCTATCTCGATCCCACCATCAAGGGCCTGATGCCCGACCCGCATACGCTGACCGATATGGAGGCCGCCTCGGCGCGTCTCGCGCATGCCGTTATCCATGGGGAAAGCGTAGCGATTTTCGGGGATTACGACGTGGACGGCGCCACCGCCGCGGCGCTGCTCGCGCGCTATCTGCGCCACTGCGGGCTCGATCCGATCGTGCATATTCCCGACAGGATTTTCGAAGGCTATGGGCCGAATGTGGACGCCATCCGCGCATTCGCCGAGCGCGGCATCAAGCTTTTGGTCACCGTCGATTGCGGAACAACCAGCAATGTAACGCTCGTAGAAGCCCGCAAGCTCGGCCTCGACGTTGTGGTGCTCGACCATCATCAGGCCGACGAGGAATTGCCGCCGGCGGTGGCGATCGTCAATCCGAACCGCGCCGACGATCTCTCCGGTCTCGGCCATCTCGCCGCCGTCGGCCTGGTGTTCCTCACGCTAGTCGCGCTGACGCGGGAGTTACGCCAGCGCAATTTCTGGACCGGACTACGGGGCGAGCCCGACCTGTTGTCGCTGCTGCATCTGGTCGCGCTCGGCACCGTCGCCGACGTGGTGCCGCTCACAGGCCTCAACCGCGCCTTCGTCGCCAAGGGGCTCATCGCATTAAGACGCCGCGATCAAATCGGGCTGACCGCGCTGATGGATGCATCGCGCCTTTCCGGCCCGCCGGAGCCGTGGCATCTCGGCTTTCTGCTCGGGCCGCGCATCAATGCCGGCGGCCGCATCGGACGTGCTGACTTAGGCGTGCGGCTGCTGCTGGAGGAGGACCCGTCTGAGGCCGCGCGCATCGCCGCCGAGCTCGACCGTTTGAATCGCGAGCGCCAGCAGATCGAGCTCGCGACCGTGGCGCAGGCGGAAGCCGAAGCCATGGCCGCGCTCGGGCTCGAGGAGAAGGGCGCCGTGGTGGTGACCGCGGGCGAAGGCTGGCATCCCGGCGTGGTCGGGCTGGTGGCGGCGCGGCTGAAGGAACGCTACGGGCGTCCCGCGTTTGCGATTGCGCTGGAGCCGGGCGGCACCGGTACCGGATCGGGACGCTCCATTGCGGGCGTCGATCTCGGACTGGCGGTGCGGCGCGCGGTGCGCGAGGGCCTGCTGCTCAAGGGCGGCGGCCACGCCATGGCGGCCGGCATCACGTTAAAAAAAGACGCGCTCGCCGCATTCCGCGCCTATCTGGAGGACGCGCTGGCCGCATCGGTGGAGGCGGCGCGGCGCGAGCGCGGGCTCGCGATCGACGGCGCGGTCAGCGCGGGCGCCGTCAATCTGGCGCTGGTGGACATGCTGGCGCGCGCGGGACCCTACGGCGCCGGCAATCCGGAGCCGACGCTGGCGCTGCCGGCGCACACGCTCAGCTACGCCGATCTGGTCGGCGAGAATCACATTCGTGCGCGGTTTAAATCCGGCGACGGAAAAATCGTCAACGCGATTGCGTTCCGCGCCGCTGGACAGCCGCTCGGCCAGGCGCTGCTCGACAATCGCGGCCGGCTCATGCACGCAGCGGGTCACCTCGCGGTCGATCGCTGGCAGGGCGAGGAGCGCGTGCAGATGCGGCTCACCGATGTGGCGATGAGCTAGGGCGTGGACTCATAAACGGGCGGCAACATGCCGACGTGGATGCGACGGCGAAAGAATGGCGTCACAACGCGCTTCCTCTTGGAACTAAAGCGGACCGGGCGCGGTTTAAGGGGATGAGCGCTTTATCAAATTGGCCTCGCAATCGGCTTTTGCTTGC
>PKXB01000166.1:200-1320 GCA_003133345.1 Hyphomicrobiales bacterium | reverse complement strand
GTGGCGGTTTATGCGGACGGCAGCATCATTGAGATGGCAACGATCGGTAGGGAGGGTTGTAGCGGTGTGCAAGCCGCCTTAGGTGCCAAGAGTTCCTCCGCCAGGCTTTTGGTCCAAATCCCGGGGAGCGCAGCAAAGATGTCTCGCGCAGCGTTCACCCGGGCCATGGAGTCGATGCCGTCCTTCCGAGGTCTCATGTACGCTTACAGTCAGGCCTTTCTCGAACAGGTCATGGTGTCGGTAGCGTGCAACGGTGCGCACAGCCTCAAGCAGCGGCTGGCGCGTTGGCTGCTCATGATGCGTGACCGCAGTGACGGGGACGTACTGCTGATTACGCAGGATCTCCTTGCCGAAATGCTGGGCGCCCAGAGGCCATCCATCACCATTGCTGCCCGGGAGTTGGAACGCGCAGGTTTGATTGAGCGCGGCCGACGGCAAGTCACGATATTAAATCGGAAGGGCCTCACGAAGGCATCTTGTGAATGTTATCAGTTGGTCCGGGAAAACGTCGCTTTTCACCTTCCCAAAACATATACATAACAACGACGGCTTCGCACCAAGTCGGTAATGTACATTACCGACAACATACCCTAAACTAGCTCACAACCCGGACTGGGGGGCGCTGACGTGGCCTCTCGAGCAAGCTCGTATTCTTGCTGTCTCGATGAGCCCGTCATCAGAAGGTGTGCCGGTGCCGGCCATGCGCGAAGTCGACCCACTGGATCTCTTAGAGACGATCCGTGAAGGCCTGCTCGTGCTCGAGCCCGATCTGACCATTCGCTTCGCGAACCGCGCCTTCTGCGACAAATTCTCAGTCGTGCAAGAGCAGACGGTCGGGCGAAAGCTCTATGAGCTCGGCAACGAAGAGTGGGACATTCCCAAGCTCCGCAGCGCGCTCGCGACCATCATTTCTGGCGAAAGAACATTCGAGGACTTCGAAGTCGAACAGTTCTTCCCGCCAATCGGCCAACGCGTGATGTGCCTCAACGCGCGCAAGGTTTATCGGCCTGGCAACAAGATACAACTGATCCTGCTGGCGATCGAAGACGTCACCGAGCGCGTGCGGCTTGAGCGCGAGCATGCGATCGCTAGCGAGCGTATCGGCGTGCTGTTGCAAGAG
>PKXB01000166.1:0-129 GCA_003133345.1 Hyphomicrobiales bacterium | reverse complement strand
TGCCGGTCGATCGCGCGATTCCGCTCGGGCTCATTGTCAACGAGCTGGTAACGAATGCCATCAAATATGCCTTCCCCGGCGAGCCAAAAGGCACAATCGCTGTGACACTAAAGCGCTTTTCGGGAGAGC